>NZ_MUBA01000150.1 GCF_002154575.1 Streptomyces bobili
GCGCTGACGCACTACGCGGCGCCCGACTGGCGGCCGGCCGGCGAACGGCTGCTCGCGCAGGGCGCGCTGGCGGAGCTGCGGTCGGCGGAGCCGGGCAGCGAGCACCAGCTGGCGTGGGCGCGGTTCTTCGCCTCGGTGGCGTCCGGCCCGGCCGACCTCGACCTGCTCCGCGCGCTGCTGGAGGGCTCGGCGGAGATCGACGGCCTGGCGGTGGACCAGGAGCTGCGGGCAGCGCACCTGGTGCCGCTTGCCGGACGCGGTGTCGTCACGGGCCAGCTCCGCGGCCAGGACGCCCTCGTCGGCGCGGCCGTGTGCGGCCAGCGGCTCCAGGAACGCCCAGCGCAGCTCCTGGTCCACCGCCAGGCCGTCGATCTCCGCCGAGCCCTCCAGCAGCGCGCGGAGCAGGTCGAGGTCGGCCGGGCCGGACGCCACCGAGGCGAAGAACCGCGCCCACGCCAGCTGGTGCTCGCTGCCCGGCTCCGCCGACCGCAGCTCCGCCAGCGCGCCCTGCGCGAGCAGCCGTTCGCCGGCCGGCCGCCAGTCGGGCGCCGCGTAGTGCGTCAGCGCCGAGTCCGCCCACGCGTGCAGCATCTGGAGCACGCCGATGTCGCTCTCGCGCCCCGCGAACCGCAGCACCAGCTCGACGAAGTCCCGTGCGGGCAGCAGCGCGTCCCGCGTCATGTTCCACAGCGCCGACCAGCACAGCGCGCGGGCCAGCGGGTCGGTGATGTCCCCGAGGGACTCCCGGAGCGCCGCCAGCGAGGTCTCGTCGAACCGGATCTTGCAGTACGTCAGATCGTCGTCGTTGACCAGGACCAGCTCCGGCGCCTCCGCGCCCGCCAGCTCCGCCACGACCGTCCGCGGCCCCTCGACGTCGATCTCGGCGCGCGCGTACCGCACGAGACGCCCGTCGACCCGCCGGTACAGGCCGATCGCCACCCGGTGCGGACGCAGCTCGGGGTGCGACTCCGCCGCCTCCTGGAGCACCGCCAGCTCGTCGACCCGGCCCTCGGCGTCCAGCAGCACCTGTGGGGTCAGCGAGTTCACCCCGGCCGTCTGGAGCCAGGACCGCGCCCATCCGGCCATGTCCCGGCCGCTGGTCTCGCCGAGCACCGACAGCAGGTCGCCCAGGCGGGTGTTGCCGTAGGCGTGCCGCTTGAAGTAGCGGCGGGCGCCCTCCAGGAACGCGTCCTGGCCGACGTACGCCACCAGCTGCTTGAGCACCGAGGCGCCCTTGGCGTAGGTGATGCCGTCGAAGTTGAGCTTGGCGTCCTGGAGGTCGCGGATGTCGGCGGTGACCGGGTGGGTGGAGGGCAGCTGGTCGGCCCGGTAGGCCCACGCCTTGCGGCGGTTGGCGAAGGTGATCCAGCCGTCGGTGAAGCGGGTCGCGCCGACCAGCGCGAAGGAGCCCATGAAGTCCGCGAAGGACTCCTTCAGCCACAGGTCGTCCCACCACTCCATGGTGACCAGGTCGCCGAACCACATGTGCGCCATCTCGTGCAGGATGACGTTGGCCCGCGCCTCGTACGACGCCTGCGTCACCTTGCCCCGGAAGATGTACTCCTCGCGGAAGGTGACCAGGCCCGGGTTCTCCATCGCCCCCAGGTTGTACTCGGGCACGAAGGCCTGGTCGTACTTCCCGAAGGGGTACGGGTAGTCGAAGTGGTCGTGGAAGAAGTCCAGGCCCTGCTTGGTGACGAGGAAGACGTCGTCGGAGTCGAAGTAGGGCGCGAGTCCCTTGCGGCACAGGGCGCCGAGCGGGATCTCCAGCGTCGTACCGTCCGCCAGCTCACGCGTGTAGGAGTCCGTCACGTAATGGTAGGGGCCCGCCACCACACAGGTGATGTACGTCGAGATCGGCCTGGTCTCCGCGAACCGCCACACGCCGTCCGCCTGCTCGCCGGTGCCGTTGCTCCACACCACCCATTCCTCGGGCGCCCGCACCTCGAAGCGGAACGGCCCCTTGAGGTCGGGCTGTTCGAAGCCCGCGAAGACGCGGCGCGCGTCGGCCGGCTCGTACTGGGTGTAGAGGTAGACCTCGCCGTCCTCGGGGTCGACGAAGCGGTGCAGGCCCTCGCCGGAGCGGGAGTATGCGCACAGGGCGTCGACGACCAGCTCGTTCTCGGCGGCGAGGTCGTCGAGCCGGATCCGGGAGCCGTCGAAGACCTCGCCGGGGTCGAGGTCGCGGCCGTTGAGGGACACGGCCGTCACGCTCGGCGCGATCAGGTCGGCGAAGCTGGACGCGCCGGGCTCGGCGCAGCGGAAGCGGATCGTGGTGACCGAGCGGAAGGTGCGCGGCGCCTCGTCGCCTTCGGCCACGGCGGAGCGCACGTCGAGGGACACGTCGTACCCGTCGACGGACAGCAGGGCGGCCCGCTCCCGGGCCTCGTCGCGGGACAGGTTCTCACCGGGCACGGGCGGTACTCCTCGGGCGGTGTTCGGCATGTGGACAGCACCGATCCTGCCATGTGCCCCTGACGGGCGGCAGCAGGGAATGGGGTGGGGTGCGGACGGTGTTGCGTCTGTCAGTCGAACACTTTCTGAGGAGACGCATGTCCGAGACCAGCTCCGCGAAGACGCCCGTCGACTTCTGGTTCGACCCCCTGTGTCCCTGGGCCTGGATGACCTCCCGGTGGGTGCTGGAGGTGGAGAAGGCGCGGGACATCGAGGTGCGCTGGCACATCATGAGCCTCGCCGTGCTCAACGAGGACAAGATTGACCAGCTTCCCGAGGAGTACCGGGAGATGCTCGCGACCAAGGCGTGGAAGCCGGTGCGGGTGGCGACGGCGGCTTGGCAGAAGCACGGTGCGGACGTCCTCGGCCCCCTCTACGAGGCGCTCGGCACCCGCTTCCACAACAACGGCGAGGGCCCGACCCTGGAGGCCATCGCCGGAGCCCTGGAGGACGCCGGACTGCCCGCCGACCTCATCGAGTACGCCGAGCAGGAGCCCTTCGAGTTCGAGGCCGAACTGCGCGCCTCGCACAAGGAGGGCATCGACAAGGTCGGCCAGGAGGTCGGCACCCCCGTCATCGCCGTGCCCGGCGCCGACGGCGAGCAGATCGCCTTCTTCGGCCCCGTCGTCACCCCCGCCCCCAAGGGCGAGGACGCCCTGCGCCTGTGGGACGGCACCCTCGCGGTCGCCTCGGTGCCAGGCTTTTACGAGATCAAGCGGACCCGTACGAAGGGCCCCGACTTCAGCAACCTGTAAACCCCGGCCCACCGGCGTGAACGCCCCCGCGAGCCGTGCTCGCGGGGGCACCATGGTCTACGGCCGTCGCAGCAGCCCCCGGTCCAGCGCCACCACCACCGCGCGGGTCCGGTCGTTGACGTCCAGCTTGGCGAACAGGCGCAGCAGATGCGTCTTCACGGTGGCCTCCGTGATGACCAGACGCCTGCCGATCTCGGCGTTGGTCAGCCCGTCCGCCACCGCGTTCAGCACCTCGCTCTCCCGCGCGGTCAGCGGGTCGTGCACCGGGCGCCGCAGCCGGGCGACCAGCTTCTCCGCGACCCGCGGTGCCAGCACCGTCTCCCCGCGCGCCGCCGCCCGGATCGCGTCGACGAGCTGCTCGCGCGTGGTGTCCTTCAGCAGATAGCCGATGGCCCCGGCCTCCACCCCGCGCTCGATCTCCGCGTCGGTGTCGTACGTCGTCAGGATCAGCACCCGGGTGCGCGGATACCGGGCGACGATCTCGGTGGTGGTCGCCACCCCGTCCAGCACCGGCATCCGCAGGTCGACGAGGGCCACGTCCGGGTCGTACCGCTCGACGAGGGAGAGGGCCGCCCGCCCGTCGCCCGCCTCGCCGACGATCTCGATGCCGGACTCGCCGGCCAGCAGCGCGATCACGCCCGCCCGCATCACCGTGTGGTCGTCGACCACGATCACCCGCAGTCCCGCCTCGCTCATGCCGTCCCCTCCGTGCCCCCGGCGAGGGGGACCGTCGCCAGGATCCTCGTCCCGTCACCGACCGAGCTGGTGACCGTCAGCCGCCCGCCCAGCTCCGCCAGCCGCTTGCGCATCCCGTCCAGGCCGAACCCGGTGGACTCCTCCACCACGAACCCTGCGCCGTCGTCGGTGATCTCCAGCTCCACCCCGTACGGCAGCCCTGCCAGGACCACCCCGACCGTTGAGGCACGGGCGTGTTTGCGCACGTTGGCCAGCGACTCCTGCGTGCAGCGCAGCAGCGCGATCCGGGTCTGCTGGTCGCACTCGGGGTCCGCCAGATCGGCGTCCACGGTGAGCCCGGTGTCCTCGGCGAACCGGTCCAGCACCCGGCGCAGCGTACCGGCCACCGACCCCGCCGCCGCCTGCCCCGGACTCCCGCCCGAGCCCACCAGTTCCCGCGCCTCCGCGAGGTTCTCGCGGGCCGTCGACTCGATCGACCGCAACTGCTGGGCGCTGCGCCCCGGAT
>NZ_MUBA01000151.1:0-365 GCF_002154575.1 Streptomyces bobili
ACCCCACCCATGAAGCGGGCCGCCGCCCCGCTCAGCCGTGTGACCGGCTCCGTCGCGGGAACCCGGAGCCCATGGAACAGCAGGCGCACATCCACGGGTCGTACTGGCTGCACACCGTGCCGCCCCGTGATCCGGAGCCCCCTTTGGAGGGGCCGCTCACCGTCGACGTCGCCGTCGTCGGCGCGGGCATCGCGGGACTCAGCACGGCCCTGGAACTGGCCCGGCGGGGCCGTTCGGTCGCCGTCCTGGAGGCCCACCGCATCGCGGCGGGCGTCACCGGCCACACCACGGCCAAGCTGAGCGCCCAGCACACCCTCGTCTACGACCACCTGCGACGCACCCGCGGCCCCGACGGGGCCCGGCTG
>NZ_MUBA01000151.1:374-21459 GCF_002154575.1 Streptomyces bobili
GCCGAGGCGGAGGCCGCGCGCGAGGCGGGGCTGCCCGCGGAGTTCGTGACCGAGACCGAGCTGCCGTTCCCCGTCGCGGGCGCCGTCCGGGTCGCCGACCAGGCCCAGTTCCACCCGCGCAAGTACCTCCTGGCCGTCGCCGACGCCATCCGGCGGCTCGGCGGCACCCTGCACGAGTACAGCCGCGTCACCGACCTCCACGAGGGTGACCCCTGCGAGCTGACCGTGGAGTCCCCGGCGTCCGCGACGAAGGTGACCGCCCACTCCGTCGTCGTCGCCACCCACTACCCCGTCTTCGACCGCGCCCTCCTCTTCACCCGGCTCTCCCCACGCCGCGAACTCGTCGTCGCCGCGCCGATCGACGCCGGACGGGCGCCGCGCGGCATGTACATCACCCCGGAGCGCAACACGCGCTCGGTGCGCACCGCGCCCCTGCCCGACGGCCGGCGGCTGCTCGTCGTGACCGGCGAACACTTCACCCCCGGCACGGGCGGAGACGTCGAGGAACGGTTCCGCACGCTCGCCGACTGGGCCACCGGGCACTTCGGCGACCTGGCCTTCAGCCACCGCTGGGCCACCCAGGACAACGAGTCCACCGACTCCGTCCCGCTCGTGGGACCCCTGCACCCCGGCAGCAAGAACGTGTACGTCGCCACCGGCTTCGGCGGCTGGGGCCTCAGCAGCGGCATCATGGCGGGCCGGATGCTCAGCGACCGCATCACCGGACACGCCTGCCCCTGGAACGACCTCTACGACCCGCGCCGTATCGCCTCCGTCGTGCGCGAGGGCGCCGCCTTCCTCAAGCACCAGGCCGACGTGGCCCGCCACTTCGTGGGGGACCGGCTGCCCACGGGGACCGGATCGGCCGTGGACGAGATCGCCCCCGGTGACGGAGCGGTCGTGCGTGTCTCCGGGGAGCGCTGCGCCGTCCATCGCGACGAGGCCGGACAGCTGCACGCCCTCTCCGCGCGCTGCACGCACATGGGCTGCCTGGTGGCGTTCAACCGCGCGGAGCGGGCCTGGGAGTGCCCGTGCCACGGCTCACGCTTCGACGTCCAGGGCAAGGTGATCCAGGGTCCGGCCCAGAGCCCCCTGGAGCAGCGGGAGTTGTGACGGCCGCTCAGCCGACCAGGATGACTTCCAACGTGCGCGGTCCGTGCACGCCCTCCACCCGGTCGAGTTCGATGTCGCTGGTCGCCGAGGGGCCGGAGATCCAGGTCAGCGGGCGGGCCGGGTTCAGCCGTTCCATGGCCTGCGGCACGGACGAGACCACCTGCTCGGGGACGCGTACGACACAGATGTGGTGGTCGGGGACGAGGGTGATGCGGCGACGGCCCTGGTCGGGGGAACCGTCGAGGACGATGGTGCCGGTCTCGGCGATGGCGAGCGCGCAGCCGGTGACCACGCTCTCGACCTTGTCCAGCTCGTGCGGCGTGCTCACCGCGCGATCGTGGAACCGGGTGGGATCGGCGGCCGACATCCACTCCGGGGGGAGGCCGGGCGGCACGAGCACGTACTGCGGTCCCCGCGCGGCCAGCAACCGCATGATGAGGAGGGGCAGTTCCTCCGCGTCGGTCCGGTGCACGATCGCCCGGTAGTCCGCCAGGTTCTCCGCCAGCAGCTCCACCGTCTCCTCGATGCTCCGCTCACCGTGCTCGCGCAGATAGCCGCGGCCGACCGCCTCCTCGTACGACGGCTCGCCGCCCGGTACGTCGGCCAGCGCGCGGCGCACCCGGCCCAGGATCCGTTCCCTGCTGCTCACTTGGCACCGTCCGTTCCGCCGTGCGTGCGCTGCCACCAGTCGCGGAAGGGCTCCGCCGGCACGGCCGGGAGGTCCCGGGTGCCGCTCCACGCCTTGCCGGGGCCCGGCAGCGAGCGTGGGTGCAGGCGGCGGGTGCGGGAGGCGAGCCGCTGTCCGGCGCGCAGAGCGCCGGGGTGGCTGAACGCCCACCGGGCCGCCCGCATCGCCGCCCGCTCGGCGGCATGTCCCTTGGCGGGCTTGAGTACCACCTTGTTGCCCTCGCGGGTCACCGGGCCGCCCTCGACGACCCGTTCGCGCAGGTGGACCAGCACCTCCGGGATGTCGATGGCGACCGGGCACACCTCGTAGCAGGCCCCGCACAGCGAGGAGGCGTACGGCAGTGAGGCGTCGATCTCGCTCTGGGTGCCCCGCAGTTGAGGGCTGAGGATCGCGCCGATGGGTCCGGGATAGACGGAGCCGTAGGCGTGTCCGCCGGCGCGTTCGTAGACGGGGCAGACGTTGAGGCAGGCGGAGCAGCGGATGCAGCGCAGGGCCTGCCGGCCGACCTCGTCGGCGAGGGTGTCGGTGCGGCCGTTGTCGAGGAGGACCAGGTGGAAGGCCGAAGGCCCGTCGCCGTCCGTCGTGCCCGTCCAGGTCGAGGTGTAGGGGTTCATGCGCTCGGCGGTGGAGGAGCGGGGCAGGGTCTGGAGGAAGACCTCCAGGTCGCGCCAGGTCGGCACGATCTTCTCGATGCCGACGACCGAGATCAGGGTCTCGGGCAGGGTGAGGCACATCCGCCCGTTGCCCTCGGACTCGACGACCACGAGGGTGCCGGTCTCGGCGACCATGAAGTTGGCGCCGGAGACGCCGACCTTGGCGCGCAGGAACTTCTCGCGCAGGTGCAGGCGGGCGGCGTCGGCGAGTTCGGCCGGCGTGTCCGTCAGGCCCTCGGGCGCGGGGCGTCCCCACTCGCTCATCTCGCGGGCGAAGATGTCCCGGATCTCCCCGCGGTTGCGATGGATGGCGGGGACGAGGATGTGCGAGGGCCGGTCCTTGCCCAACTGCACGATCAGCTCGGCGAGATCGGTCTCGTAGGCGCGGATCCCCTCGGCTTCGAGGGCCTCGTTGAGACCGATCTCCTGCGTGGCCATGGACTTGACCTTCACGACCTCGCTCTCCCCGGTCATCTTCACCAGGTCGGCGACGATCCGGTTGGCCTCGTCGGCGTCGGCCGCCCAGTGGACGATGCCGCCCGCCGCCGTGACCGACTCCTCCAACTGCACGAGGTAGCGGTCGAGATGCCGGAGTGTGTGGTCCTTGATCTGCTTGCCGGCCTCCCGCAGCTCCGCCCAGTCGTCGAGTTCGGCGACCGCCTTCGCGCGTTTCCCGCGGATGGTGTGGGTGGCGTGCCGCAGATTCCCGCGCAGCGTCGCGTTGCCGACCGCCTCGTGGGCGGCCTTCGGAAACGCCGGCATCCCGAGATACGTTCCGCTCATAGAGCCGGTTCCTCCTCCGTGCTCGCCAGGATCTCCGCGATGTGCACCGGCCGCAGACCGGAGCGGAGCCGGGACATCGTGCCGCCGATGTGCATCAGGCAGGAGTTGTCGGCGGCGCACAGGACGTCCGCGCCCGTCGACTCGGCGTTGCGTACCTTGTCCGCGCCCATCGCGGCGGACACGTCGGCGTTCTTCACCGCGAAGGTCCCGCCGAAGCCGCAGCACTCGTCGGCGCCCGGCAGCTCCACCAGCTCCAGCCCCTTCACCGCCTGGAGCAGCCGCCGGGGCCGCTCCCCGAGGCCCAGACCGCGCAGCCCGTGACAGGTCGGGTGGTAGGTCACCGTGTGCGGGTAGTACGCCCCGACGTCCGTCACGCCGAGCACGTCGACGAGGAACTCGGTCAGCTCGTACGTCTTCGGCACGACCGGAGCCAGGGTCGCGGCGAGGGTGTCACCGCGCCCCTCGGCGCGCGCCCGCTCGCCCATCCGCGGATACAGCTCGCGCACCATCGCCCCGCAGGACCCCGAGGGCGTCACGATCGCCTCGTACTCCCCGAAGACCTCGGAGAAATGGCGGGCGAGGGGCTCGGCCTCGTGGCGGTAACCGGTGTTGTAGTGGGCCTGACCGCAGCAGGTCTGGGCCATCGGGAAGTCGACCTCGACACCCAGTCTCGTCAGGAGTCTCACCACGGCGCGGCCGGTGTCCGGATACAGCGTGTCGTTGACACAGGTCAGGAACAGTGCGACACGCATCGCGGCTCCTTGGGGGTTGATCATCGGATGGGTGCAGGGTAGTCCGGGGGCCGGACCGGGGCAGGCCCCGACTCGGTCACCGCTCGGCGAGCCGGGCCTGCGCGTCCCGCCAGCGCCCGGTCCCGCCCTGCGGCTCGTAGCGCGTCAGCGGCTGGGTCCTGGCCAGCAGGGCGCGCATGGCGTGCCGGTCACCGACCAGCCCGTGCGCCCTGGCCTGGACGAGGACGTTGCCGAGCGCGGCGGCCTCCGTCGGGCCGGCCACCACCGGCAGCCCGCAGGCGTCGGCCGTGAGCTGGCACAGCAGGGCGTTGCGGGTGCCGCCGCCGACGATGTGGACGACGTCGACGGGGTGACCGGCCAGCCGCTGGGCGTCCTCGACCGCCCGCCGGTGGGCGAGCGCGAGGGAGTCCAGGATGCAGCGGGTGACCTCGGCGGGCGTGCCCGGCACCGGCTGCCCGGAGGCACGGCAGGCCTCGGCGATCCGCTCCGGCATCCGGCCCGGCGCCAGGAACGCGGCGTCCCCCGCGTCCACCACCGACCGCAGGGCCGGCACCGTGGCGGCTTCGCGCAGCAGCCCGCCGAGATCCGGGTCGCCCCAGGCCCGTACGCACTCCTGGAGCAGCCACAGCCCCATGATGTTGCGGAGGTAGCGGACCGTGCCGTCCAGCCCCAGCTCGTTGGTGAAGTTGGCGGCGCGGCTGTCCTCGGTGAGGACGGGCGCGTCGAGCTCCAGGCCGGCCAGGGACCAGGTGCCGGTGCAGATGTAGGCGAAGCGCTCGCCCGTCGCCGGTACGGCGGCCACCGCGGACGCCGTGTCGTGCGAGCCGACGGCCGTCACCGGCACGGGCCCGGTCAGCCCGGTCTCCTCCAGCACCGCCGGCCGCAGCACCCCGGCGGCGTCCCCCGGCCGCCGCAGCGGCGGGAACAGTCCGAGGTCGATGTCCAGCCGCGCGGCCAGGTCGTACGACCAGTCGCGGGTCCGGGGATCGATGAGCTGGGTGGTGGAGGCGTTGGTCAGCTCGGTGCCCTGCTCGCCGGTCAGCCAGTACGACAGCAGATCGGGGATCATCAACAGCCGCCGGGCGTGCGCCAGTTGACGGCTCTCGCGGGCCGCCGTGAGCTGGTACAGGGTGTTGAACGGCGCGTACTGCAAACCCGTCGCCGCGTACAGCTCGGCGGCCGGGACGCTTGCCCACACCTTCTCCGCGACGCCCTGCGTGCGCTCGTCGCGGTAGTGCACCGGGTTGCCCAGCAGGGCCCCGTCGGCGTCGAGCAGGCCGTAGTCCACGGCCCAGCTGTCGATGCCGACGGAGTCGACCTGCCCGGCGGCCCGCAGCCCCTCCAGCACCCCGGCGTACAGGCCGAGCACGTCCCAGCGCAGCCCCTCCGGCACGCGCACGGGCCGGTTGGGGAAACGGTGCGCCTCGGCCAGCTCCAGCGAGTCCGGGGTGACGCGGCCGACCATCACGCGCCCGCTGGAGGCGCCGAGGTCGACCGCGGCGTACGACTTCACGGCCGTCACCGGAGGAAGGCGGCGGCCACACCCGCGTCGACGGGGATGTGCAGTCCGGTGGTGTGGGTGAGTTCGCCGCCGGTGAGCGCGAACACGGCGTTCGCGACGTGGTCGGGCAGCACCTCCCGCTTGAGGATGGTCCGCTGAGCGTAGAACTCGCCCAGCTTCTCCTCGTCCACCCCGTAGACGGCCGCGCGCTTGGCGCCCCAGCCGCCCGCGAAGATGCCCGAGCCGCGCACCACGCCGTCGGGGTTGATCCCGTTGACGCGGATCCCGTGCTCGCCCAGCTCGGCGGCCAGCAGCCGCACCTGGTGGGCCTGGTCGGCCTTGGTCGCGGAGTAGGCGATGTTGTTCGGACCGGCGAAGACGGCGTTCTTCGACGCGATGTAGACGATGTCGCCGCCCAGTTCCTGCGCGATCATCACGCGGGCCGCCTCACGCGAGACGAGGAAGGAACCGCGGGCCATGATGTCGTGCTGGAGGTCCCAGTCCTTCGCGGAGGTCTCCAGCAGCGGCTTGGAGATGGAGATACCGGCGTTGTTGACCACCAGGTCGACCCCGCCGAAGGCGAGCGCCGCCGCCCGGAAGGCCTCGGCGATCTGCTCCTCGGAGGTGACGTCGACGGTCACGGCGACCGCCTTGTCCGGGCCCCCCAGCTCCTCGGCGACGGCAGCCGCGTTGTCCCCGTTCAGATCGGCGACGACCACGCACGCGCCCTCGGCGACCAGCCGCTGCGCGATGGCCCTGCCGATGCCGCTGCCCGCGCCCGTCACCAGCGCCACCCGCGTTGCCAGCGCCTTCGGCTTCGGCATCCGCTGGAGCTTGGCCTCCTCCAGCGCCCAGTACTCGATGCGGAACTTCTCCGACTCCTCGATCGGCGCGTACGTCGACACCGACTCGGCGCCGCGCATCACGTTGATCGCGTTGACGTAGAACTCGCCCGCCACCCGCGCGGTCTGCTTGTCCTTGCCGAAGGAGAACATGCCCACCCCGGGCACCAGCACGATCGCCGGGTCGGCGCCGCGCATCGCGGGGGAGTCGGGCAGCGCGTGCCGCCCGTAGTAGGCGGCGTACTCCTCGCGGTAGGCGGCGTGCAGCTCCTTCAGGCGCGCGACCGCCTCCTCCACCGTGGCGGTGGGCGGCAGGTCCAGGACGAGGGGCCGCACCTTGGTCCGCAGGAAGTGGTCCGGGCAGGAGGTGCCGAGCGCCGCCAGCCGCGGATGCTCGGCGGCGGCCAGGAAGTCCAGGACGACTCCGGAGTCGTCGAAGTGCCCGACCTGCGGCCGGTCCTGCGAGGCGATCGCCCGCACGTACGGCGCGAGCGCGGCGGCCCGTTCCCGGCGCTCGTCCCCGGGCAGCGCCCCGTAGCCCTCGACGGCCGGCCCGAAGGGGTCCGCCTTCCCCTTCTCCGCCAGGAACGCCTCCGCGGTGCGGATGATGTGCAGCGAGTTGCGCTCGCACTCCTCGGCGGTATCCCCCCAGGCGGTGATCCCGTGCCCGCCGAGGATGCAGCCGACGGCCCGCGGGTTGGCCGCCTTCACGGCGGCGATGTCCAGCCCCAGCTGGAAACCGGGCCGCCGCCACGGCACCCACACCACGCTGTCCCCGAAACACTCGGCGGTCAGCTTCTCCCCGTCGGCGGCGCAGGCGAGCGCGATCCCGGAGTCCGGGTGCAGATGATCGACGTGGGCGGCGTCCACCAGGCCGTGCATGGCGGTGTCGATGGAGGGCGCGGCGCCTCCCTTGCCGTGCAGGCAGTAGTCGAACGCGGCGACCATCTCGTCCTCGCGCTCGACGCCCGGATAGACATCGACGAGCCCCCGCAGCCGGTCCAGCCGCAGCACGGCCAGCCCCGCCTCGGTCAGGGTCCCGAGGTCGCCGCCGGACCCCTTCACCCACATCAGCTCGACATCCCCACCGGTGACGGGATCGGCGCCGGTGCCCTTGGCGGACGTGTTGCCGCCGGCGTAGTTGGTGTTCCGGGGATCAGCGCCGAGCCGGTGCGACCGGGCGACGAGAGCGGCGGCTTCGGGGTGGGGTGCCATGACTGTCTCTTCCTTACTTCTTGAAACACAGGTGAGGGAAAGCGCCCCCGAAGGGGCGCGGGGCTTGTGCCGATATGCGGCTCCGCCGCGTGGGCGCGACCAGCCACATCCGGCCCGCAGCCCGAGAACTACAGCTCCCGGCAGACGCCTACGCGCCCCAACCGGCCTGTTCCCCTCCAACCCGCTCGGCAACGATCTTCTCGGCCCACCCGCAGGCGCGATAAGCCTTGAAGGGCTCGGGGTCCAACCCCATCTCTTCCCGCACCTCTCGCAGCAGCGGTCGTACATCCGTGTTGTAGGCATCCATCAGCACAGAGTTGGCCTCCAGCACATCCCCCGCAGCCTGCGCAGCGGAAAGCGCCGACCGGTCGACCAGCAGAGCCTTCGCCGTGGCCTCCTGGACGTTCATCACGGACCGGATGATCGCCGGGATCTTCGCCTCGATGTTGTGGCACTGGTCGAGCATGAACGCCACCTCGGCGTCGAGGCCGCCGCCCCGGACGACCTCGTACATGATCCGGAACAGCTGGAAGGGGTCGGCCGAGCCCACCATCAGGTCGTCGTCGGCGTAGAAGCGCGAGTTGAAGTCGAACCCGCCGAGCTTGCCCTCACGCAGCAGCGTGGCCACGATGAACTCGATGTTGGTGCCCGGCGCGTGGTGTCCGGTGTCGACGACGACCTGCGCCTTGGGGCCGAGCTTGAGGCAGTGGGCGTAGGCGGTGCCCCAGTCCGGCACGTCGGTCGTGTAGAACGCCGGCTCGAAGAACTTGTACTCCAGCAGCATCCGCTGCCCGTCCCCGAGCCGCCCGTACACCTCGGCCAGTGCCTCGGACAGCCGGTCCTGCCGGGCCCGGATGTCGTCCTGCCCGGGATAGTTCGTGCCGTCGGCGAACCACAGCTTCAGATCCGCGGAGCCGGTCGCGTCCATGACGTCGACGCACTCCAGCAGGTGGTCCACCGCCTTGCGGCGCACCGCCGCCTCCGGGTGGCAGACGCTGCCCAGCTTGTAGGCGTCGTCCTGGAAGGTGTTGGAGTTGATCGTCCCCAGCTTCACCCCCCGGTCCTCGGCATGTTTCGCAAGTGCGGAGTAGTCCTCCACCTTGTCCCAGGGGATGTGCAGGGCCACGGTCGGGGCGACGCCGGTGAACTCGTGCACCTTCGCGGCGTCGTCGAGCTTCTCCTGCGGGCTGCGCGGCACACCCTCCTGGGCGAACACCTTGAAGCGGGTGCCCGAGTTCCCGTACGCCCACGACGGCGTCTCTACGGCCTGGGTCTTGAGCGCGGCCTTCACCGCGGCGAGGTCGGTCACTTGGGGCTCCTGTGACTTCGGTCCGGAAGGACAACCTGAACGGCTTCCGGAAAGGCTTCCGGGTGAAACGATTCAGAACGGGAAGCTATGAGCCTGCCGGGGGTGTGTCAACCCCTCTGGCCAGGTCCACTCTCCGTGACCGATGCGTGACCTTCGACTATCGAAAACTTTTCGAGACGGACCCATTGACGCGAGATGTCCGTGGTGCCTAACGTCCCGGCAATCCAGTTGAAACCTTTCACGACGCCGTGACGGCCCTCAGGGACCGCCGGCGGGCGTCGTCGAGGAGCCTCCATGACCCACCCGTCCGACACGGGACAAGCCCCGGTGCTCGCGCTCCGGGACGTCTCCAAGTCCTTCGGCGCCGTACGCGCTCTGCGGGGCGTCTCCCTGGAGCTGTCCGCCGGCGAGGTGCACGCACTCGCCGGCGAGAACGGCGCGGGCAAGTCGACCCTCATCAAGGCGCTCGCCGGAGTGCACCGACCGGACACCGGCCAGGTGCTGCTCGACGGCGAGCCCGTCGTCTTCCACGGCCCCGGCGACGCCCGCGACGCCGGTATCGCCGTCATCTACCAGGAGCCCACGCTCTTCCCCGACCTTTCGATCGCCGAGAACATCTTCATGGGCCGCCAGCCACGGCGGGCCCTCGGCCGCATCGACCACAAGGCCACCCACGAGGCCACCGCGGCCCTGATGCGGCGCCTGGGCGTCGACCTCGACCCCGACCGCCCGGCGCGCGGTCTGTCGATCGCCGACCAGCAGATCGTCGAGATCGCCAAGGCGCTCTCCTTCGACGCCCGTGTCCTGATCATGGACGAGCCGACCGCCGCCCTCACCGGCAGCGAGGTCGCCCGCCTCTTCAAGGTCGTGCGCACCCTGCGCGACCAGGGCGCCGCCGTCCTGTTCATCTCGCACCGGCTGGAGGAGATCTTCGAGATCTGCCGGCAGGTCACGACCCTGCGCGACGGCGCCTGGATCGCCAGCGAGCCCCTCGACGGCATGACCGAGGACGACCTGGTCCGCCGGATGGTCGGCCGCGACCTCGCCGAGCTGTACCCGAAGCAGCACGTCGAGCCGGGCGAGGTCGCCCTCAGCGTCCGCCGGCTGACCCGCGAGGGCGTCTTCACCGACGTCTCCTTCGAGGTGCGGCGCGGCGAGATCGTCGGACTCGCCGGCCTGGTCGGCGCCGGGCGCACCGAGGTCGCCCGCGCGGTGTTCGGAATCGACCGCTGGGACGCCGGAGAGGTGGAGGTCGCCGGCCGCAGGCTCACCAACGGCGCCCCCTCCACCGCCATGGCCGCGGGTCTCGCCCTGGTCCCCGAGGACCGGCGCGCCCAGGGCCTGGTGATGGACATGTCCATCGAGCGCAACATCGGCCTGACCGGACTCCGCACGACCGTCAAGGCCGGCCTGATGGACCGCGGCGCCGAACGCAGCCGCTCCCTCGACTGGGCGGTCCGGCTGCAGGTGAAGTACGCCCGGATCGCCGACACCGTGGGCACGCTCTCCGGCGGCAACCAGCAGAAGGTCGTCCTCGCCAAGTGGCTGGCCACCGGACCCAGGGTGCTCATCGTCGACGAGCCCACCCGCGGCATCGACGTCGGCACCAAGGCCGAGGTGCACCGGCTGCTGTCCGAGCTGGCCGCCGACGGCGTCGCCGTCCTGATGATCTCCTCCGACCTGCCCGAGATCCTCGGCATGGCCGACCGCGTGCTGGTGATGCACGAGGGCCGGCTCACCGCCGAGATCCCCCGCTCCGACGCCACCGAGGAAACCGTGATGGCCGCAGCCACGGGGAGGGCCGCCGCATGACGGTGACCGCTCCCGAAGCCCCCGCCGCCGAGGCGTCCAAGGCCGACGGCACCCGCCTGGTCGACCGCGTCTTCAAGATGCGCGAACTGGCCATCCTGCTCGTCTTCCTGGTGATGATCGGCATCACCCAGGCCGGCAACAGCGAGTTCCTGTCCGAGCAGGGCATCAAGGACCTGCTGCTCAACGCGACGATCCTGATCCTGGTCGCCACCGGCCAGTCCCTGGTCGTCATCACCCGCAACGTCGACCTGTCCGTCGGCTCCACGCTCGGCATCAGCGCCTTCGCCGCCGGCGTCTACCTCCAGGGCGGCGGCAACCCCGTCGTCGCGGTCGTCCTCGCCGTCCTGCTCGGCATCGGCTTCGGCCTGCTCAACGGCCTCCTGGTCAGCCTCGGCCAGGTACCGGCCCTGGTCGTCACCCTCGGCACGCTCTACATCATCCGCGGCATCGACTCCATCTGGGTCGGCTCCCGGCAGATCACCGCGGCCGACCTCCCCGAGGGATTCGTCGACTTCGGCTCCGGCGGCCTGTCCGCGGTGCCCTGGCTGGCGATGATCGCGCTCGTCGTCCTGGTCGCCACCGCCTACTACCTCAAGCAGTACGGCAGCGGACGCGAGCTGTACGCCCTCGGCTCCAACCCGGAGGCCGCCCGCCTCGCCGGCATCCCCGTCCGCAAGCGGATCCTCCTCGCCTACACCTTCTGCGGCGCCCTCGCCGGCCTCGCCGGAGCCTTGTACCTGGCCCGGTTCGGCAACGTCGACTCCGGCACCGGCAACGGCTACGAACTCACCGTCGTCTCCGCCGTCGTCGTCGGCGGAGTGGTCTTCACCGGCGGCTCCGGCAGCGTCTACGGCGCCGCCCTCGGCGCCCTGCTGCTGACCTCCATCAACAGCGTGCTGCCCGCGCTCGGCGTCAGCTCCGTCTGGGTGCTCGCCATCAACGGCATCCTGCTCCTCCTCGCCATCGCCGTCGACCGGGTGGTCGCGCTGCGGGTGGCGTCGGCACTGAAGAAGAGGAACGCCCGCCATGCCTGAGTCCGTGTCTCTGGCGAATCGCGCCATCCGGTGGGACACCGTCGTAGGCGCCCTCCTCATCGTCCTGCTCCTGCTGTCGTTCTCCGTCGTGGACGGCTTCGGCAACGCCCTCAACCTGTCCTTCCTGATAGGCAACACGCTCCCCATCGCGCTGGTCGCCCTCCCGATGACCCTGCTGGTCGTCTCCGGCGAGATCGACCTGTCCGTCGCCTCCACGGCCGGCCTGTCCGGCGCGGTGATGGGCGCCCTGTGGAACCAGGGCATGACCATCGAGGCGATCATCCCGGTCTGCCTGCTGCTCGGCCTGGTCTGCGGCCTCATCAACGGCCTGCTGGTGACCCGCCTCGGACTGCCGTCCCTCGCCGTCACCATCGGCACCATGGCCGCCTACCGGGGCATCGCGCAGATCGTGCTCGGCTCCGACGCGGTCACCGACTTCCCCACCCAGTACCTGGACTTCGCGGCCGGACGCATCGGGGACACCTTCGTCCCGCAGGCCCTCCTGCCCTTCGTGGTGTTCCTCGCCATCGCCGTGGTCGCCCTGCACGCCACGCCGTTCGGACGCTCGCTCTTCGCGATCGGCGCCAACGAGGAGGCCGCCCGGTTCGCCGGCATCCGCGTCAAGCGCCAGAAGCTGATCCTGTTCACCCTGACCGGCCTCATGGCCTCCCTCACCGGCATCTTCTGGGCCCTGCACTACGCCAGCGCCCGCTACGACAACGCCACCGGCCTCGAACTCTCCGTCGTCGCCGCGGTCCTGCTCGGCGGCATCGACTTCGACGGCGGCAAGGGCACCCTCGGCGGAGCCATCGCCGGTGTCTTCCTCCTCGGCGCCCTGCAGAACGTGATGAGCCTCCAGGACGTCTCCGCCCAGTCGCAGATCGTCGTCACGGGTGTCCTGCTCGTCCTCTCGGTGCTCGGCCCCCGGGTCGCCCGTCAGATCGCGGTCGCACGGGCCGGCCGGCGCGCCGCGTCGGCACCACCACCGGGCAAGACACCCGCCCCGGCCTCGTGACCTCCTCACGAGGCCACGACATCCGCCCCGTCCTCATGACCACCTCCCCGCTGCTCCCCGCTGCCCCTCGTACACGCAAAGGACCCTCCGCCATGCGCAAGTCATCCCTCCGCCGCACCTGCGCGGCCCTCGCCGCCGTCACCTCCCTCGCCCTCGCCGCCACCGCCTGCGGCGGCACCACCAAGGAGGACGTGAAGAGCGAGAGCACCGGCGCCGCCGCCTCCGGCGGCAAGGCCGACCCGAACGCGGCCACCAAGAAGGGCCTGACCGTCGGCTTCCTGCCCAAGCAGGTCAACAACCCGTACTTCACCACCTCCGACAAGGGCGGCGAGGCGGCCCTGAAGGAACTGGGCTCCAGCTACAAGGAGGTCGGCACCAACAGCGGCACCGACACCGCCGGCCAGGTGTCCTACGTCAACACGCTCACCCAGCAGCAGGTCGACGCGATGGCCGTGTCCGCGCAGGACCCGGGGGCGCTGTGCACCGCGCTCAAGCAGGCCATGAGCAACGACATCAAGGTCGTCACCTACGACTCCGACACCAACCCCGAGTGCCGCAACGCCTTCGTCTCGCAGGCCAGCGGTGAGGACCTGGGCCGCACCGAGGTGCAGCTGCTCGCCGAACAGATCGGCTACAAGGGCGAGATCGCGATCCTGTCCGCCGCGCAGACCGCGACCAACCAGAACGCCTGGATCGAGTTCATGAAGGACGAACTCAAGGACCCCAAGTACAAGGACATCAAGCTGGTCAAGGTCGCCTACGGCGACGACGACGCGCAGAAGTCCTTCCAGCAGACCCAGGGCCTGCTCCAGGAGTACCCGAACCTGAAGGGCATCATCTCCCCGACCACCGTCGGCATCAAGGCCGCCGCCCAGTACCTGTCGGGCTCCAAGTACAAGGGCAAGGTCAAGCTGACCGGCCTCGGCACCCCCAACGACATGCGCAAGTACGTCAAGAACGGCACGGTCGAGGCCTTCGAGCTGTGGGACCCGGCGAAGCTCGGCGCGCTCGCCGCGCAGACCGCCGTGGCCCTGGTCTCCGGTCAGATCACCGGCGCCGAGGGCGAGACCTTCACCGCCGGCGGCACCAGCTACACCATCGGCAAGGACGGCGTGATCAGCCTCGGCAAGCCGACCGTGTTCGACGCCAAGAACATCGACCAGTTCAACTTCTGACCGTTCGACCACCGATGGGCCAAGGGGTGTTGATGCAACGCGTGTGCTTCCTGCTGAAGGTCCGGGCGGACCGCCTCGACGAGTACCGCGAGCGGCACGCCGCCGTCTGGCCGGAGATGCTCGACGCGCTCTCCGCCACCGGCTGGCACAACTACTCGCTCTTCCTGCGCGAGGACGGACTGCTCGTCGGCTACCTGGAGACCGAGGACTTCGCCGCGGCCCAGGCCGGCATGGAGGCCACCGACATCAACGCCCGCTGGCAGGCGGACATGGCGCCGTTCTTCGAATCGCTGGACGGCGCCCGTCCCGACGAGGCCATGAAACCGCTCACCGAGGTCTTCCACCTCGCCTGAACCACCGCTCCTCCCTCCCCCGTTCACCTCGTACGACGACGGAGTCCCCGAGATGAAAAGACGTACGCTGCTCGGCGCGGCCCTCGCCGGTGCCGTGGCGACCCCCGCCCTCGCCGCCGGCACCGCACGGGCCGCCGACCCCGGCCCCTCGGTGACGAGGACCGCCACCACCACGCTCGACAACCAGGCGCTCTTCTTCGTCTCCTACGACGGCCTGGTCAACAACAACTCGTTCCAGAAGAACGCCCTGCTGACCTACAAGGGCTACCAGTACGCCGTCTGGTACACCGCCGACCGGGCCGCCGTCGTCGGCCGCCGCGTCCTCGGCGGCAGCACCTGGTCCACCGTGAAGGTCGGCCACGCGCTGCGCTACAACGACTCCCACAACGTCATCTCCATGGGCCTCTCCAAGACCGACGGCCGCCTCCACCTCAACATGGACTCGCACAGCGACGGCTTCACCTACGTCAAGTCGGTGGCCGGCCTCCTCGACAACCCGGCCGGCCTCAGCTGGACCGCGAGCCGCTTCGGCGCACCCCAGTCCACCCTCGACGGACTCGCACTCACCTCGCAGTTCACCTACCCCCAGTTCGTCTCCACCCCCGATGGCAGGCTCCAGCTCAGCTACCGGGTCGCCATCTCCGGAAACGGCCGCAACGCCCTTGCCGAGTACGACGGCACGAAGTGGACCAACCTCGGCGAGTGGTCGGCCTCCACCGGCACCTACACCAGCGAGCACGGCTCCAGCACGGCCCGCAACATGTACCTGCACGGCATCGACTACGACCGCAACGGCCGGCTGCACGCCTTCTTCACCTGGCGCGAGCAGAACGGCGCCGTCATGTGCAACGGCGGCGGCATCACCAACCATGACACCGGTTACGTCTACTCCGACGACCGCGGCCGCACCTGGCGCAACGACGCGGGCACCGTCGTCGGCACCACCGGCGGCTCCGACAAGGTCTCCGTCAACGACGCCGGGCTGGTCGTCGACCCGCTCAACCCGGACCACTCCCTGATGAACCAGGAGAGCCAGACCACCGACTCGGCCGGCCGCCCGCACGCGATCATCAGCTACGTCCCCGGCCGCTTCGGCCAGTGCACCACGAACTACGTGGCCGACCGCACCGCGAACGGCCGCGCCTTCCACGTCCGCAAGAACGCCTCCGGCGCCTGGCAGAAGACCGAGATCCCCCTCCCGCTCAACTCCAGCCAGCGCACCAGGCTGATCCTCGACACGTACGACAACGCCTACGCGATCCTCCCGTTCGGCCGCATCGCCGGCGCCTCCAAGGCCTCCGGACACACGGACTGGAGGCTCCTGTTCGACGGCGCCGGACTCAACGCCTTCGGCGAGGTTCTCATCGACGAGACCCGGATCGCGCAGGACGGCGTCCTGTCCGTCATGTATCAGGAGGAGTCGAGCGGAACGACCCCCTCGGCGCTCCGCGTCGCCGATTTCCGGCTGCCCGCCTGACCGGTCCGACGAGCGGCGGGATGGCGATACTGTGAGGGCCCCCCGCCGCCCCTCGTCCCTGCTTCTCTGGAGGTCTCTGCCCGATGGCCCAGTCGGTGGGAATCAAGGACGTCGCCCGCGTCGCCGGAGTCTCGGTCGGCACGGTGTCCAACGTCATCAACCGCCCGGACTCCGTGGCCACGGAGACCCGCGCGCGCGTGCTGTCCGCGATCGACCGGCTCGGCTATGTCCGCAGTGAGTCCGCCCGCCAGCTGCGCGCGGGCCGCAGCCGGATCATGGGACTGCTCGTCCTCGACATGGGCAACCCCTTCTTCGTGGACGTGGCCCGCGGCGCCGAGCGGGCCGCCCGGCAGGCCGGGCTCGGCGTGATGGTCTGCAACAGCGCCGAGAGCGCCGGCGAGGAGGCCGAGTACCTGTCCCTCTTCGCCGAGCAGCGGGTACGGGGCGTGCTGCTCACCCCCGCCGACGCCACCGGCCGCAACATCGCCGCGTTCCGCCGGCACGGCATCCCGTTCGTGCTGGTCGACCGGGTCTCCGAGGGCACCACCGAGTGCTCGGTCTCCGTCGACGACGTGGCCGGCGGCGCACTCGCCGTACGCCACCTCCTCGACGCCGGACACCGCTCCGTCGCCTACGTCAGCGGCCCGCCCGGACTCACCCAGATCCGCGACCGCCGCACCGGCGCCCTGAGCGCCCTCGCCGAGGCCGGCCTCGGCCCCGACCGGCTGCGCGAACTGCCCACCGAGCGGCTCGACGTGGCGGCTGGCCGGGACGCGGGCGCCCGTCTCCTGGGCCTCGCCGACCGCCCGACCGCCGTGTTCTGCGCCAACGACCTGCTCGCCCTCGGCGTCCTCCAGGCCATGTACGCGGCCGGCGTCACCGTGCCCGACGACCTCGCCATCGTCGGCTACGACGACATCGAGTTCGCCGCCGCCGCGGCCGTACCCCTGACGTCCGTGCGCCAGCCGGCCGTCACCATGGGCGCGCTGGCCGCCGACATGCTCCTGGAGGAGACCGAGGAGGGTCCCGGCGGCGGGACACGCGCGCACGAACACCGGCGGGTCGTGCTCCAGCCGGAGCTGGTGGTGCGCAGGTCCAGCCTGTCCTCCCGCTGACCAGCCGTTCAGCCCCGGTGACCCGCGGGAGCGCGGCGGCCTGACCCGCCGTTCAGCAGCCGTTCATGATCCCCCGGGCTCCGCCGGCGCCCGGACATGTGCTGAACTGGGACGCGGCCCGCACACCGATCGTCACGGGAGCCCCACGTTGTCCGTCAGCTACCGCCAGCCCGGCGTCGTCCTCACCGACCGCCGCTTCACCGTGCCCCTCGACCACGCCGACCCGGCAGGGGAGACGATCGAGCTGTACGCCCGCGAGGTCGTCGCGAGCGACAAGGCACGGCAGGACCTCCCCTGGCTGCTCTACCTCCAGGGCGGACCCGGCTTCGGCGCCCACCGGTTCGTCGGCCGGCAGGCCTGGCTCGACCGCGCCCTGAAGGAGTACCGCGTCCTCCTCCTCGACCAGCGCGGCACCGGCGCCTCCACACCCGCCAACCGCCAGACGCTCCCGCTGCGCGGCGGCCCCGCCGAACAGGCCGACTACCTGGCCCGCTTCCGCGCCGACTCCATCGTCCGCGACTGCGAGCTGGTGCGCCGCGAGGTCACCGGCGGCGCCCCCTGGACCGTCCTCGGCCAGAGCTTCGGCGGCTTCTGCACGGTCACCTACCTCTCCCTCGCCCCCGAAGGGCTCGCCGCGGCCGTGATCACCGGCGGCCTGCCCTCCCTGGACGCCCACGCCGACGACGTCTACCGGGCCGCCTACCCGCGCATGGAACGCAAGGCCGCCGCGCACTACGCCCGTTACCCGCAGGACGTCGAGCGCGCCCGCCGGATCGCCGAGCACCTGCTCCGGCAGGAGGTGACCCTGCCGGGCGGCTACCGCCTGGGCGCCGAGGCCTTCCAGAGCCTCGGCATCCTCCTCGGCGGCGGCGAGGGCAGCCACCGGCTGCACTTCCTCCTCGAGGACGCCTTCGTGCCCACCCCGCGCGGCCCCGCCCTCTCCGACGCCTTCCTGGAGGAGGTCCAGGGCCTCCTGTCGTACGCCGCGCACCCCCTCTACGCCCTCGTCCACGAGTCGATCTACGGCCAGGACGACCGGCCCACCGCATGGTCGGCGGAGCGGGTGCGCGCCGAATTCCCGCAGTTCGACGCGGCCAAGACCCTCGCCGGCGACGGACCGCTGCTGCTGACCGGCGAGACCGTCCACCCCTGGACATTCGACCGCGACCCCGCCCTGCGCCCGCTGCGCGAGACCGCCGGACTCCTCGCCGCCCGCACCGACTGGACCCCCCTGTACGACCCGGCCCGCCTCGCCGCCAACGAGGTCCCGGTCGCCGCCGCGATCTACCACGACGACCTCTACGTCGACACCGCGCACTCCCTGCGCACCGCCCGCGCCATCCGCGGCCTGCGCACCTGGGTCACCGACGAGTACGAGCACGACGGCGTCCGCGCGGGCGGCCCCCGCGTCCTGGACCGGCTGCTGGCCCTCACCCGCGACGAGGCCTGACACCGAACGGGGCGTCGTAGGGTACGGACCATGACCGAGCCGACGACCCCCCAGCTCACCCCCATGCCCGAGGACTGGCGGCGAGCCCTGGCCGTCGTCGCCCACCCGGACGACCTGGAGTACGGCTGCTCCGCGGCGATCGCCGCCTGGACGGACGCGGGCCGCGAGGTCACCTATGTGCTGGCGACCCGCGGCGAGGCCGGCATCGACACGCTCGCGCCCGCCGAGTGCGCCCCGCTGCGGGAACGCGAGCAGCGGGCGAGCGCGGCCGTCGTCGGCGTCTCCACCGTGGAGTTCCTCGACCACCGGGACGGTGTGATCGAGTACGGACCGGCCCTGCGCCGGGACATCGCCGCGGCCATCCGCCGGCACCGCCCCGAACTGGTGATCACCCTGAACCACCGGGACACCTGGGGCGGCGTCGCCTGGAACACCCCCGACCATGTGGCCGTGGGCCGGGCCACCCTCGACGCGGCCGGGGACGCCGGCAACCGCTGGATCTTCCCCGAACTGACCGAGCAGGGCCTCCAGCCCTGGGACGGCGTCCGCTGGGTCGCCGTCGCCGGGTCCGTGACACCCACGCACGCGGCGGACGCGAGCGCGGGGCTGGAGCGGGCCGTCGCCTCGCTGCTCGAACACCGGGCCTACATCGAGGCGTTGACCGACGAGGAGCCCGAGACGTACGTACGGGGCTTCCTGACCGAGGTGGCCCGGTCGGTGGGGGAGCGCTTCGGCGGCACCCCGGCCGTGGCCTTCGAGCTGTTCGCCCGATAGGCAGGACGGGGCCGATCCGCGGGCGCCGCCGGACGCGGGGCGAGTCAGACCGCGACGACAGGCGGGCCGGGGACCCGGTGAGGATCCACCACCCGTCCGTCGGGCAGGAGTTCACCGGTGTCGTCGAAGACGAGGGTGCCGTCGCACAGCAGGCTCCACCCCTGTTCGGGATGGGCCGTGACGACGGCGGCGGGGTGCCTGCCGGCGCCCTCGGGGGTGGGGCACGGTGGCTGGTGACTACTGCACATGGCGTGGCTCCTCGGTCAGGCGGCTTCTGCCGCAACCGGCTCCTGACTCCGTGATAGCCGACGTTGTTTTCCGTTGGATGAGGGGACGCCCACAGCCCCGCGAACTCCGCGGTGAGTTCTGGTCCGGCGCCGGCGCCCGGCACCGGGGCGCGGACCGGGACCGCAGGTCAGTAGGGTGGACGGAATGGGAGACGAGACGATGGACCGCGGCGACCTGCGCGGCGACTGCGGCAACTGCTTCGGACTGTGCTGCGTGGCCCTGCCCTTCGCCCGCTCCGCGGACTTCGCCCTCGACAAGGACGCCGGCAAGCCCTGCCCCAACCTCGCCGAGGACCACCGCTGCGGCATCCACACCCGGCTGCGGCAGAAGGGCTTCAACGGCTGCACCGTCTACGACTGCTTCGGTGCCGGCCAGAAGGTCTCGCAGCTCACCTTCGCCGGCCAGGACTGGCGTACGGCCCCCCGCGACCACGCCCGCCGCATGATGGAGGTCTTCCCGGTGGTCCGGCACCTCCAGGAACTGCTCTGGTACCTCACCGAGGCCCTCGCCGTGCCCGCGGCCCGCCCGATCCGCCCCGAGCTGCGCCAGGCCCTGGAGCGCACCGGCGCACTGACGCGGGGCACCCCGGAGGAACTCGCCGCGCTGGACGTGCCGGCCCACCGCGAGGACGTCAACGCCCTGCTGCTGCG
Source organism: Streptomyces bobili (assembly GCF_002154575.1). Classification (GTDB taxonomy): domain Bacteria; phylum Actinomycetota; class Actinomycetes; order Streptomycetales; family Streptomycetaceae; genus Streptomyces; species Streptomyces bobili. The sequence continues at coordinate 20,374 of NZ_MUBA01000151.1, forward strand.
GACCAGCGAACTGGCCCGCGCGGGCGGGCCCGGCCGCAGGAAGGAGCACCGCGGGGCCGACCTGATGGGCGCCCGCCTCAAGGGCGCCGACCTGCGCGGCGCGAACCTGCGCGGAGCCCTGCTCATCGCCGCCGACCTGACCGGCGCCGACCTGCGCGGTGCCGACCTCATCGGGGCCGACCTGCGCGACACCGACCTCACCGACGCCGATCTGAGCGGCGTGCTCTTCCTGACCCAGCCGCAGCTCACCGCGGCCCGCGGGAGCGCGGGGACCAGGCTGCCGGGGTCAGTCGCCCGGCCCGCGCACTGGACAGCGGGGGACTGAGGCGGGCTCCTCCGGCTCCCGTTCCGCCACCGTGGCCGCCGTCGGGGTGCGCCGCTCCAGCCGTAGCCGCAGCCCTTCCGGCATCAGCGTCAGCCGTTCGGCCACCCGCAGCCGGTAGCCGGGGTCGGGCAGCAGCTCGTAGCGGCGCAGCAGCAGGCCGAGCACCAGCGTGGCCTCGTGCAGCGCGAACTGCCGCCCGATGCAGGCCCGCGCCCCGGTGCCGAACGGCTTGTAGGTGTGCGGGGCACGCGCGCGCACCGCCCCCGCCTCGAAGCGGTCCGGGTCGAAGTCCTCGGCGTCGGCGCCCCACACCTGCGGATCGCGGTGCAGCATCGCCGTCAGCACCAGCGCCCACGCGCCCCGCCGCATCGGATGCTCCCCGGCCAGCACGGTGTCCGCGCGGGCCTCCCGGGCGAACGCGGGCGCCGTCGGCCACAGCCGCAGCGACTCGTCGAGGACCCGGCGCACATAGCGCAGCTTGGCCACCTGGTCGTACCCCGGCACCGGGGCGTCGCCCCACACCCGGTCCACCTCGGCGCGGGCGCGCGCGGCGACGGCGGGGTGCCGGGACAGGTAGTGCAGGGCGAAGGAGAGCGCGCCCGAGGTGGTCTCGTGACCGGCGACCAGGAAGGTGATGACCTGGCGCCGCACGTTCCGCGCCGAGAGCCGTTCCCCGGTCTCCGGGTGGGCCGTCTCCAGCATCCGGTCGAGGAGGTCGCCGTCGCCTCCGGGACCCGCCCGGCGGGCCCGCACCAGCTCGT
>NZ_MUBA01000151.1:21510-22063 GCF_002154575.1 Streptomyces bobili
GCCGAAGTCATGTCCGAAACCGGTGCGCGCGATCGTCTCCAGCGTCAGTTTCGTCATGTCGCCGGGCACGTCCACACCGTCCCCCGAGGCCGCCGCGCGGTCCCAGTGACCGGTCAGCCGGTCCGCCACGTCCAGCATCATCGGGTGGTAGGCCTCCATGGCCTCCCGGCTGAACCCGGGCGCCAGCACGTCGTGCGCCAACTGCCAGTTGGGTTCGTGGTTGTACGCCGTGAACAGGGCGTCCCCGACCACCGGCCGCAGGTTGGCGACGCCGAGCCCCACGTGCTTGGCGAACCGCTTCTCGTCCGCCAGGTCGGCGGCGAGCCGCGCACCCCAGACGAAGACGAACTCCCGGCGGAAGACGCGCCGCCGGAAGATCGGCCCGAGCCGGCGGCCGTACGCCAGGGAGTCCTGCACCGGCGTCCGCGGGCTCGCGCCCAGAACGTCCCCGAGCAGCGGCAGCCGGTACGGCGGATGCGGGATGCGCCCCAGCTCGGGCCACCCCAGCCCGGCACTGCGGAACCCCTTGGGCAGCGCGGCCCCGGCCCCGGAC
>NZ_MUBA01000152.1 GCF_002154575.1 Streptomyces bobili
GATCACCGCGGCGGGCGGCCGGGCGATCGCGGTCGGCGGTGACATCGCCGACGAGAACGCCATGGCGGAGGCTTTCGACGCCGTCGAGCGGGAGTACGGCGGCATCGACGTCGTCGTCAACACGGCGGGCATCATGCTGCTCTCGCCGATCGCCACCCTGGACCTGGACGACCTGGACAGAATGCACCGCACCAACATCCGCGGCACCTTCGTGGTCTCCCAGCAGGCGGCCCGGCGGATCCGCGCGGGAGGCGCCGTCATCAACTTCTCGACCTCGGTCACCCGCCTGCGGTTCCCGGCCTACGGCGCCTACGCGGCGAGCAAGGCCGCGGTCGAGGCCATGACCCTCGTCCTGGCCCGCGAACTGCGCGGCAAGGACATCACCGTCAACGCCGTGGCCCCCGGCCCCACCGCCACGTCCCTCTTCCTGGACGGCAAGGACCAGGCCACGATCGAGAACCTGTCCCAGGCGGCGCCGCTGGAGCGCCTGGGCACGCCCGAGGACATCGCCGAGACCGTCGCCTTCCTCGCGGGCCCCGCCCGCTGGATCAACGGACAGGTCCTGTACGCCAACGGCGGCCTGGCCTGACCGCCTGGCGCGGCCCCGTCCTGCCGGGGACCACGGGTCCTACCGGGGACCACGGTCCTGCGGGGCCGGATCCGGTGCCCCCTACAGCCCGAAGAGTCGCGCCCCGTTCTCGTAACACACCCCGCGCAACCACTCGTCACCCAGCCCGAGCCGCTCCAGGGCGTCGAGCTGATGGACGTAGGGATACGGGATGTTGGGGAAGTCGGACCCCAGAAGGATGCGATCCCCCAGATCGGCGAGCCGGCCGAACTCCCTCGCCGGGAAGGGGCTGAGCCGCTCGCTGAAGTCCGTGAACGCCATGGTCGTGTCGAGGCGGACCTCGGGGTAGCGCTCGGCCAGGTCCAGGAAGTCGGTGTACTCCGGCATCCCCATGTGCGCCACGACCAGAGGCAGGCGCGGATGCCGGGCGAGCAGCCGCCCCACCGGCTCCGGTCCGGTGTGTTTGCCCGGAGCGGGACCCGAACCGCAGTGCATGACGACGGGCACTCCCGCCTCGGCCAGCATGCCCCACACCGGATCGAGCAGCTCGTGCGTCGGGTCGTACGCCCCCACCTGTACATGGGACTTGAACACGCGCGCCCCCGCCTCGACCGCCGCGCGCACGTACTCCGCGACTCCTTCCTCGGGGAAGAGCGTGGCCGTGTGCAGGCAGTCGGGCGTGCGGGCCGCGAAGCCGGCGGCCCACTCGTTCAGCCAGGCCGCCATGCCGGCCTTGTGCGGATAGAGCATGGCGGTGAACGCGCGCACCCCGAACTGCCGTAGCAGCGCGACCCGTTCGTCCTCCTCGTGCCGATAGGTGATGCCCCACTCGATGCCGGTCATCGGGCCGACGGCGTCGAAGTACTCCCAGACCTTGCGCAGGACCCGTTCCGGCATGAAGTGCGTGTGTACGTCGATGAGTCCGGGGACACCGATACGCCGCCGGAACCTCTCGACAGCCTCCACCTCACCCACAGGCCCATTCCTCCCGCCGTCACGCCACACGAGGCCGCTGCTGGGCATAGGCCCGTTCCTCAGGAAACCCAAGGTAACCGCTGTGCCTCGCCGAGGGCCGTCCGGGTCGGTGTCATGGACTTGGGCGACGGAAGGAGCGACGGTCAGTCCGCCAGGTCGGCCTTGCCGAACAGGACGGCGTAGCTGGAGGGGAGCTGACTGACGACCTGGTTCAGTTCGCCGCCGGAGACCGCGTCGGCCACGGTGCACAGCACGGCGCTCGCGTCCCACTGGGCGGTACGCGGCCGGGCTCCGGTGCGCTCGGCCACCCGGCGGTAGAACTCCTCGATGCCGAAGTTCTCCGCCTGCTCGCGCTCCACCGCGGTCAGTTTCTGCCCGAGCGGGGCCGGCAGCTGCGAGGCGAGATCCTTCACCTCGCCGGGGCTGATCCGTTCCGACAGAACATCGAGTACCTGTTCGGTGATCTGCTGGGCTTCGTCCTGGCTGGTGTACTCGCCGCGCTCCCGCACACGGGCGAGGAATTCGTCGCGTTTCATGGTCACCTCGCTTCTCCGTACCGTGCCCGACACGGGCTCTGCCGTCGGCTCCGAGCCCGGGTACCCAGGCCGTCTCCACAGTCACGGGCACGGGCACGGTTCACCGCATGGCGGCGACAGGCACTGTTCAGAGCCGCGCGGCGACGGGACCGTGGGACGGCGGGGGCACATCGGGCCGGCCGGCCGGGTTTGCCCCCCGCTCCCCTGCCTACCCTGGTGGTGTGGCTCGGTCCAACGACGAGGTCGCCGCGCTGTTCCAGGAGTACGCGGACCTGATCTCGATCACCGGCGGAGACGCGTTCAAGGCACGCGTCTACGAGAAGGCGGCCCGTGCGATCGGCGGTCACCACGCCGCTGTCGACAAGCTCGACGCGAAGGGCCTCCAGGAGATCCCGGGCGTCGGGAAGTCGATCGCCGAGAAGGTGGTCGAGTACTTCCGCGAGGGCAGCGTGTCCGCCGTGGAGGAGCTGCGCGCGAAGATCCCGGCCGGTGTCCGGCAGCTGACCGCCATCCCCACACTCGGCCCGAAGAAGGCGCTGGTGCTCCACGAGGAGCTGGGCATCTCCTCCGTCGAGGAGCTGGCCGACGCCATCCACGCGGAGCGGCTGCGCGATCTCAAGGGGTTCGGGCCCAGGACGGAGGAGAACATCCTCCACGGCATCGAACTCCTGCAGTCCTCCGGGGACCGGGTCCTGCTCGACGTGGCCCTCGATCTGGCCGAGGACACCGTCGCCGCGCTGTCCGGGGTGACCGGCTGCCGACGGTGCGCGTACGCCGGATCGCTGCGCCGCTTCCGGGAGACGATCGGCGACATCGACGTCCTCGTGGCGGCGGACAGGCCGACGCCCCTCATGCGCGCCTTCACCGAGCTGCCGTACGTCACGGAGGTCATCGCCCAGGGCGAGAAGAAGACGTCCGTGCGCACGAGCAGAGGGCTGGCGATCGATCTGCGGGTGGTGCCGCCGGACTCGTGGGGTGCCGCGCTGCTGTACTTCACCGGCTCCAAGGCGCACAACATCCGTATCCGCGAGATCGCCGTGCACCAGGGGCTGAAGCTCTCCGAGTACGGTCTGTTCGACGCCGAGAGCGGCGAAAGGATCGTCTCCGCCACGGAGGAGGACGTCTACGCCCGCCTCGGCCTGCCATGGATCGAGCCCGCACTGCGCGAGGACCGCGGCGAGATCGAGGCCGGGCAGCGCGACGAACTGCCCGACCTGGTCACCGAGTCCGGCATCCGGGGCGACCTGCACACCCACACCGACCTCACCGACGGACTCGCCCCGCTGGAGGACATGGTCCGGGCGGCGGCGGAGCGCGGCTACGCCTACTACGCGATCACCGACCACGGGCCTGACCTCTCCATGCAGCGCATGACCGACGAACGGATGCTGGCCCAGCGCGACCGGGTACGGGCGCTGGAGCGCACGTTCGGCAAGCGGGGCGGCATGCGCCTTCTGCACGGCGCGGAGCTGAACGTCGACCCCGACGGCGGCGTGGACTGGTCCGGTGACTTCCTGGCCGGCTTCGACCTGTGCGTGGCCTCGGTGCACTCGCACTTCGACCAGGGCCGCGAGGCGCTGACCCGCCGCCTCGTGCGGGCCTGCGAGAACCCGTACGTCAATGTCATCGGCCATCCCACCACGCGCATCCTCGGCAAGAGGCCAGGCATCGACGCCGACTTCGACGAGGTCTTCGCCGCCTGTGCCCGCACCGGTACGGCCCTGGAGGTCAACGCCCACCCCGACCGGCTCGACCTGCGCGACGAGGACATCCTGCGGGCCAGGCGGCACGGCGTGAAGTTCGCGATCGACAGCGACGCCCACTCCCTCCTCCACCTGTCCCACATGCGGTACGGCGTCGGTACGGCGCAGCGCGGCTGGCTCACCGAGGAGGACGTGATCAACACCTGGCCGTACACGCGGCTGCGACGCTTCCTGGACAAGGGCGGCCGGGGGCGGCGGCACTCCGCGGCGGGACGGGACGGCTCGGACGGGATCAGCCTGAACCAGCCCTGACGCGCCGGTTTGCCGTCGCCGGTGTGGGTTACGCGGGCGGTGCCATGCGCCGCCGACGCAGGACCCGGAGGTTCTCATGACCAGGCAGATACGCGACGTGATGTCGCCCGGCACGGCCGCCGTCGAACCCATGACCACCGTGGCACGCGCCGCCCGTCTGATGCGCGAGCAGGACATCGGCGATGTCCTGGTGACGTACGACTGTGACCTGTTCGGCGTGCTCACCGACCGGGACATCGTGATCCGGGCCGTCGCCGAGGGTCTCGACCCGGCCGTGACGACGGTCGGCGCGGTGTGCACCCGCCCGCCGGTGGTGACCCTGGCGCCGGACGACACCACGGATCACGCGATCGAGCTGATGCGGCGGCACGCCGTGCGCCGCCTCCCGGTCGTCGAGCGCGGCGGCTGCCCGGTCGGGATCGTCAGCCTCGGCGACCTCGCCGTCACCGAGGACTCGCACGCGGCCATGGTCGGCGTCAGCGAGGCCGCCCCGAACCGCTGACCCGAACACCGCTGCCCGTTCCGTCGGCCGCGTTTCCTCGGCGCACCTCAGCGCGTGGTCGTCAGGTGAGTTCGGGGCGGCCGAGGAGCGCCGCGTAGCCGACCGGCAGCTGACTGAGCAGCTTGTTCAGCTCGCCGCCCGACACGGTGTCCGCGAGGGTGGTGAGCACCACTTCGGCGTGCCGGTGGGCGGTGTCCTCGTCGTCGGCCGCCGCGCGGGCGACCTGGTGGACGAACTCCTGCACGCCCCAGGTCCGTCCGGTGTTTCCCACCCGGGTGACGAACCGGCCGATCTGCAGAGGCAGTTGATCCGCGAGGTGGTCGGCCACGGCCGGCTGCAGACGGTCACCGAGGGTGCTCAGGACGGCCTCGCTGACACGGGCCGCCTCGGCGTTGTCGGCGTACCCGCCCTGCTCCCGCACAGCGGCCAGGAATTCCGTGTACGTCATGAGTCGCTCCCCGGTGCCGCTCCGTGCGGCAGGTTGATCAGGGCCGGCACGGCGTGCGGATGTGAGGTCGGCCCTTACTCGCCGACGGCGACGTCCCCGAGCAGCGACAGCACCTCGCACTGCTCGTCGACCGCGGTCCGCCGGTGGTCCTTCGCGTCGCGGGCGAATCCGGTGAGCGCGGCGACCGCCTCCTCCCCCGGGTCCAGGACCACCACGTGGGCCGCGTCCGGGGAGTCCTGCACCTGCTGCCACTTCATGCGCGGCCGGGTACCCGTGGCCGATGGCGTCAACCGCCGTACGGCCGCGGGCGACCCCGCCCACGCCCGTCACCGGGAACACGCGTCCCGTCCACCGGCCGGACGGGACGGAGACCTGCCGTCCGAGGCCCCCGACGGTGTCCCGCCGGTGCCCGTCCGGTGCCCGCCAGTGCCCGTCCGCCCTCGACACCGGCCGACTCCTGTTGCGCACGAGGACGCCGCATGGGCGGATCCAGCCACGGGTACCGGGAGGGTGAAGGCACGCGCCGCCCGGCGCACCCGGCGGTCCGGGCGGTCCGGCTGGGGCCACGATGGGGTGAAGCGATGCGCGACGACAGCATCCCCGACGAACTGCTCGTGGCAGCCGCCCAGGAAGCCCTGCGCGACCTCAACCGCACGCCCGACAACCGGGCCGTGCTGGACACGCTCGTCGCCTGCGACATCCTGGTTCCGGAGCCGGTCGAGTTCGTCGCCCGCCATTCCCCGGAGGACGGCCGGCTGACCCTCCCGGTGATCGACGATCCGCCGCAGCCCCATACGGTTCCCGTCTTCACGTCGGTGGAGCGCATGCTCCAGACACTGCCCGACATACGCCTCGGCCATCAGGTGCAGCTCGGCCTGCTGGCGGCCAACTGGCCCACCGACGAGGAACTGGCGCTCGCCATCGACCTCGGCCACCCGGACGCCGTGATCTTCGCCGGGCCGGAGGTGCACAACCTGCTCGTGCCCCCCTGGCGATGACCCGGCCCGGTCCGGCCGGTCCGGCCGAAGGTCCCTAGGCGTGTTGATCACGAGGGCTGATCAGCTCGTCCGTGACCCACCGGGCGACGTCGGCGGGATACGGCGCCGGCAGCCCGAGGACGATGTGCCGGAAGCCGGCGTCGGTCGCCTCGCCGATCGCGCCGCGGGTGAGGCCGGGACGGTCGTAGGAGACGGGGAGGTGGATCGAGCGGGTGACCGAGGCGGGATCGCGGCCGATCTCGGTGCAGTAGCGGTCCAGCAGTGCGCTGCGGCGGACGACGTCGTCGATGTCGCCGCCGGGGATGTTCCACACGTCGGCATGGGCGGCGGCCACGCGCAGCGTCGCCGACGAGCGTCCGCCGATGAGGATCGGCGGGTGCGGGCGCTGGACGGGTTTCGGGTTGCCGAACGCTCCGGTGAGGTGATGGTGGGTGCCGTGGAAGTCGAAGGGTTCCTGCTCGGTCCACAGCCGCCGGATCACCGTGCACGCCTCGTCGAGGCTCGCCACGGCGTGCGGAGCGTCGTGGAAGGGCAGGCCGTGCGCGTCGTACTCGCGCCGGGCGAGGGGGTGGCCGGGTCGTGAACCGGCGCCGATGCCGAACTCGAGCCGTCCGCCGGAGACGATGTCGACGGTCGTGGCGATCTTGGCCAGCATCGCGGGCGGCCGGAACCGGTTGCTGGTCACCAGCACGCCGAGCCGCAGTCGTCGGGTGTGGGCGGCAAGGGCGGAGAGCAGCGTCCAGCTCTCGTAGGCCGGTCCGTCCGGGTCTCCGCCGATCGGCATGAGGTGGTCGAACAGCCAGGCGTGCTCGATCTCGGGGATCGTGTCCGCCTCGCGCCAGACCCGGAGGACGTCTTGATGGTCGACCTGCATGGGGGCGGTCATGATCCCGAAACTCGGCCGGCGTTGGGACAGGTACGGCATGGAGTAGGGGTCCTTCCGGGTGTCAGCGGCGCCGCAGAGCCGGGTCGAGCAGCGCGGGCGGGGTGTCGAACTTCTCGTGGGCGGCCAGGTCGGTGCCGGGGGCGACGACGGCGTCGATCGCGTCGAGAACGTCGGCGGAGAGCACGGTGTCCGCGGCGGCGAGTTGCGCGTGCAGGTGGTCGAGTGTGCGGGGACCGATGAGGGCGCTGGTCACCGCGGGATGCGCGGTCACGAAGCCGAGCGCGAGCTGGATCATGGTCAGTCCGGCGTCATCGGCGACCTGTGCCAGTTGCTCGACGGCATCGAGCCTGGCCCGGTTGGCCGGGACGGTGAGGTCGAAGCGTTGCGGCATGAACGTCGAGCGGCTGGTGGTGATCTCCCGGCCCGCGCGGACCGCGCCCGACAGCCAGCCCGAGGCCAGCGGGCTCCACACCAGCACGCCGAGCCCGTACTGCTCGGTCACGGGAAGCACATGGCTCTCGATCCCACGCTGAAGGACGGAGTAGCTGGGCTGTTCGGTGACGTAACGTCCCAGGTGATGCTCGCGCGCGGCCCACTGGGCCTGCACGATGCGGTGGGCGGGAAACGTCGAGGAACCGAAGTAGCGGATCTTTCCCGCGCGTTGGAGGTCGGTCAACGCGGACAGCGTCTCCTCGTCACTGGTGGTCGGGTCCCAGCGGTGCATCTGGTAGAGATCGACGTGGTCGACTCCGAGACGGCGCAGGCTGTCGTCCAGCGCGGTGACCAGCCAACGGCGCGAGCTGCCACGGTGGTTGCGCTCGTCACCCAGCGGCATGGTGGCCTTCGTCGCCAGCACGATGTCGTCGCGGCGGCCGGCGATGGCCTTGCCGACCATCTCCTCGGACTCGCCGTCGCTGTACATGTCGGCGGTGTCGATGAGGTTGATCCCGGCGTCGAGGGCGGCGTCGACGATGGCGGTGGCCTCGGCCTGGGTGGTGCGGCCGATCGCGCCGAAGTTCATCGCGCCGAGCGCGAGGGAGCTGACCTGTACACCGGTGTGGCCCAGGGTGCGGTACTGCATGACGGTGTCTCCTTGACGTACAAGGAGCAGCCCTCCTACCGTCACCATCCAGAAAGCGCTTTCCCCTCCCGTGCAGAGCCGCATCCTGGAGACGAACCATGCGCCTGAAACCCGCCATCCTGTCGACCGGCCTCACCGGCCTCCTGACCGGCCTCGTCCTCCTGCCCTCCGCGGGCGCTGCTTACGCCGCACCCCCGGCGCCGCACCCCGTCGCGGACGGCGGTCAGCTCCTGGCCGCCGAGCTGTACGTGGCCGCCACCGGCAGCGACAGCAACCCGGGCACGATCACCGCCCCGTTGAAGACGATCCAGCGCGCGGTGGACCTGGCACAGGCGGGAACCACGATCCAGGTCCGCGGCGGAACCTACGCGCCGAGCACCAACATCCAGCTCCTCAAGAGCGGCACGGCCGACCAGCCCATCACCCTGCGCGGCTACAACAACGAGCGCGTTGTCATCGACGGCGAGAACATGCCGTACACGCCGGGTGCGGTCGGCTCGAGCATCCCCCGCGCCGGACGCGGCGCGGTCCACATCGAGGGCGAGCACTGGCGGTTGTCGGGCCTGGAGATCATCCACGGCCCCTACGGCGTGTTCGGCGTGGACACCAGCTCCAACGTCTTCGACCGCCTCGTCACCCGAGACAACTACGAATCCGGTTTCCACCTCCAGGGGGCCTCCAGCAACAACCAGATCCTCAATCTGGACAGTTACGGCAACCGTGACCCGCGAAAGAACGGTGAGAGCGCCGACGGCCTGGCCATCAAGGAAGGCTCCGGCAGCGGCAACGTGCTGCGCGGCGCCCGGCTGTGGAACAACGCGGACGACGGCCTGGACTTCTGGATGTTCGACAACTCGCCCATCCTCGTGGAGAACACCCTCGCCTGGGGCAACGGGTTCAACCGGTGGAACCTGCCCGACTACCAGGGAGACGGCAACGGCTTCAAGATGGGCGGCAACGCGGTGGCCGCCGCCCACACCGTGCGCAACAGCATGGCCTGGGACAATTCCGCGGGCGGCTTCGTCGACAACAACAACCCGGGCGCCATGAAGATCGAGCGCTGCACCGCGTGGGACAACGGGAAGACCGGCTTCGCCTTCAACCGCTCCTCCAGCACGCTGACCAAGAACCTCGCGGTGGCCAACGCCACGAACGCCTCGCTGGGCTCGACCTCCGCCGGTAATGGCAACTCGTGGGATCTCGGGGGCACCTGGTCACTCGCCAGTACGAACCCGGGCACGATCACGGGGACCAGGACAGCCGCCGGCGCCATCCCCTCCTCCACGTTCCTGCGTCCCGGCAACGGGGCGGACGTCGGCGCACGGTTCTGAACGGCAGGCCCTAACGGTCCAGCCCGTTCCCGTCGAAGGTGTCGGGAACGGGCAGCGTGTCCCAGCGGGTGATCGGCCAGGCCTTCACGACGGCACGTCCGACGACTTCACCGACCGGAACCATGCCCTGATGCCTGTCGTTCCGGTGGTACCGCGAGTCGCTCGACGCCTGGCGGTGGTCACCCATGACCCAGATGTAGTCGCGCGGGACCTCGACCTTGAACCGGCCGCCGGCGTCATCGCTGCACGGCGTGTCGCCGGCGTGGACGTACGGCTCGTCCAGCGGTCGGCCGTTGACCTTCAGCGGGCCGGTACCGGTGCACTCGACCGTGTCTCCGCCGATCCCGATCACGCGCTTGATCAGGTCCTTCTCCTCGACCGAGGGCATCAGCCCGATCCAGCCGAGGAAGGTCTGTGCGGCGTTCGGCTCGCGTGTCGACACGCCTTTCAGCCACTCGTCCGGGTCATGGAAGACGACGACCTCTCCGCGCTCGGGCTCGGAGCCGAACCACGGGGTGAGCTTGTCGACCAGGACACGGTCGCCCTTCTGGAGGGTGTTCTGCATCGATTCCGAAGGGATCGAGAACGCCTGCACCAGGAAGGTCTTGATCAGCAGCGCCAGCACGAGGGCGATGCCGACCAGGATGGGCAGCTCCGCCCAGAAGGAACGCCGTCTCTTCGGCTTGGGGGCCGCGGCACTGTCGCCGGCCGCTACGGCCGCCGACACCCCGCGCCCGCCGTCCTCCTCGCCGTTCTGTCCGGAACGTGCGCCAACCGCGGCATCCCCCACGCCAACTCCCTGTTCCGTGCCGCTCCCCGCCCGGCACTCGGCGCAGGCCCATCACTCCCCTGACGAGCGGGAGTTCCGCAGGTCTCGGGAGCTGAGCCATCGCCTTCGGATCTTCGGGGGCAAGCCTATGCGACGCCGCGAAATCCGCTTTCGCGTGTGCGGCACGCACCTCAGGACGGTCCGTCAGGGCCGTGGTGAGCACCCTCAGGACGGTCCGTCAGGCCGTGGTGAGCACCATACGGAAGCGGGCGGAGCCGGAGAGCATCCTCTGATAGGCCTCGCCGGCCTCGCTCAGCGGCAGGGTCTCCACCACCGGACGGATCCCGTGGAGGGCGCTGAACGCCATGGTGTCCTGCACGTCCTGTGCGGTACCCGACGGATGACCGCTCACCGTCCGGCCGCGCATGATCAGCTGGACGGGGCTGATGCCCAGGGGCTCGGACGTTGCCCCGATGACCACGAGTTCGCCTCGGTGCGTCAGGCCGTCGACCGTGGCCGCGATGGCGTCGGAGTTGCCGGCCGTGGCCAGGACGACCTTGGCCCCTCCCAGGGACTGAAGGGATTCGGCGACCGACCTGGATCCCGTGCTGTCGACATAGTGATGTGCCCCGAGCCGCTCGGCGAACTCGGCCTTCTCGGGCCCGCGGGCGATGGCCACGGTCTCGAAGCCCATGGCCGCCGCGTACTGCACCCCCAGGTGGCCTAGACCGCCGATGCCCAGGACGGCCACCAGGTCACCCGGCCGGGCCGCACTGCGCCGCAGCCCGTTGTAGGTCGTGACACCCGCGCAGGCCATGGGTCCCGCGTCGGTCGCCTTGAGGGCCTCGGGGATCCGGGCGAGCGCGTCGACGGGAGCGATCATCGTCTCCGCGAAGCCACCGTCGTAGGCCCAGCCGGGAACCTTGAGCGTGTCACAGACGATGAAGTCGCCCTGTCGGCAGGGCGTGCAGTGACCGCAACTGCCTCCGAACCAGCCCACGGTCACCCGGTCCCCGACGTTCCAGTCACTGCCGCCGGCGCCCTCACCGAGTTCCTCGATGCGCCCGGCGACCTCGTGGCCCGGGACCAGCGGGAACCGCACTCCGGGCATGCCGCCGCTCACGAAGAAGTCGTCGCTGTGGCAGATTCCGCACGCTTCGACGGCCAGCCGTACGTGGCCGGGGCCGGGCCGGGGCACCTCCCGCTCGACGAGGGAGAACGGCCCGCTCGGGACGGCGACCTGCGCGACTCGATAGGTGTCCATGAGGATCTCCGGAATCGGGAACGGTGGACGGGGAACGGGGAATCGGTGCCCGACGCGACGGGCGGCCGTATGCCCCAGCCGTCGTCCCCGAGTCACTGGTCGGGGGCCGGGAGGGCGCTCTCCGCCCGACAGTCGCCTCCTCGCGGCGTCCGGCTTCCCGGAGCCGTCCGGCCTCCTGACGCCGTCCGGCGCGAGAGCACGTCCATCCCACCACCGCACGGTCGGCCCGGCAACACGTACCGGCCGGGCCCCCGCGTCGAGAGGCTGGTCACCGGCTTCCGGGGCTCCCGTCGTCCGGGAGCGCCCTGGGGGTGACGGCGTCGGCCTTGGCCGCGTCGGCCAGGGCCTCGGCAGCCGCTTCCGCGGCCTGCGCGGCGTCGCTGGCGGCCTGGGCCGCCCCGTCGTCGGAGACCTTCGCGCGCGTGGCCGGCGACTGGGGCAGCACCTCGCTGAACGCCCGTGACACGTCGGCGAGTGCGGTGGTGATCTCGCTGGGGATCACCCAGAAGTTGTTGCCCGGCCCCTGCGCGAGCTGCGGCAGCGCCTGGAGGTACTGGTAGGCGAGCAGTTTGGGGTCGGGATCGTTGCGGTGCACGGCCTGGAACACCTCGTCGATGGCCCGCGACTGCCCTTCGGCCTGGAGGATCGCGGCCGTACGGTTGCCCTCCGCGCGCAGGACAGCGGCCTGCTTGTCGCCTTCGGCGGTGAGGATCTGCGACTGGCGTTGCCCCTCGGCCCCGAGGATCGCGGCCCGCTTGTCCCGCTCGGCCCGCATCTGCTTCTGCATCGCGTCCTTGATGGACTGGGGCGGGTCGATGGCCTTGATCTCCACCCGGTTGACCCTGAGCCCCCATTTCCCTGTGGCCTCGTCGAGCACGCCGCGGAGCTGGCTGTTGATGGTGTCGCGTGAGGTGAGGGTCTTTTCCAGGTCCATGGAACCCACCACGTTGCGCAAAGTGGTGACGGTGAGCTGTTCGACCGCCTGGAGGAAGTTGGCGATCTCGTAGAAAGCCGCCCGCGGATCGGTTACCTGGAAATACAGCACGGTGTCGATCTCGACCACCAGATTGTCCTCGGTGATCACCGGCTGCGGTTTGAAGGAGACGACCTGTTCGCGGAGGTCGATCACCGGATACACACGGTCGATGAAAGGGATCACGAGGCTCAGGCCGGGTTTCAGCGTCCGGTGGTAGCGGCCGAGCCGTTCGACATTGCGGGCTCGCGCCTGGGGCACGATGCGAACGGCCCTCACCACGGTGAAGACCGCGATCAGCGCGACGATGAGGCCGGCGATGAGGAACGCCGAAGCTTCCATGGTTCACTCCCGGGGGTAGACGAGTGCGGTGGTGCCGCTGATCTCCATCACATCCACGGCCGTTCCAGGGGGAATCACCAACGTCTCGTCATAGGCTCGCGCCGTCCATTCCTCGCCCTCGATCCGGACTCTGCCACCGAATCCGGTCACTTCCGAAACGACATAGGCGGACTTGCCGATCAACGCGTCTATGCCGAATCGCTCCGTTTGAGGCTGCAACACGTGCCGCAACGCAATGGGGCGCACAAATATCACGCTGAGAGTGGCAACGACGGTGAACACCAGGAATTGGAGGGGCACCGGCAGTCCCAGGGCCGCGGTCCCGGCCGTGACCAGTGCGGCCCCGCCGAGCATGCCCAGCGCGGCGGTGAGCGTGAAGATCTCCGCCACGGCGAAGACCCCCGCGACGGTCAACCAGAGCAGCCAGGGATCCATAGGTGCCCCCTCCCGAGGACGCGAGCACGCGAAGGAATCACACCGTCCGCGGTCAACGGTACGGGGCATCGGCCACCCGGCGAAGGCACGCGAGGCACACCGACGGACCACACCGCCGCACCGCCACCCGGGCGACTGCTTCACGGTCCCTCATGGGGAGACCTTTACCCATCCCCGTACCCGGAAAATCGACCTGCCCGTCGCACAGAACGTTTCCCGGCCGATCGGCAGGCCGCCACGCTTCGTCGCTGTGCCTCGTTCGCGGCTGGCGGCCCTGGGGGTCCCGTCGACGGCCCTGGTTCCCCACTCACCGCGCAGGCGACGCCGGCTGCGGTCGTGGTTCGCACGCGCGGAGCCTGACCGGTGAAGTCGGTGAAGGCCCGTCCGGTCCGCAGGCCCCCGTCCGGCCCTCGGCTATGCGTGACCGCCCCGCTCGCGCTCGCCGCGCCGCAGCGCTCGACGCTGCTTTCCCGGCAGGGTGGCGGCCAGCTCTCCCACGACGGAGACGTCGTGGGACTCCCCGCCGCCCCGGCACCACCA
>NZ_MUBA01000153.1:0-195 GCF_002154575.1 Streptomyces bobili
GACGGGGCCGTCCGGCTGTTGGGGACGGGCCATGAGGATGGCGACGTCGTCCTGCGCGGGGTGCGGCAGCATCTGCCCGAGGACGTCGTCGCAGAGTGTCGCGAGGGACCGTCCGGGTGTCCGCAGGGCCTGGGCGAGCCGGTCGAGGCCCTGGTCGAGGTCCCGGCCGCGGTCTTCGACGAGGCCGTCGGTGTA
>NZ_MUBA01000153.1:269-464 GCF_002154575.1 Streptomyces bobili
GTCCTCGCCCATGTCGGCCACGACGGCGTCCAGCGACCGGAGCAGGCGGGCCGGATGCATGTCGTGCCGGGCGAGGGTGCGCACGGCCGTGCGGAGCTGTCCCATGACCGCCGCGGCGTGGATGCCGTGGCCCATGACGTCCCCGATGACGAGTCCGGTTCTGCCCTCGGGCAGCGCGATGACGTCGAACCAGTC
>NZ_MUBA01000153.1:533-7314 GCF_002154575.1 Streptomyces bobili
GCCGCGCGCTGGCGGGTGTACATGAGGGCGTTGTCGATGTTCAGGGCGGCGCGCGCGGCCAGTTCGTCGATGAGGACGCAGTCCTGCTCGTCGAAGGGCTCGCGGCTGCGCAGCCGGGTCACCACGACCGCGCCGAGCACCTTGCCGCGGGCGACCAGGGGGATCAGCCGTGCGGAGCCGAGGGTCATCAGGTATTCGCGCAGGTCGTCGGAGCCGGGGTCGGTGACCAGTGCCGGGACGTCGGAGCGGTACAGGTTCGTGGGGCGCCCCTCGGTGATGACCCGCTCGTACAGGGAGCCGTGCGGGATCTGCGACGTCGTACCCGGCACGAGCTTCGCCGTGGGCGCGGCGGGGTCGGGGAAGTGTGCGGCCATGCGCCGGACGACGCCCTGGGTGGAGGCGGCGGACTCGTCGGGCTGCATGACCTCCTCGAGGAGCTGTACATCGGCGGAGTCGGCGAGCTGGGGCACCAGCATCTGGACGATCTCCTCGGCGGTCTGCCGTAGGTCCAGGGTGGTGCCGATGCGGGTGCCCGCCTCGGCCAGCAGGGCGAAGCGGCGTCTGGCCCGCTCGGCGTCGGCCTCGGCGCGCTGGCTCTCCGTGATGTCGATGAGGGAGGCGATCAGGCCCAGCGTCCGGCCGGCTCCGTCGACGAGGGGGGCGTAGGAGCAGGACCAGGTCCGGTCGTGACGGGGGTCCGACGCGGTGCGTCCGGTACGGCGGACGTCGACGACGGCGGTGCCCCGGTCGAGGACCTTGCGCATCGTCGACTCCAGGTCCGCGGCGTTGACGCCGGGCACGACCTCGGTGAGGCGTTTGCCCACGTGCTCGGCAGCGGAGAGGCCGTTCATCCGGGCGAGGGCGTCGTTGACGCGCAGGAAACGCAGGTCGGTGCCGAGGGTGGCCAGGCCGATGGGCGACTGGCTGAAGAGGCTCTCCAGGGCCGCGAGCGAGTCCCGCATGCGCAGGACCTGGGAGGTCTCTACGGCGATCAGGAGCGCCCCGGCCCGTCCGCGCGCGTCGGCGGCGGGGACGATCCACATCTCCATCGTCACCTGGTGGCCGTCGCGGTGGCGCACCCAGAGGGTTCCGACCACGGTCTCCCCGGCGTGGACGCGGCGGGTCAGCTGGTCGGCGAGTTCACCGTTGCCCTCGGGGACGAGCAACGCGGAGGCGGGCCGGCCGAGGACGTCCTCGGGCCGGTGGCCGAGCAGGTCCTGGGCGGCCAGCGACCATTCCGCGATGCGTCCGTCCGCGTCCTCGCGCCACAGGGCGATCGGCAGCAGTTCGCGCAGCACACCCGCGTACCCGACAGCCGTGGAGGGCTGTTCCGGTACCGGTCCCGCCGTCTGGTGAGCGTCCACCGCACGACCTAACCACCAGGCAATATTTCACATGAAAACACCCTATCCGGAACAAGCGAGTCCACCACGCGGCACACCTCGCCGAACCGTCGAACAGTGCACATATTGGCCATAGGACTCCATTCGAGCGATATCGGGCTTATCGACTTATCCTGACGGCGGAAGGGCTCGGTACGTCGAGAGCCGGTCCGTCGACCGGCGGGAAGCGAGCTTCCATGGCTGAGCGATTGAAAAGGTCGGGACTGGTCGGCGAACTGTCGGCCGAGTTCGCCGGCACGATGGTGCTCATCCTCTTCGGATGCGGCGTCGTCGCCCAAGTGGTCGCCGGCGGGGCCCTGACGACACCGCCGGGCGGCCTCGGAAACCACGACAGCATCGCCTGGGCCTGGGGCATCGGCGTCACCCTGGGCGTCTACGTGGCGGCCCGGCTGAGCGGCGCCCACCTCAACCCCGCGGTGACCGTCGCACTGGCGGCGTTCAAGGGATTCCCGTGGAGCAAGGTCGCGCCGTACGCGCTGGCGCAGACGGCGGGCGCCTTCGTGGCGGCCCTCATCGTCCGGTGGAACTACACCGAGGCACTGGCGAAGGCCGACCCCGGTCACACCATCAAGACCCAGGGCGTGTTCTCCACACTGCCCGCCAACGGCAACACGAACCTGCCGGTGCACGAGTGGGGCGCCTTCCGCGACCAGATCATCGGCACCGCGCTCCTGCTGCTGCTGATCCTGGCCGTCACGGATCTCCTCAACAACCCGCCGGGCGCGAACCTCGCGCCGTTCATCGTGGGCCTGATCGTCGTGGGCATCGGCATGGCGTGGGGCACCAACGCCGGGTACGCGATCAACCCGGCACGTGACTTCGGCCCCCGGCTGGCCAGCTTCTTCACCGGCTACGGCGGAGCGTGGCGAGATCAGTACGGGAACATCTACTTCTGGGTGCCGATCCTCGGTCCCCTGATCGGCGGTCTGCTCGGCGCCGGCCTGTACAAGGCGTTCATCGGCCGGTTCCTGCCGACGGCGGAGCCGGAACCTCCCGGCCGTGTCCCCTCACCCGACCAAGAGCGCTGACACCCGCAACTCGAGCGCCGGCGCTCGCGACCCGCGCGCCGACACCCGCAGCAAAGGCGGCACCCCATGGCTGACTTCGTGGGCGCGGTGGACCAAGGCACCACCAGCACCCGATTCATGATCTTCGACCACGCCGGCAACGAGGTGGCGAAGCACCAGTTGGAGCACGCCCAGATCCTTCCGCGCTCAGGTTGGGTCGAGCACGACCCGGTGGAGATCTGGGAACGCACCAACTCCGTGATGCAGAACGCCCTGCGGCACGGCAACCTCTCCCCGGACGACCTGGCCGCGATCGGCATCACCAACCAGCGCGAGACCACGGTGGTGTGGGATCCGCGCAACGGTCGCCCCTACTACAACGCCATCGTGTGGCAGGACACCCGCACCGACTCCATCGCCGCGGCCCTGGAACGCTCGGGCAAGGGCGAGGTCATCCGCCGCAAGGCGGGCCTGCCCCCGGCGACGTACTTCTCCGGCGGCAAGATCCAGTGGATCCTGGAGAACGTCGACGGGGTCCGCGAGGCCGCGGAAGCGGGCCACGCCCTCTTCGGCAACACCGACAGCTGGGTCCTGTGGAACCTCACGGGCGGCCCCGACGGCGGCATCCACGCCACCGACGTGACCAACGCCAGCCGGACCATGCTGATGGACCTGGAGACCCTGGACTGGGACGAGGAACTGCTGGGCTTCTTCGGGATCCCCCGCGCCATGCTGCCCACCATCAACTCCTCGTCCCACCGCGAGGCGTACGGCGTCACGCGCACCTCCCGGCCCCTGCGCGCCGCCATCCCCATCACCGGGGTGCTCGGCGACCAGCAGGCGGCCACCGTGGGACAGGTCTGCTACGCCCCCGGCGAGGCCAAGAACACCTACGGCACCGGCAACTTCCTGGTCCTCAACACCGGTACCGAGCTGGTCCGTTCACAGCACGGCCTGCTCACCACGGTGGCGTACCGGTTCGGCGACGAGCCGGCGGTCTACGCGCTGGAGGGCTCCATCGCGGTCACCGGGTCCGCGGTGCAGTGGCTGCGCGACCAGATGAAGATCATCAGCAGCGCCGCCGAGAGCGAGACCCTGGCCCGCACGGTCGAGGACAACGGCGGCATGTACTTCGTCCCCGCGTTCTCCGGCCTGTTCGCTCCGTACTGGCGCTCCGACGCCCGCGGCGCGATCGTCGGTCTGGCCCGCTACAACGACAACGGCCACCTGGCCCGCGCGACCCTGGAGTCGATCTGCTACCAGAGCCGTGACGTCGTCGAGGCCATGGAGCAGGACTCCGGTGTCCACCTCGACGTCCTCAAGGTCGACGGCGGTGTGACGGCCAACGACCTGTGCATGCAGATCCAGGCCGACGTCCTCGGCGTCCCCGTCAGCCGCCCGGTCGTCGCGGAGACCACCGCGCTCGGCGCCGCCTACGCGGCGGGCCTGGCGATCGGCTTCTGGCGCGACACCGACGAACTGCGCACCCACTGGCAGGAGTCCGAGCGCTGGCAGCCCCAGTGGTCGGACGAACAGCGGGCGGAGGGCTACGCGGGCTGGAAGAAGGCGGTGGAACGCACGCTGGACTGGGCCAAGGTCGACTAGTCCTTCGCGCGTCCTTCCGAAAACTCTCCCGAGCCGGGGCCGACAGCACATGCCGGTCCCGGCTCAGGTACGGTCGCTGCCTGTCCGGGGCAGTCGGACAGGCAGAGCCCCGGAGGCAGCTCCGGCCGAGCGCAGGGAGCCTGTCCGCGATGGGAACCGCCGTCCACGTGCCGCAGACCAGGGACATGATCGGGACGGAACTCTCCGGCGACGAGGCGCTGACGGCGTTGCGCCGCTACGGCGGCGTACCCCTGCTCGTCGACTCGTTCACCCGGTTCCGGTACGCCGACGGCTTCACCAACGCACGGGCCCTCGCCTTCCAGGTCGTACTGGGGCTGGTGCCCTTCACCCTGGCCCTGGTGGGTCTGGCGACGTCCGTGCACACCGACTCCGTGGGCCAGGTCATCGAACGGACCCTCGGCGACATCGTGCCCGGTACCGGCGTCGGCCTCGTCGAGGACGCGTTCGCCGGGACGCGGAACAGCGCGCACGGCGACATGTGGAGCACCCTCGCGCTCTGGCTCGGCCTGGCCTTCGCCATGCTGAACCTCGCCTCCGCGATGGCCCAGATAGAGCGGGGCGCCAACCGCATCTACGGCATCGAGCGCGACCGCCCCTTCCCCCGCAAGTACGGACGCGCGCTCCTGCTCTCCGTCGCGGCCGGCATGCCGCTGGTGCTCGGGTTCGTGGCGCTCGTGGCGGGCGGGCCGCTCGGCGACGCCGTCGCCGGCACCCTCGGCACCGGCAGCGGCGGGCATCGCTGGTGGGACGCGCTGAGGATCCCGGTGGGGCTGGCGCTCGCGTGGATCGCGTCCGCCGCCGTCTTCCGGTGGTCTCCGCGCCGCAGGCAGCCCGGCTACACCTGGCTCGCCTTCGGCAGCGCGGTGCACCTGGTCCTGTGGGTCGGGGCCACCTGGCTGCTGTCGCTCTACGTCGGCAGGAGTGACTCCTTCGGTGCCGTGTACGGCCCGCTCACCGCGTTCGTCGCCCTGCTGCTGTGGGCCAATGTCACCGCGATCGCCCTGTTCCTCGGTATCGCCTTCGCCGCACAGCTGGAGGCGGCACGCGCCGGTATCGAGGCCCCCGTCCGTCCCGACCCGGGACCCGGCCCCTGAGACCTCGCCGCCTACCATCGGGGCGTGGACACGACACACCGCCGCGCCGCTCGGGTCGTCTGCCTGGACGCCGCGCAGCGCGTGCTTCTGCTGCGCTGGCGTGATCCCTTCGACGGAAACCTGCTGTGGGAACCGCCCGGTGGCGGCGTCGAGCCGGGCGAGACACCGCTGGAGGCGGCGCGACGCGAACTGGCCGAGGAGACCGGTCTCGATCCGGCCGCGGTCGTCGACCGGTGGGTGCCCGTCCACCGGGACGTGTGGTGGAAGGGCAAGCGGTATGTCGGGACCGAGCACTTCTTCCTCGCGCTGTTCACGGACGAGCGGCCGTCTCTCGTACGGACCGGTCTCCTCCCCTACGAGCGGACAGCCCTGGACACGCATCTCTGGGTCGCGTGGCCGGAGCTGCACTCGCTGCCGGACCCGGTCGAGCCACCGCAACTCCCGGACGTACTCGGCGACCTGATGCCCGACGGCCCCTGGGGGCGGCGGTCAGGAGGGTGAGAGCGGGGCGCCACGCGGGCCGCCCGACCGCCGGTCGGGCGGTGGGCGGTCGCCGCGGGCGGTGGGCGGTCGCCGCGGATGGTGGGCGGTCACCGCGGACGGTGAGCCGGGCCGGCTCAGATGCCGCAGGTCGGTGCCGACCAGTACGGCGACGGGTCGAGGGCGACGTGCGTGTGGTCGTTGTGGCCGGGGTAGCCCGGACCGAGGATCTCCGAGAAGCCGTGCGTCCTGGCCTGCTGGGCGAGCCGGCACAGGGTCGGGGAGCCGGTGAGGTCGGCGGCGTCGCCGTAGAGGTGACGGCTGGTGGACGATCCGCCGACCGCGTTGTTGCAGGCGTAGGAGCGGAAGCCGCTGGAGACGGTGACGGACACGTCGCCGAGGGCGTGCCGCATCGCCTCCAGCTTCCACATCGTCTTGAGGGCGTTCGCCTTGGCGGTGGCGGCGGAGACCGCTCCGCCGGACCAGTCGGAGTTGCACCTGTTGAGTTCGGCGTAGGTGAAGTGGACCGGTGTGCAGTCCGCGTCCTGGAGGGCGTAGATCTTGCTGAAGGTCAGCGGTCCCGCGACACCGTCCGCGGTCAGGCCGTACGCGGCCTGGAACTTCTTGACGGCGGCGGTCGTCCGCGCGCCGAACTGGCCGTCGTAGGAGAGCCGTTCGCCCGAGGTGACCCAGCCCGCGACGCGGATCTGGAGCTGGGTGACGTCACCTCCCGAGGACCCTTCGGACAGGGTGCGGCTCCAGGTGTAGCACTCGTCGGCGTGCGCGGTGCCCGAGGTGGCGCCCACCCCGATCACTGCACCCGCCATGATCATGACAAACGAGACAAGCAGACGTGACATGCGTCTGAACATCCCGGCCTCCCGACCGTCGACTCCGGTACCGACCGGCCGCCGGCGTCTCGCCGGCAGCCCGTGCACAGCGTGGAGCACCGCGCTACGCGCGTCAACGGTGCCCCGGCGGCGACGCCGAAAGCGTTTCCGTCGGCTGCTTCTCCCCCCGCCGAGCCCGGCACCGAGGACATCGAACATCCGACGTGGCGGCCGACGGCATGCATGATGGGCGGGATGGACGACAATCACCTCCCGAACCCCCTCGCGTACCCTCACCTGAGCCCATCGGGGGACGACGACTTCCCCCTGGTCGACCGGGA
>NZ_MUBA01000153.1:7350-7921 GCF_002154575.1 Streptomyces bobili
CCCGGACACGGTGACTTCGGGACCGTGGCGGGTGTCGCCGCACCCGGGTTCGCCGCCTACGCGCGGGTGCTGCATCCGGCCTCGCTGGACGAACGGCCCGTGCGGTGGGCCACGGTGGCCGCGGCCCTGGGCAGGGTCGTGGAGCCCGACACCGCCTGGCACGAGGTGATCGGCATGGACCTCGACTACGTCAACGCCTCCGACTACGGCCTGCCCGGCGTCTGGGACGAGCATCCCGCGGAAGGGCCGACCCCGCCCGCACTCGCCCTGTCCCTGATCCCCGTCCTGGCCCGGCACACCCGCACCCCGGAGCACTGCTGGTTCGGGCTCTGGAACGGTTACGGCCGCTGGGACTTCGACAGGTTCCCGTCGTTCGAGACCCCCGGCCGGGACGAGGTGCTCCTCCCCGGCCGAGCTGGACGAGTTCGCCGAACTGCCCGACCTGTGGTGGCCCGACGACCGCGCCTGGTGCCTGGGCGGCGACGTGGACCTGGTGAGCACCTACATCGGCGGATCCCCCGAACTGATCGCCGACCTGCTGGCCGCTCCCGGCCTGGAGGCCCACCCGGTC
>NZ_MUBA01000154.1 GCF_002154575.1 Streptomyces bobili
GGGGGTGGGGGGCCGGGCGGGTTTCAGGTGAGGTTGCCGGCCAGCGCGAGGTCGTGGAGGAAGCGCGTCAGCGTCATCAGCACGTCGCGGCTGGAGGCCCGGCGGCGCACGTCGCACTCCACGATCGGGATCTCGGGCGGCAGGTCGAGGGCGCCCCGCAGGTCGTCGATCGGGTAACGGGGGCCGTCGGGGAAGGTGTTGACGGCGACGACGAAGGGCACACCACGCTCCTCCAGCCTGCCCACGGCCTCGAAACTCACCTCCAGGCGGCGGGTGTCCACCAGCACGACCGCGCCGAGGGCACCCTCGAACAGGCCGTTCCACAGGAACCAGAACCGTTCCTGGCCCGGTGTGCCGAAGAGGTAGAGCACGACCTGGTCCGTGATCCGGATGCGGCCGAAGTCCATCGCCACGGTGGTGGCGGTCTTGGTGTCGGAGCCGTAGTTGTCGTCGACGCCGATACCCGCCTGCGTCATGGTCTCCTCGGTGGTCAGCGGCTTGATCTCGCTGACCGACCCGACCATGGTCGTCTTGCCGACACCGAAGCCGCCCACGATGACGATCTTGGCCGCCGCCGTCGTGGTGTGCGGCAGATGGTCCTCGGCCCGTGGGCCGGGGACGGTGTCAGAGCCGTTGAAGTCCATTCATCACCGCTTCGAGGAGGGAACGGTCGGGAAGGTGCTGCCGGACGATCGGGGCGCGCGCCTGGACGAGTTCGGCCGCCAGCATCTCGGTGAGCAGCACCGTCACCACGCTGAACGGCAGGCTGAGGTAGGCCGACACCTCGGCCACCGCCAGCGGAGCCCGGCACATCCGCAGCACCGCCAACTGCTCCGGGGTGGCGGAGGAGGGCGGTTCGGCGCGCGCCACGATTAACGTGACGAGGTCGAGGGGGGCACGCTCGCCGTCCGGACCGGTGATGATGTACAGCCGCTCGGGGTTCTTGCCCTCGCCCTCCTTGGGCGGCTGCGGGGTCGGTTCCGGGTCGGGTTCGCGCCGCCGGCGTTGGGGAGGAGTCATACGCTCTGCCCGTTGCGCCGGGGCGGACTGGTCAGGTGGGCGCCGATCCGGACCACGAGGTCGCGCATCATCCCGCTCATCCGGCCGGCCTCGCAGCGCACGTCGGCGAGGACCGCGAGGTAGGCGTTGGCGCCGGCAGACATCATGTAGAAGTAGCCGCCGTTCAGCTCGATCATGACCAGGTTCATCTCGCCGTCGCTGGAGTGGATCTCCTGGGCGACGGCGTTGGCGAGGCTCTGGAGGCCGGCGCAGGCGGCGGCGACCCGGTCGGCGGCGTCGGGGTCACCGGCGTAGCGGGCGATGCGCAGTCCGTCGGCCGAGAGCACGACGATCATCTCGATGCCCGGAACGCCGTCGTAGAGCTCCTTGAGCAGCCAGTCGAAGTTTTGGCGCTGCTGGATCACGTGAGGTCCCCTTCGTCGTCGGCCTCGGGCGTGGCCTTTTCCTTGAGCAGGTGCAGGTATGCGGTGGGGTTGCGGGTGAAGTCCGTCGGGTGGTGGCCGGGAGGAGCCTCCTTCTTCAGGCCCTCCCAGAAGGCCTCGAAGGCCACGCCGGGCTCCTGCCGCTTCTGGTCGGGATCGGGCTGCGGCTTCGGCATCGCGAACGGGTCCGGCTCACCGGCGAGTTCGGCGGCCTGGGCTGCGTACGCCTCGCGGTAGCGCTGGCTGATCGGGATCGTCGTCTTGCTGCGGCGCTGCGGCAGGCCCTTGTCGGTCCACTCGGTGACCTCGGGCACCTCGTCGTCCAGGGAGACACCCGCCGGGATCCTCGGGTTGGTGGGGCGGCGCTTCTTCGGGGGCCGCTTCGGGCTCTCGACCTCGAGGTTGCCCAGGTCGATCTGCGGTACGGCGGTGGCGCCGATGCCGTGGGCGAAGCCGGGCGCCGGGTCGGAGGTGACCATCTCGCTCGGCGCGATCAGTACGGCGCGGACGCCGCCGTAGGCCGAGGCGCGCAGCGACACCTGCATCTTGAACGCGGTGCAGAGCCGGCCGACGACCGCGAGGCCGAGACGCGGGGTGCCGCCGGCTTCCTGGATGTCGACACCGGCCATGGCCTGTTCCAGCATGCGCTCGGCCTTGGCGCGGGCCTCCTCGCTGAGGCTGACGCCGGCGTCCTCGATCTCGATGGCGATGCCGGTCTGCACCTCGATCGCGTTGACGTGCACCTTGCTGGTGGGCGGCGAGTAGCGGGTGGAGTTGTCGAGGAGTTCGGCGAGCGCGTGGATCAGCGGTTCGACGGACAGGCCGCGGATGTTGACCTTGGCGATGGAGTCGAGCTGGATGCGGCGGTACTCCAGGATGCGGGACATGGCGCCGCGCAGCACGCTGTACAGCGGGACCGGCTGGGGCCAGTTGCGGCTGGGACGGCCGCCGCCGAGCACGCCGATGGAGTCGGCGAGGCGGCCGATCAGGGCGGTGCCGTGGTCGATGCGCAGGAGGTCGTCGAAGACCTCGGGGTTACGGCCGTGGTCCTCCTCCATCTCCCGGAGTTCCGCGGCCTGTTGGTGCACGATGGCCTGGACGCGCCGGGCGACGCTGACGAACGAGCGCTGGGCCGAGTCGCGCAGGGCCTCCTCGTGGTCGACGGTCTCCAGGATCCCCTTGACCACCTTCTTCTGACCCTCGTCGAGGTCGCGGTATTCGGCGTCCACGTCGGCGAAGTGGAGCATCACCTCGCGGGGCGAGTTCCCGGCGCGCAGCCAGGTCACCGCCTGGGGGACGATGTAGTCGGCGAGCCGGAGGTTCTGCTCCCCCTGGGCGGCGACCCGGCGCTCCAGGTAGGCGATCCGGCGTTCCTTCTCCGCGCGCAGTTCCTTGAGTTGGCGGCCGCGGCGGACCGACTCGGCCCCGGCGACGATGACCAGGAGCGTGGCGACGGCTCCGCAGGCGCCGACGGCGGCCCGGGCCGGCTCCGCCACCAGGGCGACGGCCGCACCGGTCGCCGCGGCCATCACTATCGCCGGCAGCAACACCATGCGCGCGTAGGCCAGTTCTCGCCGACCGGGTGGGGACTGAACACTCACCATGTGGGCACCCTCTGTAGGGGATCTGTCGGTATCTTCGGGATATTGGGGAACAAGCGCACGAATACGCCTCAACTCGGTGCGCCGCGGGCGAGCTTAGTCCGACCGGATCATCGCCGTGTCATATTCGGCAACCGCCTGAAACCACGACAGCACCTGGAGTAACCTCGGGCGTTTCACACGCTCGGAATTCGTTCGCACACGGTGCGTAATGGCGAACGGGCGTGCGAAAGCCTTCACCGAGACGGGTGGCTCGGGGCCCTGATCAGGGGCGATGGATCAGGGGCGACGGGTCAGTCGCGTCATTTGCTTCAGTCCCGTCAGGCGCCCACGATGCGCAGTGCCGCGTCGGCGGTGGCGCGGGCGAACTCCGAGACGGGGCGCTCGGGGTCGGAGCGGTGGACGAGGATGACGCCCTCGATGAGTCCGAAGACGAGGTCCGTCCGCAGATCCAGCTCGCTCTTGGCGAGCGTGCCACCGGCGGCGGTCGCGGCGAGCAACTGCCGGTAGCAGTCCTTCAGTTCCGCACGCACGGCATGGAATCCGGCGAACCGCTCGGTGCGCACCTCGGGCAGCAGATAGAGCCCGCCGAGGTTGTGCGAGCCGCCGCACAACAGCTCCACGTCGGTACGGCACAGCCCCCACAGCCGGTCCGCGGCCGGCCGCAGGTCGTCCGCGAGCAGGGCGCGGGCGTACGCCAGGGACGGGGTGACCGTGGACTCCAGCAGCGCGGCGAGGAGTTCCTCCTTGCCGGAGACGTAGTGGTACATGGAGGCCTGGCGCATGCCGGCCCGCTCGGCCACGGCCCGGGTGGTGGTGGCCGCGTAGCCGCGGGTGGTGAACAACTCCGCGGCGGCCGAGAGCAGTTCGGCGCGCGGTGCCAGCCCGCTGTCGGGCCGCTGCGCGGCACGCGGCCGGCCGACTCGGCGCCCACTGGTCGTCCCCATGCGTTCGATCCTCGCACACGGCACCGGACGGCGACCCGCCGAGAGACGGGACGGCGACCACGGCGAAGGTCCGACACAGTCGGCTCCGAGCGGGGCCCTGGCAGATCCGGGCCGGCGATCGGCAGATCCGGGCCGGCGATCGGCAGATCCGGGCCGGCGATCGGCAGATCCGGGCCGGCGATCGCCAATTGCCCGGCCTGACGGGATGCGCCGACAGCGCCCCCTGCACTGCGACCGGGGCGCCGCCCCCGGCGCTCCCTACGACACCCCCGTGAGGGGGCGGTAACAGCGCGGCAACCCGGCGGCAACCGGGGTGACCCGGCGCGCCCCTAATTTCTGTCGGGCGACAGAAATTAGGGCGAGCGAACTCACCCCAGCCCCCAGCCGGAGGACCCGATGGCCACAGCGACCCCGTACGGCGCCCGTGCCCATGCGCGCGCCCAGGAGGGCACGCGCACCGAGACCATGCCCGTCGTCCCGGCCGCGGACTGGCCGGCCCCGCCCTGCGAGGCGGGCCACCTGGTGTGGGCCGAGACGGTGGCGGGCGGCAACTACACGCACCGCGTGCTGGCCCGCGGCACCGAACTGCGCCTGACCGACGTACACGGCGACGCCTGCGCGCACCTGCTGCTGTACGCCGCCGACCGCCCCTGGGAGCGGCTGAACGCCGCCGACACGGTCAAGGTCCAGTGGAACGCCTACCTCGGCGAGGGCGTGCTGCTCCTCTCCGACCAGGGGCGGGTGCTGGCCTCGGTCGTCGCCGACACCTCGGGCCGGCACGACGCCCTGTGCGGCACCTCCACCCTGGTCCGCAACACCGCGCGGTACGGCGACGGCACTGCGCAGTCCCCCTCCCCGGCCGGCCGCGAGCTGTTCAAGCTGGCCGCCGCGAAGAACGGCCTCGAACCCCGCGACCTGCCGCCCTCGCTCTCCTTCTTCCAGGGCGTGGAAGTCCAGGGCGACGGCACCCTCGACTTCACCGGCTCGGCGGGCCCCGGCGGGGACATCACCCTGCGCGCCGAGCAGGACGTGACCGTGCTGATCGCCAACGCGGCGCACCCTGCCGACCCGCGCGCGGAGTACATCAGCACCCCGCTGGAGGTCCTCGCCTGGCGGGCGGCGCCCACCCGGCCCGGCGACCCGCTGTGGGAGGCCACTCCCGAGGGCCGCCGCGCCTTCCTGAACACCGCCGAATTCCTCACCGCGAGGGGGCTCGCATGAGCAGGACCGTCGTTCCCGCCCGCGCCGCCTGGTCGTCCGTCGTCCGGGCCGGCGAGACGCTCACCATCACCGACCTGCACGGCAACCAGGCCGTCGACTGCCTCGTGTACGACGCCCATGACACCTCCGTGCGCTACAGCGCCCCCGACACGATCCACGCCCAGGGCGGCATCTTCCTCACCACGGGCAGCGTGCTGCTGTCCAACGAGCACACCGCGCTGATGACGGTCGTCGCGGACGAGGTGGGCCGGCACGACACGGTCGGCGGGGCCTGCTCCAAGGAGTCCAACACCCTGCGCTACGGCCACCACACCTGGGCCCAGCACGCGTGCGTGGACAACTTCCTGGCCGAGGGCGCCCGGCACGGCCTCGGCAAACGGGACCTGGTGTCCAACATCAACTGGTACATGAACGTGCCCGTCGAGAAGGACGGCACCCTCGGCATCGTCGACGGCCTGTCCGCTCCTGGCCTGACGGTGACCCTGCGCGCCGAACGCGATGTGCTCGTCCTCGTCTCCAACTGCCCCCAGATCAACAACCCCTGCAACGGCTTCGAGCCGACGGCCGTGGAGATGACGATCAGCGGCACGACGACGATCACCGGCACGACGACGAGTACCGGTACGACGGACGCCGGCACGACGAGCACCGGAGGGGGTTCCGCATGAGCTTCGGCACCCTTCTGATCGCCAACCGTGGCGAAATCGCCGTCCGCGTCATCCGCACGGCCCGCGAACTGGGCCTGCGCACGGTCGCCGTGTACTCCGACCCCGACCGCACCGCCCCGCACGTCCGGCTCGCCGACGTGGCGGTACGGCTCGGCCCGGCGCCCGCGAAGGAGTCGTACCTCGACGGCGACCTGGTCCTGAAGGCGGCCAAGGACACCGGCGCGGGCGCGATCCATCCGGGCTACGGCTTCCTCTCGGAGGACGCGGCCTTCGCGCGCCGCTGCGCGGATGCCGGGATCGTGTTCGTGGGCCCGACCCCCGAGCAGCTGGAGCTGTTCGGCGCCAAGCACACCGCCCGAGCGGCGGCCGAGGCGGCGGGCGTGCCGCTGGCGCCGGGGACGGGCCTGCTGCCCTCCCTGGAGGAGGCGCTGTCGGCGGCGGCCGGCATCGGCTATCCCCTGATGCTCAAGGCGACCGGCGGTGGCGGCGGCATCGGCATGTCGGCATGTCGCTCCGCCGGCGAACTGACGGACGCCTGGGAACGCGTGCAGCGCGTGGCCGCCGCCTCCTTCTCCTCGGCCGGTGTCTTCCTGGAGCGTCTCGTCGAGGACGCCCGCCATGTCGAGGTGCAGGTCTTCGGCGACGGCGAGGGCAGGGTCGTCACCTTCGGCGACCGTGACTGCTCCCTGCAGCGCCGCAACCAGAAGGTGGTCGAGGAGGCGCCCGCACCGGGACTCCCCGACCGCGTCCGCCGACAACTGGCCGACAGTGCCCGCGAGTTGTGCGCCTCGGTCGGCTACCGCTCCGCCGGCACCGTCGAGTTCGTCTACGACGCCGCCCGCGAAGAGGCCTACTTCCTGGAGGTCAACACCCGCCTCCAGGTGGAGCATCCGGTCACCGAGGAGATCTACGGCGTCGATCTGGTCGCCTGGATGCTGCGCCTGGCCCGCGGTGAGCGGGACGTCGTCCAGGAGCCCGGCCGGCCGCGCGGTCACGCCGTCGAGGCCCGCCTCTACGCGGAGGACCCCAGCCGCGAACACCGGCCGGGCGCGGGCCTGTTGACGCGGGTCGAGTTCCCGGCCGGGGTGCGCGTGGACGGCTGGGTGGAGACCGGCACCGAGGTCGGCGCGGCCTACGACCCGCTGCTCGCCAAGGTGATCGCGTACGGCTCCGACCGGGCCCACGCGCTGGCCCGCCTCGACGAGGCGCTGGCCCGGACCCGGATCGACGGCATCGAGACCAACCTGGGTCTGGTCCGGGCGGCGCTGGCGGACCCGCGGTTCGTGGCGGCTGCCCACTCCACGGCCACCCTCGCCGAGGTGCGCGACCCGACCCCGCGGATCGAGGTCGTCTCCGGCGGCACCCTGACCACGGTGCAGGACTGGCCCGGCCGCACCGGTCACTGGCAGGTGGGCGTGCCGCCGTCCGGCCCGATGGACGACCGCTCCTTCCGCCTGGGCAACCGGGCACTCGGCAACCATGAGGGCGCCCCCGGCCTGGAGTGCACGCTCCGGGGACCGGCCCTGCGCTTCAGCCGTCCGACGGCCGTGTGCGTCACGGGCGCGCCCGCTGCGGTCACCGTCGACGGCACACCGGTCGCCCAGTGGGAGCCGGTGACCGTACCGGCGGGTGCCCTGCTGGAGGTCGGCGCGCCCGTCGAGCACGGTCTGCGGACCTACGTCCTCCTCGCCGGCGGCCTGGACGTGCCCGCCTTCCTGGGCAGCGCGAGCACCTTCACGCTGGGCCGGTTCGGCGGTCACGGCGGCCGGGCGCTGCGGACCGGCGACGTCCTGCACACCGCAACGGCCGTCACCGGCGCCCCCACGCCCGTCACCGACCGCCCCGCCCTCACCTCCGTCTGGGACATCCGTGCCGCCGAAGGCCCGCACGCGGCACCGGAGTTCTTCACCGAGGACGACATCCGCGACTTCTACGCCGCCGACTGGAAGGTCCACTTCAACTCGGCCCGCACCGGCGTCCGGCTGGTCGGCCCCAAGCCGCGCTGGGCGCGCACCGACGGCGGCGAGGCGGGACTGCACCCGTCCAACATCCACGACACGCCGTACTCCGTAGGCGCCGTCGACTACACGGGCGACATGCCGGTGCTGCTCGGCCCCGACGGGCCCTCGCTCGGCGGGTTCGTGTGTCCGGCGACGATCCTGAGCGGCGAACGCTGGAAGCTGGGCCAGCTCCGCCCCGGCGACACCGTGCGGTTCGTGCCGGCCGACGTGGACGGCCGTCCCCGGCCCGCGATCGTCNNAGATGACCGCCGCCCTGCCGCCGACGGACCAGCTGGTGGTGCCCTCCCGCACGGTCCATCTGCCGCTGTCCTGGGACGATCCGGCGACCCGTGAGGCGATCACCCGCTACATGGCGGGCGTGCGCGACGACGCCCCCTGGTGTCCGTGGAACATCGAGTTCATCCGCCGGGTCAACGGCCTCGACTCGGTGGCCGACGTCTACGACACGGTCTTCGCCGCGGAGTACCTGGTCCTCGGCCTCGGCGACGTCTACCTGGGCGCGCCGGTCGCCACCCCGCTCGATCCCCGCCACCGCCTGGTGACGACCAAGTACAACCCGGCCCGCACCTGGACGGCCGAGAACTCGGTCGGCATCGGCGGCGCCTACCTCTGCGTCTACGGCATGGAGGGACCCGGCGGCTACCAGTTCGTGGGCCGTACGACGCAGGTGTGGTCGCCCTGGCAGCAGC
>NZ_MUBA01000155.1 GCF_002154575.1 Streptomyces bobili
GACGTCACCGCGCAGGAGTCCGGCGGTGACGTCCGCGTCGCCGTGCGCGCGGGGCCGGGCGACGGTGACGACCCCGCCCCCGCCCTCGCCGCGCAGGCTGTCGACGACCTCGCTCAACGGGCGGTCCGCGCCCACGACCTGGTCGGCGAGGCCGGTGAAGTCGGCCAGTGCCGGGTCGTCGACGACCACGACGCGCAGGCCGGCCCGGCGGGCCGCGTCCAGGACGGGTTCGGTCCAGGGGTCGGCGCCCGCGCCGGGCTTCCTGAGCGCGCTGGGATGCAGGACGACCGTCCCGGCCATCTCCAGCTGCCGCAGCCGCTCCGGGTCGCGCACCAGCACGCCCTCGCGGGACAGGGCGCCGCTCAGGACGGCGTGGAAGACGGCGGGCCCGTAGCGCGCCGCCTTCGGCGAACCGGCGAGGACCGCCTCCGCCGACTCCGCGACGTCGTGCTTGACGAGCAGCGCCGCCACCGCGCCCAGGACACTGCCGGCCGAGGCGTGGGCGGCGTACTCCTGGGCCGGGGAGGTGCGCAGCGGCGGTCGTGCGGACGGATCCGCGGGCACGCTGTGCCGGTCGGGCGCGCACAGTTCGTCGTGCACGGTCTCGAAGGCGGCCGTCCGCGCCACCGCCTCCGCCAGCTGGCCGACGCGCAGCGCCCCGTCGAGCACCAGCGAGGTCGGGGAATGCCCGGCGCCGTGCACGGCCGCGTTGGCCGCGGCGAGGAGGACCTCCATGCGGGCGTTGCCGAGGCGGGCCCGCAGCCAGGAGCGGAAGCGCGGGTTCTCGCGCAGCAGCGTGACCACGGCGGTCACCAGCCGCGGCGAGGCCGGCAGCCGCATCGCGGACCCCACCAGCGCGGCCACGGCCCCCGCCGTGTCGGCGGCGAGCGTCTCGGCGGCGGTCCGCACCGAGGCGGGGTCACCTGGGTGCCCGAGATCCTCCACGTCGTCCCCGGCCGGGACCAGTCCGTGCCGCTCCGCGAGCGCCTCCGCCCGCTCGACGACGCTGTCGCTCACGGACGCTTCGACGGCCACCACGACCAGCCGGGCCAGCCCGCTGTCCCAGTAGGCGAGGGCGACGTCCGGGTGCTCGGCGAGCGCGGCGGCCAGGTGACGGGCGCGGTGTTCGAGGGGGTGCGGGGCGGGCGTGGTGGGAGTGTGCGGGCCGGCCTCCCGGAGGGCCATGTGAGTGCGGGGGCCGGCGCGCCAGTGGGCGGAGGCGCCCGGCAGGGCGGCGCGGGTGGCTCTGGCCAGGCGCGCCGCCGAATCCGCGGCCCGTACGCCGGCCCTGGCCGTGCCTGCGACCGCGCCCGCGGCGACGCCCACCGCCGGGGCCGTACCGCGGGCGAGCAGGCGTGGGCCGGCCATGACCAGGCCGGCGACGGCCGCCGTCGGGCGGGTGAGGAGTCCTGTGGCCATCACTCGCCCTCAGCGCCCCGTCCGGCCCGCTGCGGCGCCGCCGCATGGTGCGAGGGCAGCCTGTCGGAGGGGGTGGCCGGTGCCGCCGTACCTTCCGCCGGCATGCCCTGCGCCGCCCGCTCGGCCGCCGACGGCCTGGCGGGGTGGGCGGTGGCCAGCTCCTTGGGCGTGGGCGCGCTCCCGGAGGCATTGCCGTCCGTGTGCTGCTCAGCCCCCTGTTCCGTCCTCTGTTCCGGCCGGTGCTGCGGTCGCGGCTGGGTCAGCCAGGCCACTGCCGCTCCGGCGACGGCGACGGGCCACTCCACGACCCCGGCGACGCCGAGCACTCCCGCACCGGTGTAGACGGCGAGCCGTCGTCCGCGCGGGGACACCAGTCCGACCTTGTCGAGCGCGCCGTCGGCGGCCCGGCCGACCGTGCCGGCGCCGGGCACCTTGCTCACGGCACCGGGCACCCTGCTCACGGCCTCGGGCACCTTGCCCAGTACCGAGGCCGCCGCGCGCAGCGGCTGTGGGAGTTCCTGCGTCGAGTTCGGCTTCCGCCCGGTCTCGGTCATGACCCTCACTCCTCGGAATCGGCCCACTCTCCGACCGACCGAGTTCCCGCACCGCGCACACTCATCCGCGGATGTGCCCGCCAGTCCTCGGTTTCTCCTGGTCGGGGGTCCGGCCGGGCCGGGCGCACGGCTCGGATCCCCCTAGGCGGGTCGGGCAATTCACAGGGGCGGGTTCCCCGTTGATGTTCGTCATGCTGCACACTCCTTGCTGCGTCGGTCCGGTCCTGGGCCGACGCAGCCTGGAGGCAGCATGTTGGAGATCAACGCGAGCAAGGTGAGCCGGTGGGACCAGCACGGGCGCGAGCACGTCGTGCGGGTCCAGCGGGCCGGACTCCAGCGCACGATCAGCTGCGACACGTGCGGCTGGCGCCAGGGAGCGCAGTTCCTGCCCTGGCTGAAGGCGGAGGAACACCTGGCGGAGGCCCACCAGGCGACGGTGGACCCGGCGGGCGCCTAGTCCTGCTTCACGGCAGCGACGAAGCAGCTCCAGGCCGCCGCGTCGAAGACGAGCGCACCCCGCGCGGGGTCCTTGCTGTCCCGGACGGGGACGAGGGAGGGGTGGTCGTCGGCGACTTCGACGCAGTTGCCGCCGTCCGAGTTGCTGTAACTGCTCTTGCGCCACGTGCCACGGCTCAAGTCGATGGCTGGCAAGGCAACTCCTCCGACATCCGCAAGATGAACGTCCGCGACTCGGCAGGGTTCAGCGCCAGGTCACGTACCACACCATATGTGCGGTGCAGGCGCTCAACCCTGCCTGATTCCTCGACGAGTTCGCCACGCATGTCGTTTTCGGCATAGGCCACGGGGCGTCCGTCCAACAGCCGTAGAAGGTCACGGCGGTGTCCATCAGGCCGTGCAGTCCGACGCCGCCGGCCGACCCCACCGCGCCGCGCCCGGCCACCGCCCAGGAGAGGCCGAGCGCCGGCGTCCAGGCGGCGAACCACCGCGCCCGCACCGAGGTGCCGTTCCTCGTCGGCGTCAGTGCCCCGCGCCCGCCCCTGCCGGCTCCCGGCTGCGCCGACCGCCTGGACCTGGCGACCCGACGGGCCGAGGCGCGTGCCAGGCACGACCACAGCGCGGAGACGGACGCCAACGTGCTGCTGAACAGGCACCAGCGGCAGGACCACCGGCCCTGACATGCGGACGGACCGCACAGACGGCAAAAAGCCGGCGGGAGACGAAACGTCTCCCGCCGGCTTCCCTCAGCCTCGCGCCCTACCCGGCGGAGCCTTACGCGCCGATCAGGCGGGCGGCCAGGTAGCCCTCGATCTGGTCGAGGGACACGCGCTCCTGCTTCATCGAGTCACGCTCGCGCACGGTCACCGCGTTGTCGTCCAGGGTGTCGAAGTCGACCGTGACGCAGAACGGCGTACCGATCTCGTCCTGGCGGCGGTAGCGGCGGCCGATCGCGCCGGCGTCGTCGAAGTCGATGTTCCAGTTCTGCCGCAGCGCCTGGGCGAGGCCCTTGGCCTTGGGCGACAGCTCCGGGTTGCGGGACAGCGGCAGGACGGCGACCTTCACCGGGGCGAGCCGGTGGTCGAGGCGCAGGACCGTGCGCTTCTCCAGCTTGCCCTTGGCGTTGGGCGCCTCGTCCTCGAAGTAGGCGTCGAGCAGGAACGCCAGCATCGCGCGGCCGACACCGGCCGCGGGCTCGATGACGTACGGCGTGTAGCGCTCGCCGGCCTCCTGGTCGAAGTAGGAGAGGTCCTGGCCGGAGGCCTTGGAGTGGGCGGAGAGGTCGAAGTCGGTGCGGTTGGCCACACCCTCCAGCTCGCCCCACTCGTTGCCGCCGAACTGGAAGCGGTACTCGATGTCAGCGGTGCGCTTGGAGTAGTGGGAGAGCTTCTCCTTGGGGTGGTCGTACCACCGCATGTTCTCCTCGCGCAGGCCGAGACCGGTGTACCAGTTCCAGCGCTGCTCCATCCAGTACTCCTGCCACGTCTCGTCCTCGCCCGGCTTGACGAAGAACTCCATCTCCATCTGCTCGAACTCGCGGGTGCGGAAGATGAAGTTGCCGGGCGTGATCTCGTTGCGGAAGGACTTGCCCATCTGGGCGATACCGAACGGCGGCTTGCGGCGCGAAGTGGTCTGCACCTGGGCGAAGTTGGTGAAGATGCCCTGGGCGGTCTCGGGGCGCAGGTAGGCGATGGAGCCGGTGTCCTGTGTCGGGCCGAGGTGGGTGGAGAGCAGACCCGAGAACTGCTTGGGCTCGGTGAACTGGCCCTTGTTGCCGCAGAAGGGGCAGTTCACATCGGCCAGGCCGTTCTCCGGCGGGCGGTTGTGCTTGGCCTCGTAGGCCTCTTCCAAGTGGTCCGCACGGAACCGCTTGTGGCAGGAGGTGCACTCGGTGAGCGGGTCGGAGAAGGTGGCGACGTGGCCGGACGCGACCCAGACCTCGGGGGCCAGGATGACGGACGAGTCGATACCGACCACGTCCTCGCGCGACGTCACCATGTAGCGCCACCACTGGCGCTTCAGGTTCTCCTTGAGCTCGACACCCAGCGGTCCGTAGTCCCATGCGGCCTTCTGGCCGCCGTAGATCTCACTACAAGGGAATACGAAGCCACGGCGCTTGCTCAGGCTGACGATGGTGTCGATCTTGTCGGCGGCCACGGTGCTCTCTTCATAACGACGACGGGCGACGAAGCGAGATGCTTCCAGCGAATTGACTCAGGGTACCGGCGACGCCTCCCCCTCAACCAAATCGGTGCCCATCCACGGGCCCCCGAGGACCCCGAGGCGCCCTTACGCAGTCCTTACCTCAGGTCTTACCCCCGGCTTTGTTGACAACGGTTTCCATATTTGTTGAAAATGACTGTCATGAACGTACGACGACACCACATATCCGGGATAGCCGTCGCGGCTGTCACCGCCCTCGGTCTCGGGACCCTCTCCGCCTGCTCGACCGACAGCGCTGCCGCCGGCGGCACGGACAAGTTCGACGTCGTCGCGTCGTTCTACCCGATGGCCTACCTCGCCGAGCAGATCGGCGGCGACCACGTGAGCGTCACCAGCCTCACCGAGCCCGGCCAGGAACCGCACGACCTGGAGATCAGCGCCCAGCAGCGCACCCAGCTCGAGAAGTCCGACGCGGCCCTCTACCTCAAGGGCCTGCAGCCCTCCGTCGACGAGGCCGTCACCCAGTCCGGGATCAAGACGAAGATCGACGCAGCGACCCTCACCACGCTGGAGGAGCACGGCACCGAGGTCGGCGGCCACGCGGCCGAGCACGAGGACGAGCACGCGGCCGAGGACGAGCACGGGCACGAGGAAGAGGGCGGCAAGGACCCCCACATCTGGCTCGACCCGGTGAAGTACGCCGAGGTCGCCGAGGGCGTCGGCAAGGCCTTCGAGAAGGCCGACCCGGACCACGCGGCCGACTACAAGAAGAACACCGCCGACCTCGTCGCCAAGCTCGGCGCCCTCGACACCGAGTTCAAGAACGGCCTGGCCGGCACCAAGACCAAGGTCTTCATCACCACGCACGCCGCCTTCGGCTACCTCGCCGAGCGCTACGGCCTGACCGAGGAGGCCATCAGCGGCCTCGACCCCGAGTCGGAGCCCAGCGGCGCGCGCGTCAAGGAACTTGAGAAGATGGCCAAGGCCGACGGCGTCACCACCGTGTTCTACGAGACGCTCGTCAGCGACAAGACCGCCAAGACCATCGCCGGTGACGCGAACCTCAAGACGGACGTCCTCGACCCCATCGAGGGCATCACGAAGAAGTCCCGCGGCACCGACTACATCGCGGTCCAGAAGGCGAACCTCAAGGCCCTGCAGACGGCCCTGGGAACCACATGAGCTTCACGGAGGGCGTGATGGACACCAAGAGCGAGACCGTCATATCCGAGACTGTCATATCGCTGCGCGGTGTCCGCGCCGAGCTGGGCTCACGCCCCGTCCTGCGCGGCATCGACCTCACCGTGCACCGCGGTGAGGTCGTCGCCCTGCTCGGCGCCAACGGCTCCGGCAAGTCGACCGCCGTACGCGGCATCATCGGCCAGGTGCCCCTGAGCGCCGGGCGGATCGAGCTGTTCGGCACCGACCGGCGGCGCTTCAAGGACTGGGGGCGCCTCGGCTACGTACCGCAGCGCACCACGGCCGCGGGCGGCGTCCCCGCGACCGTCACCGAGGTCGTCTCCGCCGGGCGGCTGTCCCGCGCCCGCTTCGGCGTCCTGCGCAAGGCCGACCACCAGGCCGTACGCCGTGCGCTGGAGCTGGTCCGCATGGCCGACCGCGCCAAGGACTCCGTCGACGCCCTCTCCGGCGGCCAGCACCAGCGGGTGCTGATCGCCCGCGCCCTCGCCGCCGAACCCGAACTGCTGATCATGGACGAGCCCATGGCGGGCGTCGACCTGGCCAGCCAGGAGGTGCTGGCCGAGACCCTGCGCGAGCAGGTCGCCCAGGGCACCACCGTCCTGCTCGTCCTGCACGAACTGGGCCCCCTGGAGCCCCTCATCGACCGGGCCGTCG
>NZ_MUBA01000156.1 GCF_002154575.1 Streptomyces bobili
CCCGGAGAACTGGCAGGCGAATCGGCGCGAACGGCCCCTGGCCAGCACTGAAGGTGCTGTTCGGGGCCCTCCCTTAGGCGCGGGGCCGTGTCTGGGCCGTGCGCCTGAGCCGCGCTGGTACACGAAAGGGTGTCGCCTGCGCTTTTACAGCGTTGCCACAAGCTTTCTGGCATCGATGACGCAGTTCTCCAGGTAGTCCGCTTTCACCTGGACGCGATGCCCCATGATGTCCAGCTTGCCGGGCTTCTGTGCATAGAGGGGGCATCCGCGTGCCTGCGCAACCACGCCGGCGGTCTGGAAGTCACGGATCTCGACGACGCCATCCTTGATCTTGTCGAAGGTGAACATGTCGGGGGTCGACGCCATGAGTGCTTCGACGTCCCGGTCGATCGAGTGCAGCACCGCGGCGTAGGCAGATGCCGCCCCCATGTACTGGGTGAGTCGGTTCTTGGCGATGACGTGTACCGCCGGGAGATCCCGTCCGGCGTCGCGGAGGCGCGTGGCGAAGGCGTACTGCGTGTAGATGTCCGAGGGAAGCTTGAGGCCGTAGACCAGTGAAAAGGCGTTCTGGATGGCGCGACGCGACGAGTCGTCCGCCATCACGGGCAAGATCAGCCTGTCAGCAGCGGAAAGCGCGACCTGGGTGTACATCGAGAACGAGGGGTTGGTGTCGATGAATACCGTGTCGTACTCGCCGGATACCGTGTCGAGCAGGTCGCGAATCCAGTCGATAATGCGCAGCCACGAGTTGGTGGTCGGGATCGACGTGTTCGCCAGCGCGGACATCGCAGTCGCCTGCATCTCTAGCAGCGGATCACCGGCGATCAGGTCGATGTTCTGCGGGATCGCCTGGTTGTACTGACTGGGCTTCGAGATGTAGTCGGCGGCCACGATGGTCGGTGGGGCGTACGGGGAGGACAGTCGCAACTCGAAGTACCCGCCGATCGTGCGACGCCTCTGCTCCCCCTGCCGTGCAAGCAGGACTTCGCTGCCGCGGAAGGCCAATCCCCCGTACAACAGCTCGGAAAGGTTCGCCTGCGGACAGACGTCGAGGACAAGGATGCGCTCGTGGGGGTTCTCGTGTGCGTAGAGCGAGAGCGTCTGGAAGCACAGGCTCGTCTTGCCGGTGCCACCCTTGTTGTTCCAGAAGGCGTAAGTGGTCATCTGAGTCCCATCGTCTCGAGGAGGAGTGTAGGGACATTGTCACGTCCATTTTGGACTTTGTCAAGGCGAGTTCGGACGTCGATCTGGGAGCTGATGTCTCCCGGGCGCGATCAAGCCCCCTATCAGCGGTGTTGCCGCCAACCGGGGGCCGTCTCGTGCAGGTGGGCTATCCCTCGGCCATGTCGAAGACGTCGTCCAGGGCGCGGCGGGCGCGCTCGCTGCTGCTGGGCATCAGGTGGGCGTACACCCGAAGCGTCATCGCCGGATCGGCGTGGCCGAGGTACTCGCTCACGGCCTTGATGCTCTCGCCCGCGTCCAGGAGGACCGAGGCGTAGAAGTGGCGAAGGGCGTGCATCCCGTGCTGCCGGGCGGAGGCGAACGGCTTCCCGGCTTCCGGCGTCGGGATGAGGCCGGCCGCGGCAAGAGCCCGCTTCCACTCGTGGACGTTGAAGTTGCTCCGCCAGACGATCCCGCCGACCGTGTTCGTGAAGATCAGACGCCGCTCGGTGAGCGGGCCATCCGGCCTGCCCCACGGCAGCTTGATACCCACGGGCGGGTGACTCTTCATGTGCCGGCGCAGGGCGGTGGCCACCGAGGACGGCAGCGGCACGTCCCGCTCCTTGTTGCCCTTGGGCGGAGCGAAGACCGCGACGCCTCGGATCTGCTTGACCTGAGTGGTGACCCGCAGCGTGTCGCCGTCGAGCTGCACGCTGTCCTCGGCGAGACCGATGATCTCGCCCTGTCGGAGACCACAGCCGCTGCCCACGGAGACCATGGCCTGGTACCGCTCGGGCAGGGCGTCGCGGACCGCAGTCACTTGCGAGGGGAGCCACGGCACGACCCGGGCCGCCGAGACGGCCGGCGGGCGGACGGATGCCGCCGAGCACGGATTCCGGGCGAGGTGGCCGTCGTCCACGGCGGCCGACAGCACCGCGCGGACGTTGGCGTAGATGTTGCGGGCGTAGCTGCCGCCTATCGAGTCGTTCTCCAGGTCGCGCACGAACTCGCGGATATGGACCGGCCGGAAGGAACCGAGCGGACGCGCCCCGATGCGGGGGAAGGCGTGCAGCCGAAGCCGGGTCTCCACTCCGATGCGCGTGTTCAGGTCGGTCGTCTGCCCGGTGATCCAGCGCTCCGCGTACTGCTGGAAGGTCATGCGGGCGGCCTTCGGGTCGACGTACTGGCCGCGGGACATGTCGGCCGCCGTCTCGGCCAGCCACTCCTCCGCCTTGCGCTTCTGACGGTCGGGGAAGGACCGGCTCTTCTCGGTGCCGTCGGGCCCGACGTACCGGGCCCGGTAGCGCAGGCCGCTGCCGTAGCGGTCGGTCTTCACCTTCACAGGTTTGCCGTCCGGGCCCGTCTCGGTCTTGTACCAGCGATCCTGCACGTGGCCAGGCATCAGGCGGCCACCTCAGTCAGAACGTCGACCCACTCGCGAAGTCGGGCGGGGTCGTAGCGGAGGTGCCGGCCGACGCGGAAGGCCGGAGGGCCTGAGCGCTTCCGCCGCCACTGATACAGCGTTTCGACCGGCACGCCCAGCAGCTCGGCGACATCGGCCGGGGTCAGGTACCGCTCCGGAAGCGTGTGGACGGTCATGCGGCTGCTCCTTCCAGGGCCAGGTCGCGTAGGGCCTCGCGGGCGGTCTCGCGGTTGAGTTGAAGGTCGCGGGCGATGGTGGCGGCGAGGGCGGATTCGCCGGGGGTGTGGCCGTGTCCGGCGTACTGCCAGTCGGCCAGAACGAGGACGGTGTCCGGCTCCTGGTCCTCGAGGCCGAGGGCGGCGTGCTCCTGGGCGGCGCGGTAGTCGGCGCGGGCCTGGCGGAGGGCGCCGAGGGTGGTGGAGTAGCGGCGGGACTTCGAGGAGAAGTGGCCGCGGAAGCCGAGCATGTGCGCCCAGGCCCACAGGCGCCGGTCCGGGTAGAGCGGGTCGAGCAGCTTGCAGGCTTCGATCAGGCGGCGGGTGTGGTCGGGGACGCCGTGGCGGTCGAGTTCGGCGAGTTCGCCGATGCGGCGGTCGAGGGTGCCGGTGTTCTCGGCGGCTTTGGTGGCGTACTTGGCGACGTAGGAGGCGACGGCCTGTTCGGTGATGTCGGCGCCGTCCCCGAAGGCCTTGACTGGCCGGACGTCTAGCTGTCGGCCCCAGCGGAAGGTCCGGGCGGGCTGGTCGGCGGCGGTCGGGACGGAGACCGAGGTGTAGGAGTGCGCGGCGGCGGCTCGGATGGCGTCGCTGAGGAGGTCGACTGTGGCCCAGGTCGGCGGCGCGGTGCCGGGGCCGTCCGGTCCGTCGAGGCGGATCACGGCATGGAAGTGCAGGGCCCCGCGCTTTTGGAACTCGGCGACCTTGCCGTAGGAGAGCCGGGCGGCTTCCTTCAACTCCCGCTGCGTGATGCCGGCGCGGGCGGCGACCTCACGGCGGAGCCGGTTGGTGAAGCGTTGCCAGAGGTGCCCGGCGTGGTTGTTGAACAGCACCGCGCCCGCGTAGTCGTACGTCTCCGGGTCGAGGGCGGTGCCGAGGACGGGATCGTCGGCGGCGTGGCGGGTGCCGCAGCGGCAGACGCCCCGGTCGGGCCGGTTGTGGACACGGCCGAACGAGGGGGCGGTGAGGGTGGCGAAGACGCGGGGATGATCGCGGACGGTGGCCGGGATGTCGCGTCGGTCGTCCCCGGCGAGCCCGGCCCGGATGAGGTGGTAGGTGTCGCCCGCGTACGTCCAGGCGCAGGACGGGCAGCGGGAGGCCCGGCGGTTGCCGCAGGCAAGGCGGAGCCGTCCGCCCGGTTCGCCCTCGGTGGAGTAGTGGTGCAGGGTCTCGCCGGTCGTCTTGTCCTTGTGCAGGACCCAGCCGGTCAGGTGGATGGGGTCGGCGCAGCCGCCGGTACGGCGGATCTGCTCGTGCCAGCGGTGGTAGTCAGCGGCCGAAGCCACCCTCAGCAGGTCGCCGAGGGTGGCACGGTCGAGCAGCTGCTCAGGCACGCGCGCCCTCCGGGGAGCGGCGGACGGTGGCGGTGCCGGTGCCCTGGCAGGCCGGGCAGTGCGCGGTGATGGTGCGCAGGTGGCCACGGTGGTCACGGCCGCCGAGGGTGACGGCGACGGAGGCGAAGCCGTCGCAGGCCGGGCAGATCCTCGGCGGGGGCGGCGTGTGGTGGGCCATGATGGTGGTTCCTTTCGATTGCGGTTGGAAGGAACGGCCCCGGGTGGCGGCGTGCTTGGCGGCTTGTGCGCCACCCGGTGGCCTTTCAGCGAGTGGTGCGGGAGCCCCTGCGGGTGCGGCCTTTGGTCGCGTACATGGCCGCGTCGGCGGCGGTGAGCGCGTCCGTGAGGAGCGGCAGTGCCAGTTCCGCGACGGGGCAGACGCCGACCGAGGCCGCCAGCGGGAGGAACGTCCCGTCGTAGGACAGCGGCCGGTGCAGTGCGGCGGTGAGCGCGTCGAGGTCGGCGGCGGCCAGGTCCCGGATTATGGCGACGAATTCGTCCCCGCCCAGGCGTCCGGCGGTGCCGTTGTGTCCGCACCAGGCGCGTAGCCGGTCGGCGGTGGCGACGAGGGCGGCGTCCCCGGCGGCGTGGCCGTGGGTGTCGTTGAGGTTCTTGAAGTGGTCGAGGTCGACCAGGAGCACGGCGGCGTTCGGGTGCCGGCGGATGAGGTGTTCGGCGCGGGCGGTCCATCCGGCGCGGGTGTGCAGGCCGGTGAGCGGGTCGCGGCGGGCACAGGCGAGACGGCGGGTGAGGATGCCGCCGTGCACGGCCCAGCCGAGTAACGGCACGATGCTCGCGGCTATGTGCAGGTCCATGGCGTTGTCCCTTGGCGATGGCGGTTGGTGTGGGCGGAACCCGGTTCCAGGAGCGGCGGCGTGCTTGGCGGCTTGTGCGTCGCCCCTGGGACCGTTCAGCGACGCTTGAGGTCGGTGTTGATCAGAGAGCGGATCACCACGGCGCAGACCGCGACGGATACGCCAGTGACGGCGACGGCCAGGAGCATCGAGACGAGGACGGCGCCGACGACCAGGACCACGGCCGTACCAGCGCCGACCAGGGCGAGGACTGTGCCGGGGGTGAGCTGGATCGTCGGGCGGGTCGACGCAGCCGGGGCCGGGGCGGGCGCCTGGTGGTGCTGGACCACGGTGGTCGGCTCGACGACGGCGGGCGGAGTGACGAGCCCAGTCGGGGTGGGCATGGTGGGGATCTTCGGGCGGAGCATGGCGGTTCTCCCTTCTCGGTTACTTGGTGAGGGCGGTGTCGATGGCGGGGGCCAGGACGCTGTCGGCGAGGAGGTAGCCGCCGAGGAGCAGGACTGCGATGAGCCACCAGGGCGGGCGGAGGAACTTGACGCCGAGGTAGCCGACGACTGCGAGGGCGAACCAGAGGGGGACCTGCATGGCGGTGTCTCCTAGCGGACGCGGCAGCGGTGGGTGCGGGCGGCGAGCTGGGCGGCGCTCTGGCTGGAGTAGTCGGCGGACCAGCCGCAGCGGTCGGCGGTGCAGACGGCGGCGTGCTTGGTGTGGCCGTGGCGGTCGCGGTGGGTGCCGATCTGCAC
Organism: Streptomyces bobili; assembly: GCF_002154575.1. Classification (GTDB taxonomy): domain Bacteria; phylum Actinomycetota; class Actinomycetes; order Streptomycetales; family Streptomycetaceae; genus Streptomyces; species Streptomyces bobili. Next base: position 5,692 of record NZ_MUBA01000156.1, read on the forward strand.
GGGGCCGATGCGCATCACGGAGTGGAAGTTGTCGCGGGCGGGCATGTCAGTTGCTCTCCTTCCGGGTGGTGGTGGGGTCGGGGAAGCTGGCGCGGATACCGGCGGCTGTGGCCGGGTCGGTGGTGCGCTGGGCGGCTTCCTCGGCGAGCAGGTGGGCGAGGTAGGGCCGGGCGGCGGCGGTCATCTCGCGGGCGCCGTCGAGGTAGTCGGCGGTGGTCAGGTCGGCGGGGTCGGAGGTCATCTGGGCTTCCTTCCGGGTCAGGCGAGCTGGGCGGCGATGGCGTCGGCGAGGTGGGGCGGGACGCCGAGGCGGGCGCGGAGGGTGTCGGTGTCGATCGGGGCGCCGGTGCGGTCGCGGTAGTCGGCGGCGACCTTGCGGGCG
>NZ_MUBA01000157.1 GCF_002154575.1 Streptomyces bobili
CCACCAGACGGGGGCGGCGGAGCAGCGGGGCCGACGGAGTCGGCAGGTGTGGCGGGTGCGGCATGCGAGTGCCCCCGCGGCCGTATTCATGGACGTTATTCACATGCGTGGACACGCTAAGGATCTCCCGCCTGCCGCGTCAAGTGTCTCGCGGAGCCGGGGAATCCGCCCCCGTCTGGTGGTTTGCCCGCTTGACCGGGGCTCAGGGGCCTTCATAGGGTGAGTCCGTTCATAGATGTGGACATTAGTCAGAAGAACGCACGCGTCGTCCCAGGGAGAGCCCGTGACGCCAGCCCCGCTCGCCGAACGTCTGCGCGTCCCCACCGGACCGCTGTTCTTCCCCGTCACCGCCTACGGCCCGGACGGCTCCCTCGACCTCGACACCTTCCGCGCGCACGTCCGGCGCGGGATCGACGCCGGGGCGGCGGCGGTCTTCGCCTGCTGCGGCACCGGCGAGTTCCACGCGCTCACCCCCGAGGAGTTCGAGACCTGCGTGGCGGCGGCGGTGGAGGAGACGGCAGGGCGCGTGCCCGTCGTCGCAGGCGCCGGCTACGGGACCGCGCTCGCCGTGCGCTACGCGCGCCTCGCGCACGCCGCCGGCGCCGACGGGCTGCTCGCGATGCCGCCGTACCTGGTGATCGCAGGCCAGGAGGGGCTGCTGCGGCACTACCGGGAGGTGGCCGCCGCGACCCCGCTCCCGGTGATCGTCTACCAGCGCGACAACGCCGTCCTCACCCCCGAGACGGTCGTCGGACTCGCCCGCACGGACGGGATCATCGGGCTCAAGGACGGGCTCGGCGACCTCGACCTCATGCAGCGCATCGTCAGCGCCGTCCGCACCGACGCCCCCGGCGACTTCCTCTACTTCAACGGCCTGCCGACCGCCGAGCAGACCCAGCTCGCCTACGCCGCCATCGGCGTCACCCTCTACTCCTCCGCCGTGTTCTGTTTCGCCCCCGAGATCGCCCTCGCCTTCCACCGGGCGCTCGCCACCGGCGACGAGAGCACCACGCACCGCCTCCTCGACGGCTTCTACCGCCCCTTCGTCGAACTGCGCGCCCAGGGCCGCGGCTACGCTGTCTCCCTCGTCAAGGCGGGTGTACGGCTGCGCGGCCTCGACGTGGGCGAGGTGCGGCCCCCGCTGCACGAGCCCGGCGAGGACCATGTCAAGCAGCTCGCGCAGCTGATCGAGCGCGGCTACGCACTGCTGGAGGAGGACGCGTGAAGGCGTCGGCGTTCGTCTACCCCTGGGACGTGAACGGCGACCCGCGGGCCCCCGGCCGCATCGCCGCCCTCGGTGTCGGGCAGGTCACCCTGGCCGCCGCCTACCACTCCACCCGCGCCCTGACCCCGCGCCACCCCCGCCACCGCATCGTCACCGCCGAACACGCGGCCGTGCTGTACCCGGTGGACGGCCGCTGGGACGGCCGCGCCCTGCGGCCCCACCCGGCCGGCGACTGGGCCCCCGGCGACGCCTACGGCGAGGCCGCAGCCGCGCTCGCGCAGGCCGGTCTGGAGGTGCACAGCTGGGTCGTCCTCGCGCACAACTCCCGCCTGGGCGCCGAACATCCGGACACCTCCGTCGTCAACGCGTACGGCGACCGCTACCCGTGGGCCCCGTGCATCGCGCAGCCCGCCACGCGCGCGTACCTCGTCGACCTGGCCGCCGAGGCCGCCGTACGGCCCGGCGCGGCCGGCACCGAGCTGGAGTCCCTGGGCTGGTACGGCCTCCAGCATCTGCACGCCCACGACAAGACCGGCGGGGTCGGCCTCGGCGAGGCCGGGCAGTACCTCATGTCGCTCTGCTTCTGCCCCTCCTGCCGGTCCGGGTACGGCGAACGCGGCCTGGACCCCGACGCCCTCGCGGCGGCCGTACGGACCGCGCTGGAACCGGTGTGGCAGGGCCTGCCGGACGGCGGCGGCTGGGCCGGGGTGGAGAAGCTGCTCGGCGCGGAGCCGGCGGCGGCCACGCGCGCGTGGCGGGACGCAACCGCCCGATCCCTTCAGGAGGAGGCCGTCGCGGCCGTCCGCGCGGCGGCGCCCGAAGGGTTCCAGGTACTGCTGCACGCCGACCCGGTCTCGTTCCACGTGGGCGCCAACCCGGGCGTCGACCCCGCGCACATCCTGTCCGTCGCCGACGGCGTGGTCGCCCCCTGCGCGGGCGGCCCCGCCCTCCTGACCCCCTTCGCCGAACAGCGCCGCGACTCCGCCGTGATCGCCGCCAACCTCACCGTCGTCTCCGGCATGGGCGGCAGCCCCGGCACGCTCGCCGCGGACGCGGCACGCGCGCGTGACCTGGGCGCCACGGAGATCCGGCTCTATCACGCGGGCCTGGCGTCGGACGACGACCTGGAAGGCGTCCGCAAGGGACTCGGCGCGCTCTGAGCGGACGCGGCGATCCGGGCAGCGGCGAAGTCGTCGCCCGTCCCGCGATGAGTTCGGGCCGCCCCGCCGGTCTCTCCTTCAGACACCCATTCTGAGGAGCGGCAGATGACCGGCACCGACACCCGATCCGACACCGGCACCAGCACGGCGATCATCGATCTCGGACCCCAGACGCGGATCGTGGCCCGGCTCGCGGCGGGCGTGCGGGACGAACAGCTCGGGGACCGGACGCCGTGCCCCGCCTACGCCGTCCGCAACCTGCTGGGCCACCTCACGGGGCTCGCCGCCGCCTTCCGTGACGCCGCCCGCAAGGAACTCGGTCCGACCACCGACACCCCGCCGGACTCCGCCGTGCCCGACCTCGGCCCCGGCTGGCGCGAGGAACTGCCCCGCGTCCTCGACGAACTGGCCGAGGCCTGGCGCGACCCGGTCGCCTGGACCGGTATGACCCGGGCCGGCGGCGTCGACCTGCCGGGCGAGGTCGCGGCAGCGGTGGCCATCGACGAACTGGTCGTCCACGGCTGGGACCTGGCCCGCGCCACTGCCCAGGAGTATGTCCCCGACCCGGCCGCGCTCCAGGCGTGCCACGCCTTCGTGGTGGAGGTGGCCGCGGACCCGAGCGGCGGCGGGGGCATCTTCGGGCCCGTCGTGCCGGTGTCGCCGGAGGCCCCTCTCCTGGACCGCGCGATCGGCCTGAGCGGGCGCGACCCGGGCTGGACCCGCGAAGGAGCCTGACTGACCGCCGGGCCCGTGGACGGACGTATTCCGGGCGCGGGCCGCCCGGCCGGCTCGTACGCTCCCCACCATGCCCCTCAGTCTCACCGTCCTCGGTACCGCCTCTCCGCACCCCGGCCCCGGCCGGCCCTGTTCCGGCTATCTGGTGCGGGGAGGCGGCGCCGAGGTGTGGGTGGACGCGGGGCCGGGCACCTTCGCGGAGTTGCAGCGGCACACGGATCCGCGTCGGCTCACCGCGATCTGGATCTCCCATCTGCACGCCGATCACAGCGCCGATCTCCTGGCCGCCGTCTACGCCTTCGCCTACGGCGGCATGACCCCGCCGGCCCCGGTCCCGGTGTACGCGCCCCGCGACTGCGCCCGGCGCCTGGCGGGCTTCCTCGGGCGGCCGGACGTACGGTTCCTGGACGGAATCCTCGAGTTCAGGCCGCTGTACGACGGCCACACCGTCCGGCACGGGAACCTGCGGCTCACCTCCCGCGCGGTGGCCCACGACACCGAGGCGTACGGGCTGCGCGCCGAGTGCCAGGGCAGCGTCCTCGCCTACTCGGGGGACAGCGGACCGTGCGACGCGCTCACCGAACTCGCGGTGGGCGCCGACCTGTTCCTGTGCGAGGCCGACCTCGACACGCATCGCGAAGGCGAACAGCGCGTGCACCTCACGCCGGAGGACGCGGGCGCCTGCGCGAAGGGCGCCCGGGAACTGCTCATCACCCACGTGGGCCCCACCCTCACCCGTGAGGCCGCCGCGGCCCGCGCCGCCCTGGTCTTCGGCGGACGGACCGCCGCCGCGCACGAGGGCGACACCTTCTCCCTCTGAGCGGCCGGGAAGAAGCAACCTCGACTTCCTTTGTCAGAAGCATTGACGAAACACGGAGCCCCTCCTACCTTCAAGCCGTCGTACTTCGTACGTCATATATGAGACGCGATACGCGAGATCAGATACGCGACACCGAGAGGCGCGCATGACCTCTGTGCCCACGCCGATCCCCTCCCGCACGCAGTACGTGCTGGAGGAGATCAAACGCCGCATCCTCACCGGGCGGCTGACGCCAGGTCAGGCGCTGGTCGAGACCGAGTTGGCCGCGCAGTTCGGGGTCTCCAAGACCCCGGTGCGCGAGGCGCTCAAGACCCTGGCCGGCACCGGACTGGTCGTCATGAGCCAGTACAAGGGCGTCACGGTGCGCATGGTGGACGCGGACATGGCGCGCGAGGTCTACGACGTGCGACTGCTCCTCGAACCCGAGGCGCTGAAGCGGGCCGTGAAGCGCGGCGCGTCCCTGGAAGCCGCCCGCGCCGCCCTCACCATGGCCGACGGGGCGACCGACACCGCCGAACGCTCCCTGGCGAACCGGGAGTTCCACCGAGCCCTGTACCTGCCGTGCGGCAACCCGCTGCTCGGCCGGATGCTCGACGAGGTCCGCGACCAGGCCGCCCTGGTGTCGGCCGTCGCCTGGGCCGCCTCGCCCTCCTGGGAACGGGAGGCGGGGGAGCACCGCGAGATCCTGCGGCTCGCCCTCGACGGCGACGCCGACGGCGCGGCCCGCGCCCTGCACGCCCACATCGCGTCGTTCGTACGCCGAGCGTTCCCCGACGCCCAGACAGAGGAAGGTCAGGAATGAGCAGCGTGGCGTTCGAGACCCAGCGTGCGGCCCTGGCCGACGTCGTGGCCATCCCGGTGACCCCGTTCGCCGAGGACGGCTCCGTCGACCAGGACGCCCACCGGGCCCTGCTGCGCCGTCTGCTCGACGGCGGGATCAGGACCCTCACCCCCAACGGCAACACCGGCGAGTTCTACGCCCTCACCCCCGAGGAGCGACGCCTGGTCACCGAGCTGACGATCGAGGAGACCCGGGACCGGGCGGTGATCCTGGTCGGCGTCGGACACGACGTGCCCACCGCGGTCGCCTCCGCCCGCCACGCCCGTGAACTGGGCGCCGGCATGGTCATGGTCCACCAGCCCGTCCACCCCTACGTCTCGCAGAGCGGCTGGGTCGACTACCACCGGGCCATCGCCGAGTCGGTGCCCGAGCTGGGCGTCGTCCCCTACATCCGCAACGCGCAGCTGGCCGGCGCCCGCCTCGCCGAACTCGCCGACGCCTGCCCGAACGTGATCGGCGTGAAGTACGCCGTCCCGGACGCCGCCCGCTTCGCCGCGTTCGCCCGTGACGCGGGCCTGGAGCGGTTCGTCTGGGTGGCCGGCCTCGCCGAGCCGTACGCCCCCTCCTACTTCTCCGCGGGCGCCACCGGCTTCACCTCGGGGCTGGTGAACGTGACCCCGGCCGTCTCGCTCAACATGATCGAGGCGCTGCGGTCCGGGGACTACCCGGCCGCGATGAAGGTCTGGGAGCAGATCCGCCGCTTCGAGGAACTGCGCGCGGCCAACGGCTCCGCGAACAACGTCACCGTCGTCAAGGAGGCCCTCGCCTCCCTCGGACTGTGCCGCCGCGAGGTCCGTCCGCCGAGCCGCCCGCTGCCCGAGGCGGACCGGGCCGAGGTCGCCGAGATCGCCGCGGGGTGGTCCATATGACCGAGCCCGTCCGCAGGCGCCCCGAGGACCTGCGAAGCCACCAGTGGTACGGCACGGAGGGCCTGCGTTCCTTCAGCCACCGGGCCCGCACCCGCCAGCTCGGCTATCTGCCCGAGGAACACCTCGGCAAGCCGGTGATCGCGATCCTCAACACCTGGTCGGACATCAACCCCTGTCATGTGCACCTGCGTGACCGGGCGCAGGCGGTCAAGCGGGGCGTGTGGCAGGCGGGCGGTTTCCCGCTGGAGTTCCCGGTCTCCACGCTGAGCGAGACCTTCCAGAAGCCGACCCCGATGCTCTACCGCAACCTGCTCGCGATGGAGACCGAGGAGCTGCTGCGGTCCTATCCGGTCGACGGCGCCGTCCTGATGGGCGGCTGCGACAAGACGACCCCCGCCCTCCTCATGGGTGCCGCCAGCGTCGACCTGCCGACGGTGTTCGTGCCGGCCGGCCCGATGCTGCCGGGGCACTGGCGCAATGAGGTCCTCGGCTCCGGCACCGACATGTGGAAGTACTGGGACGACAAGCGGGCCGGCCTGATCGGCGACTGCGAGCTGGCCGAACTGGAGAACGGCCTGGCCCGTTCGCCCGGCCACTGCATGACGATGGGTACGGCGTCCACGCTGACGGCCGCCGCCGAGGCGCTCGGCGTCACCGTCCCGGGGGCCTCCAGCATCCCGGCCGTGGACTCGGGGCACGACCGGATGGCGGCGAAGGCCGGCCTGACGATCGTCGACCTCGTCCACCGCGACCGCAGGCTGTCGGCGATCCTGACCCGCGACGCCTTCGAGGACGCGGTGACGACGGTCCTCGGCCTCGGCGGCTCCACCAACGCGGTGATCCACCTGATCGCCATGGCGGGCCGCTCGGGAGTCAAGCTCACGCTGGACGACTTCGACCGCATCGCCCGCACCGTCCCGGTGCTCGCCAACGTGCGGCCCGGCGGACAGACGTACCTGATGGAGGACTTCCACTTCGCCGGCGGTCTTCCCGGGTTCCTCTCCCGCATCACCGACCTGCTCCACCTGGAGCGGCCGACCGTGTCGTACGACACGATGCGCGAGCAGCTCGACGGGGCGCAGGTGCACAACGACGACGTCATCCGGCCGCGGGACAACCCGGTCGCCGACGAGGGCGGCGTCGCCGTCCTGCGCGGCAACCTCTGCCCGGACGGCGCGGTCATCAAGCACATCTCCGCCGAGCCGCACCTGCTCAAGCACACCGGCCCCGCCGTCGTCTTCGACGACTACCGGACCATGCAGCGGACCATCAACGACCCGGACCTCGGCATCACCGCCGACACCGTGCTGGTCCTGCGCAACGCCGGCCCCAAGGGCGGTCCGGGCATGCCCGAGTACGGCATGCTGCCCATCCCCGACCATCTGCTCAGGCAGGGCGTGCGGGACATGGTCCGGATCTCCGACGCCCGGATGAGCGGGACGAGTTACGGCACGTGCGTGCTGCACGTGGCACCCGAGTCGTACGTCGGCGGACCTCTCGCCCTGGTCCGCACGGGTGACTCGATCACCCTCGACGTCGAGGCCCGCTCCCTCCAACTCAACGTGGACGACGAGGAGTTGGAGCAGCGCCGGGCGCGGTGGACGCCGCCGCCCACCCGGTACGAGCGGGGCTACGGCGCGCTCTACAACGAACAGATCACCCAGGCCGACACGGGCTGCGACTTCGAGTTCCTCGCCCGTGCCGGCACGGTGCAGGACCCGTACGCGGGCTGACCCGTCCGGCGGGAACCCACCCGCCGACCCCTGCCCACCGAGTAAGCGCTTCCTGTACGAGCCGAGCACCAGCCCGAGTACCGACCACCGTGCGACGTCACACCGCGCACCGCACCACGCCAGCACGACGTACGACGACGTACCCAGAAACGGAGAACAGTCGTGGCCCAAGCCGTAGCCGTGGCGAAACCGCCCGCGCCACCCCGGCGGCGCCGTGCCTCCGCCACGCCGCGCAGACTGCCGTACCTGCTGATCGCGCCGGCCGCCCTGCTCATGCTGGGCTTCATCGCCTATCCGGTCATCAGCGTCTTCTACTACAGCCTTCAGAACTACAACCCCACCAAACCGTGGCGCAACGGCTACGCGGGCTTCGACAACTTCGTCCACGCCTTCACCGACGACCCGATCTTCTGGGACACGCTGACCTTCAGCGCCAAGTGGGTCTTCGTCGAGGTCGGCCTCCAGCTCATGTTCGGTCTGGCGCTGGCGCTCATCGTCAACCAGACCTTCGTGGGCCGCTCGCTCGGCCGCGCCCTGGTCTTCTCGCCCTGGGCCGTCTCCGGTGTGCTGACCTCCGCGATCTGGGTGCTGCTCTACAACTCCCAGACCGGCATCACCCGTTACCTCGCGGACATGGGCATCGGCACCTACGGGACGAGCTGGCTGTCGGACACCTCGACCGTGTTCTCGGCCGCGATCGTCGCCGACCTGTGGCGCGGTGTGCCCTTCTTCGCGATCCTCATCCTCGCCGACCTCCAGTCCGTCTCCAAGGACCTCTACGAGGCGGCCGAGGTCGACGGGGCCAGCAGATTCAAGCAGTTCTGGCACATCACCCTGCCCCACCTGAAGGACGCCATCGTCCTGTCCACGCTGCTGCGCGCCGTGTGGGAGTTCAACAACGTCGACCTGCTCTACACGCTGACCGGCGGTGGACCCGCGGGCGAGACCACGACGTTGCCCCTCTACATAGCCAACACCTCTGTGGACGCCCACAACTTCGGCTACGCGTCCGCCCTGACCACCGTCGCGTTCGTGATCCTGCTCTTCTGCTCGGTGATCTACCTGCGGCTGAGCAAGTTCGGAAGTGAGTCCAAGTGATCACCAAGGAGGCCACCGAGGCGGCGCCCACCCCCGTGAGCGTCCCCACCGAGGCGGAGCACCGCCCGCGCAAGGGGAAGTACCGCGCCTGGGACGACGCCCCGCGCTGGCAGATCTATCTGCCGCTGTCGATCTACCTCGTCTTCACCCTCATCCCCTTCTACTGGATCCTGCTGTTCGCGCTGCGGCCCGCCGGCTCCACCTCGCTCGTGCCCTGGCCGATCACCTTCGAGCACTTCGAGAAGGTGTGGACGGAGCGGAGCTTCGCCACCTACTTCCAGAACAGCCTGCTCGTCGGCGTCGCCACCCTGCTGATGACGACCCTCGTCGCCCTGGCCGGCGGCTATGCCCTGGCCCGCTTCGACTTCAAGGTCAAGCGCGCCTTCATGCTGGCCCTGCTCTGCTCCCAGTTCGTGCCGGGCGCGCTGCTCCTGGTCCCGCTGTTCGAGATCTTCGCCGAACTCCAGATGATCAACTCGCTGACCAGCGTGATCATCGCCGAGACGGTGTTCCAGCTGCCACTGTCGATGATCCTGATCAGCAACTTCATCAAGAACGTGCCGTACACGCTGGAGGAGGCGGCCTGGGTCGACGGCTGCAACCGCTTCACGGCGTTCCGGATCGTCGTGCTGCCGCTGCTGCGGCCCGGACTGATCGCCGTAGGTTCCTTCGCCTTCGTGCACTCCTGGAACCACTTCCTGTTCGCCCTGATGTTCCTCAACAACCAGAGCAAGCAGACGATCCCGGTCGGCCTCAACACCCTGATGAGCGCGGACAGCGTCGACCTCGGCGCGCTCGCCGCCGGCGGCATCATCGCCGCCGTCCCGGTGGTTCTCGTGTTCGCCTTCATCCAGAAGTGGCTGATCACCGGCTTCAGCGCGGGGGCGGTGAAGGGGTGAGACTCCGTCATATCGCTGTGACAGCGGGGATGCTGGGTCTGCTCTGTGTCCCCGCTCATGCGGAGGCCCGCGACATCGGCCGTGACACCCTGCCCGCGGGCGACGGCTGGGCGTCGTACGGCGCCGGAACCACCGGAGGCGCGGCGGCCGACGACGCCCACGTGCACACCGTCACCGACCGGGCCGGCCTGGTCCGGGCGCTGGACAACGGCAGCGACACCCCGAAGATCATCCGGATCGCCGGGACCGTCGACGCCAACACCGACGACGACGGCGACCACCTGGACTGCGCCGACTACGCCACCGGCGGCTACTCCCCGAAGAAGTACCTGGCCGCCTACGACCCGCGCACCTGGGGTTCCGCGAAGCCGAGCGGCCCGCAGGAGGAGGCCCGCAAGGCGTCGGCGGCCCGGCAGGCCGAGCGGGTCGTGCTCCCGGTCGGCTCCAACACCACCATCGTCGGACTCCGCGGCGCGGTACTCAAGGGCGCGAGCCTCCAGGTCAGGAACGCGGACAACGTCATCGTCCGCAACCTCGACCTGCGCGACGCCTACGACTGCTTCCCCGTCTGGCAGCCCAACACCGGCGGCCTCGGGGACTGGAAGACGGCCTACGACAACCTCTGGCTGACCGGCGCGACGCACGTGTGGATCGACCATGTCACCGCCTCCGACAAGGGCCATCCCGACGAGGCCGAACCCACCTACTTCGCCCGCAACTACCTGCGCCACGACGGCCTGCTGGACATCACCAACGGCTCCGACCTGGTGACCGTGTCCTGGAGCCGGTTCACCGGACACGACAAGGCGATCCTCATCGGCAACGGGGACACCGTCGCCGGCGACCGCGGCAAGCTGCGGGTCACCCTGCACCACAACGCCTTCGACTCGATCGCCCAGCGCGCGCCCCGGGTCCGCTTCGGACAGGTGCACCTCTACAACAACCGCTACGAGGTCACCGACGGCCACCGCTACTCCGTCGGCGTGTCGACCGAGTCCGGCATCCACGCCGAGAACAACGCCTTCCACACCCCCGGCCATGTGGAGGCCGCCGACCTGGTCAAGAGCTGGAACGGCACCGCCCTGCACCAGAGCGGCACCCTCTTCAACGGCTACCCCGTCGACCTGCTCGCGATCCACAACGCCTACAACGGCGGCAGCGAACGCGACCTCACGGCGGACGTCGGCTGGACACCTACCCTGCACACAAAGATCGACAGCGCCGCGGTGGCCGACCGCGAGGTGGCCCGCGGCGCGGGCGCAGGGAGGATCCCATGAACACCCCCGAACCGATGAACACCCCCGAACCGGCGGACGGTGCCGGCGTCCCGGTCGTCCTGGCCGGAGCGCGCGGCCACGGCCACTGGCACCTGGACAACCTCCGCCGGCTCCAGGACAAGGGCATCGTCCGGCTGGCGGGCATCTGCGAGCTGACCCCGCTCACCCCGGACGAGATCCCGCCTGGCCTCGGCACGCCCGAGCAGTCCGCCGACTTCGGCGCGCTGCTGGACGCGACCGGCGCCCGGATCGCCGTGATCTGCACCCCGATCCCCACCCACACCGACCTGGCGCTGACCGCGGCCCGCAGGGGCGTGCACCTGCTGCTGGAGAAGCCCCCGGCGCCGTCGTACGCCGAGTTCCGCCGGATGGCCGACGGGGTCGCCGAGGCGGGCGTGGTCTGCCAGATCGGCTTCCAGTCGCTGGGCTCGCACGCCCTGCCCGCGGTCCGCGCGATGATCGGCGACGGCGTGATCGGTGAGATCTCGGGGGTCGGCGGGGCAGGCGCCTGGGCCCGCCCGGAGGCCTACTTCCGGCGCGCGCCCTGGTCCGGGAAGCGCCGGATGAACGGCGTCGACGTGATCGACGGCGCCCTCACCAACCCGCTCGCGCACGCCGTCGCCACCGCCCTGGCACTGGCCGACGTCACCCGCGCCGAGGACGTCACCGGCATCGAGACCGAGCTGGCGCACGCCAACGCGATCGAGTCCGACGACACCTCCTGCGTCCGGATCACCACCGCCGCCGGACGCCAGGTCGTCGTCGCCGCGACCCTGTGCGCCGAGGACCCCGACGACCCGTACGTCGTCGTCCACGGCAGCCAGGGCCGGATCACCTTCTGGTACAAGCAGGACCGCGTCCTGCTCCAGCGCGGCGGCCACGGCCCCGAGGAGTTCGAGTACGGCCGCACCGACCTGCTGGAGAACCTCGTCGACCACCTCACCGACGGCACCGACCTGCTGGTCCCGCCGGCCGCGACCGAGGCGTTCATGCGGGTCGTCGAGGCGATCCGGGTCGCCCCCGACCCGCTCGAACTGCCCGACGAGGCCTGGCACCGGCTCCCCGGCGAGGACCGCCGGGTCGTCCCCGGCGTCGACGGGCTGGTCGCGGCAGCCGCCGACACCCTCGCCCTCTTCTCCGAACTGGGCGCCGCCTGGGCGTCCCCGACCGTCCATCCGTCCCCGGCCGCGGATCCGTCCCCGACCGCGCGTCCGTCCGCGTCCGCGCATCCGAAAGAGGTGAGCACCTGATGGCACAGGCACCCGACGCCCCCGTCGTGCTGCGCGTCGCCGGTCGCCCGGTCGGCCGCTATCTCACCCGGCCCGAGCTGCCCGCCCGGCTCTCCCCGCGCCCCTTTCTGCACCCCGTCACCACCCTGGCCGGCACGGTGGTCACCGAACTGAGCCCCGCCGACCACACCCACCACCTCGGCGTCGGTGTCGCCGTTCCCGACGTCGAGGGGCACAACTTCTGGGGCGGCCGTACCTACGTCCGCGACCAGGGACCGACCGAACTCGACAACCACGGCGCCCAGCGGCACGTCGGCTTCCCGCTGCGCGACTCCGACGGGTTCGTGGAGGAGCTGCGCTGGGTGGCCGCCGGAGCCGAGCTGCTGCGAGAGCGCCGTACGGTCGCGGCCACCGGCCTCACCGGCACCGCCTGGGCGCTGGACTTCACCTTCTCCCTCACCAACGCCACGCCGGACCCGGTGACCATCGGCAGCCCGGCGACGAACGGACGCCCCGGCGCGGCCTACGGCGGCTTCTTCTGGCGCGCCCGCAAGGAGGACCGGGCCCCGGACGTCTTCACCGGTGACGCCGAGGGCGAGGCCGGCGTGCACGGCGGACGCGCCGACTGGCTGGCCCTGACCGGTACGGACTGGACCCTGGTGTTCGCGGGCGTCACCGACACCACCCGCCGGGACCCCTGGTTCGTGCGCACCGGCGAGTACCCCGGCGTCGGCTCCTCGCTGGCCTCGGCCGAGCGGCTGGTCATCGCGCCCGGCGACACCGCCGTCCGCCGCGTCGTCACCGTCGTCGCCGACGGCCGGCTCGGCCGCGACGAGGCGGCCACCCTCGTCCGGAAGGCGGTCACCCAGTGACAGACGAAACGTACGCGAATCCGATTCTGGACGCCGACTGGTCCGACCCGGACGTGGTGCGCGTCGGTGACGACTTCTACCTCACCGCCTCCAGCTTCGGCCGCGCCCCCGGCCTGCCGCTGCTGCACTCGCGGGACCTGGTCAACTGGACCCTGGTCGGACACGCCCTCGAACGCCTCGAACCGGCGGCCGAGTTCAGGTCCCCGCGCCACGACTGCGGAGTGTGGGCGCCCTCGCTGCGCCACCACGACGACCGCTTCTGGATCTTCTGGGGCGACCCCGACCAGGGCATCTTCCAGGTCAACGCCCCCGAGATCAGAGGACCTTGGACCCGGCCGCGGCTGGTCAAGGAGGGCAAGGGCCTGATCGACCCCTGCCCCCTGTGGGACGACGAGAGCGGCGAGGCCTACCTGGTCCACGCCTGGGCGAAGTCCCGCTCCGGCGTCAAGAACCGGCTCACCGGCCACCGGATGCACCCCGACGGCACCTCGCTCCTCGACGAGGGCAAGCTGATCGTCGACGGGGACCGCATCCCCGGCTGGTTCACCCTCGAAGGGCCCAAGCTCTACCGGCACGACGGCTGGTTCTGGATCCTCGCCCCGGCCGGGGGAGTGGACACCGGCTGGCAGGGCGCCTTCCGCTCACGGGACTTCTTCGGCCCCTACGAGGAGCGGATCGTCCTGGAGCAGAAGGACACCGACGTCAACGGCCCCCACCAGGGCGGCTGGGTGCGCACCCCGTCCGGCGAGGACTGGTTCCTGCACTTCCAGCAACGCGGCGCCTACGGCAGGGTCGTCCACCTCCAGCCCATGCGGTGGGGCGACGACAATTGGCCGGTGATCGGTGAGGAGGGCGCCCCCGTCGCCGTACACCGCAGGCCGGAGCTGCCGCCGCAGCCGGCCGCCGCACCGGCCACCGACGACGACTTCCCCGGCGGACGCTTCGGCAGGCAGTGGCAGTGGACGGCCAATCCGCAGGACGGCTGGGCCACCCAGCACTCCGGCGACGGCCTGCGCCTGTCCTGCGTCCGTACGGGCGACGCGCACGACCTGCGCAAACTGCCCCATCTGCTCACCCAGCGGCTGCCCGGCACCCCGTCGGCCGTCGAGGTGGAGCTGGAGCTGCACGGTGAGGAACCCGGCGCACGGGCCGGACTCGCGGTGCTGGGGGACGCCTTCTCCTGGATCGGGCTGCAGCGCGGCACCGACGGCTCGGTCCATCTCGTGCACCGCTTCGCCGAGGCGGTCGCCGAGCGGGAGCGGGACGCCGCCCACCCACGGCTCGCCCCGCAGGGCAGGGTCCGCCTGCGCGTCGAGATCGGCGCCGGCGCCCGCTGCCGGTTCACCTACGACCTCGGCGACGGCCCGCACCACTCGGGCCCCGTCTTCACCGCCACGCCCTGGCGGTGGGTCGGCGCCCTGCTCGGCCTGTTCGCCCTCGCACCCGACGGACCGGGACAGGCCGGGGCGGCCACCTTCACCCACTTCCGGATCAGCAACCTCTAACCCACCGCAGTCGTAGAGCCTGTTGGGAGCCGCAATGACGCACTTCCCTAGCAAGCGCTTGTCGAGACCGGGCGTCGTACTCGCCGCCGTGGCCGGACTGGTCGCCGCGCTGGGCCTCGGCACGGTCGGCGAGGCGCACTCCGCGCCGGCCGAGGCCACTGCCACCGTGCCGCGCTGGTCCGATCGGGCGCACGGATTCGCCTCCCTGGCCGGAGGCACCACGGGCGGGGCCGGCGGCAAGGTCGTCACGGTCACCGACCAGGCCTCCCTCGCGGCCTACGCGGCGGCCGCGGAGCCGTACGTCATCCGGATCGCCGGGTCGATCGCGGTCGAGCCGTTCGGCGCGGACATCGCCGTCGCCTCGGACAAGACGCTGGTCGGCGTCGGGGACACCGGCGAGATCGTGCACGGAGAACTGCACCTGGCCCCCGGCACCCACAACGTGATCATCCGCAACCTGACGATCCGCGACTCGGCCGTCGAGGGCAACTGGGACTGCAAGGACACCGACTTCGACGGCATCCAGATGGACACCGTCCATCACGTCTGGGTGGACCACAACCGCTTCTCGAACATCTGCGACGGGCAGCTCGACGTCCGCAAGGACAGCGAGTACATCACCGTCTCCTACAACCGGTTCGAGAACAACAACAAGACGTTCGGGCTGGGCTGGACCACCGACGTCAAGACGCAGATCACCATCGACCACAACCTGTTCGCCAACACCAAACAGCGCAACCCGTCCGTCGACAACGCCGCCTACGCCCACCTCTACAACAACCACCTGACGGCACAGGCCGATCCGGGCGACCCGGTGTGGACGTACGGGAACTGGTCGCGCGGCCGGACGAAGATGGTCATCGAGAACAGCTACTACCGGGACGTGCAGCACCCCTACCAGGCGGACGCCACCGCCGAGCTGGTGGAGCGCGGGTCGGTCCTGAGGAACACCACGGGCCGGCACGACGAGTGGGGGGCCGCCTTCGATCCGCGGGACTTCTACGCGTACCGGCTGGACCCGGCGGCGGCCGTGCCCGCGCTGGTCGGCAGGTTCTCCGGGCCGCAGCGGCGGATCGGCGGCGCGGTGAGGCTCCAGGTGCCGGGGGACTACCCGACCGTGCAGTCGGCCGTGGACGCCGTGCCCGAGGGCAACTCCCTGCCGGTCACCGTCGCCGTCGCACCGGGCGTCTACCGGGAGAAGGTGTTCATCCCTGCGGGCAAGCCGAACATCTCGCTGCAGGGGACTGGACAGGACCGCTCCGACACCGTCATCGTCTACGACACGCCTGCGGCGTACGGCGGTTCGACGGGCAGCGCCACGGTCCGGATCGCGGCCAACGACGTCACGGCCCGTCACCTCACCTTCAGCAACGACTTCGACGAGGCCGCTCACGAGCTGAACGCCGAGCAGGCGCTGGCGGTGAAGACGACCGGCGACCGGATCGTCTTCGAGGACACGGCCTTCCTGGGCAACCAGGACACGCTGATGACCGACAGCCCCCGGCTGGACGTGATCAGCCGGGTCTACATCCGCGACTCCTACATCGAGGGCGACGTCGACTTCCTCTACGGACGGGCGACGACCGTCGTCGAGCGGTCCGTGATCCGGGCGCTCAGCCGCGGGTCGGACAGCAACAACGGCTACATCACGGCCGCCTCCACCTGGACGGGCAACCCGTACGGGTTCCTGATCACCCGCTCCAAGGTCGTGAGCGACGCGCCGGCCGGGACCTTCCACCTCGGACGGCCCTGGCACCCCGGCGGTGAACCCGCCGCGGTCGCCCAGGTGCTGATCCGCGACACCGAACTGCCCGCCGCGGTCAAGGCCGCCCCGTGGACCGACATGAGCGGCTTCTCGTGGCGGGACGCGCGGTTCACCGAGTACCGCAACCACGGCCCCGGCGCCGCGGTGACCGCGGACCGGCCACAGCTCGACGACACCGACGCACGGACCCACACCGTCGCCGACTACCTCCGGGGCACCGACGACTGGGCACCCCACGCCCGCCGCTGACCCCGCGCGCCCCCCACGTACCTGCACTGCCCGTCCGGATCCGGAAGACAAGAAGAAGAGAGCCGATCAATGAAGATCAACATCCACAGAAGCAGGCGCGCCGCCACGGCCGTCGCCCTGGGGGCCGTGCTCGCCCTGACCGCCACCGCCTGCGGTGACGACGGCAGCGGCGCCGGCGGCGACAAGGGGGCCGACGGCAGCGGCAAGGGCAAGATCCTCTTCTGGGACAACAACGGCGGCGTCCGCACCGACATCTGGAAGGAGATCATCGCCGACTTCGAGAAGGCCAACCCGGACATCGACGTGGAGTACGTCGGCATCGCCTCCACCGAGTACGGGTCCAAGGTCGACACCGCCATCCAGGGCGGCGGCCTGCCGGACGTCGGCGGGATCGGCGCGTCGATGGCGGCCGGGATCGCGGCCCAGAACGCACTGGAGCCGCTGGACGACCGCCTCGCCAAGTCCGCCCTCAACGGCAAGCTCAACGAGTCCATGCTCGACTCGCTGAAGTCGGCCGGCGGCGGCGATGCCCTCTACTCGATCCCGACCTCCGCGAACAACGGTGTCCTCTACTACCGCACCGACCTGTTCAAGGCCGCCGGCCTGGCCGAGCCGACCACCTGGGACGCGTTCTACACGGCCGCGGAGAAGCTGACGAACACGGGCAAGAACCAGTTCGGATACACCATCCGCGGCGGCGCCGGATCCATCGCCCAGGCACTGGACGCCATGTACGGGCAGAGCGGGCTCACCTCGTTCTGGGACGGCGACAAGACCACCGTCAACGACCCGAAGAACGTCGAGGCGCTGGAGAAGTACGCGGCCCTCTACAAGAAGGTCACCCCGGCCGCCGACCTGAACAACGACTTCACCAAGATGGTCGCCCAGTGGGACTCGGGCACCATCGGCATGCTGAACCACAACCTGGGCTCGTACCAGGACCACGTGAAGGCGTTCGGCGCCGACAAGTTCCGGGGCATCCCGCAGCCGATCGGCTCCTCCGGCAAGCGGGTCCAGGTGTCCAACCCGGTCGACGGTCTCGGCCTGTTCAAGAGCTCGAAGAACAAGGAAGCCGCCTGGAAGTTCATCGAGTTCGCCACCTCGCACGCGGAGAACTCGAAGTTCAACGAGTCGGCCGGCCAGGTGCCGTCGAACAACGCGGCGGCGAAGGACGCGTGGATCTCCCAGGCCGAGCCGACCAAGCTGGCCGCGCAGGCGCTGTCCGACGGGTCCACGACGATCGTGCAGCTGCCGTACTACCTGCCGGACTGGGGCACCATCTCCAAGTCCGACAACGAGCCCAACTTCCAGAAGGTCCTGCTGGGCAAGCTCAGCGCCAAGGACTTCCTGGACACCCTCGCCGACCAGCTGAACACGGCGCAGGCGGAGTGGAAGGAACAGAAGGGCTAGGACTGCCGGGACTTCGGTCCCGATCGTGAGCGGCCGGCCGCGGGTTCCCTGTGGCCGGCCGCGGCTCCCCTCCCTGTCGAACGCTGTCGAAGCTGTTGAAAGGTGCACTCCGTGTCCCTCACCCGCAGACAGGTCACCGCCGCGGCCTTCGCCGCTGTCCCCCTCGCGGCCCTGGCCACCGGCACCGCGCAGGCCGCGCAGCGACCCCGCACCCTCTACATCGCCGGTGACTCCACCGCTGCCCAGAAGTTCGCCGACGCCGCGCCCGAGACCGGCTGGGGGATGGCGCTGCCGTTCTTCCTGCACAAGGACCGGCCGGTCGCCAACCACGCGGTCAACGGCCGGAGTTCCAAGAGCTTCGTCGACGAGGGACGCCTCGACGTCATCCTCGCGTCGATCCGGCCGGGGGACTTCCTCCTGATCCAGTTCGCGCACAACGACGAGAAGACCACCGACCCGGCCCGCTACACCGAGCCCTGGACGACGTACCAGGACTATCTCCGGCTGTACGTCGACGGAGCACGCTCCCGTGGGGCGCGGCCCGTGCTGGCGACGTCCGTGGAGCGCCGCCGGTTCGACGCGGCCGGCAACGCGCTCCTCACGCACGGCGACTACCCGGCGGCGATGCGGGCGCTGGCCGCGGAGGAGGGCGTCGCGCTGCTCGACCTCCAGGCGCTGTCGCTGGCGCTGTGGCAGAAGCTCGGGGTCGAGGAGACCAAGAAGTACTTCAACTGGACCGCCACCGAGCAGGACAACACGCACTTCAATCCGCCGGGTGCGATCGCCGTGGCCCGGCTCGCCGCCGAGGAATTGCTGCGCCGCCGGGTGCTGCCCGCGCGGGACGTGCGCCGGCTCGACACGGAGATCCCGGAGTCCTGGATCACCTGGCCCCCGGCCACCGCGTAACCCCTCTTCTCTCCTTTCCTTCTCCTCTCTCCTCCTTCCACTTCTCCTTACGCGAAAGAGAGCCGCACAATGAACGCACAGAGATGGCATGGGCATGCCACAAAATCGGCCGTCGTGGTCGGCTGCACCGCGCTGGCCATGACGGTCACCGGCACCACCGCCCAGGCGCACTCCGGCAGTGACCTCGCCCGGCAGACCCTGCCGGCGGGCGACGGCTGGGCCGCGTACGGCACCGGCACCACCGGCGGTGCCGCCGCCGACGCCGAGCACGTGTACACCGTCACCACCTGGGCGGAGTTCAGGGCCGCCCTGGAGACCGGCGGCACCGCACCGAAGATCATCAAGGTCAAGGGCACCATCGACGCCGTCTCCGAGGGGTGCGAGGCCTTCGCGGCCCCCGGCTACGACTTCGACGCCTACCTCGCCGCCTACGCGCCGGAGGTCTGGGGCCTCGACACCGACCTGAGCGCCGAGCCCGCCGACAGCCCCGAGGGACTGCGGCGCACCTCCGCCGCCGGCCAGGACAAGGCGATCAAGGTCAACGTCCCCTCCAACACCACCATCGTCGGGGTGGGCAGGAACGCGGCCATCAAGGGCGCCAGCCTCCAGATCAGGGCCGTCGACAATGTGATCATCCGCAACATCGCCTTCGAGAGCCCCATCGACTGCTTCCCGCAGTGGGACCCCACCGACGGCTCGAAGGGCAACTGGAACTCCGAGTACGACACCGCCGTCGTCTACGGGTCCACCCACGTGTGGCTGGACCACAACACGTTCACCGACGGCTCCCACCCCGACAGCGCCGCGCCGACCCACTTCGGCATGCTCTACCAGCAGCACGACGGCGAACTGGACATCGTCCGCGGCTCGAACTACGTCACCGCCTCCTGGAACGTCTTCACCGAGCACGACAAGACGATCCTCATCGGCAACAGCGACAGCGAGTCCACCGCCGTCGGCGACCGGGGCAAGCTGAAGGTCACCTTCCACCACAACCTGTTCTCCAAGCTGGTCGAGCGCGCGCCCCGGGTCCGGTTCGGGCAGGTCGACTCCTACAACAACCACTTCGTCGCCGACTCCTCCTACGCCTACACCTTCGGCATCGGCAAGGAGTCCCAGCTCGTCGCCCAGCACAACGCGTTCACGCTGCCCGCCGGTGTCAGCGCGGCGAAGGCGCTGAAGAAGTGGAGCGAGGCGCCGGTCACCGCCGACGGCAACCACGTCAACGGCAAGCCCGTCGACCTGATCGCCGTGCACAACGCGGAGATCCCCGCCGAGACCCTCCAGTCGGGCGCGGGCTGGACGCCCACCCTGCGCACCAAGGTCGACCCGGTGAGGGCCGTCCCCGGCATCGTCAACGGCCGGGCCGGTGCCGGAAAGATCTGCTGACCCCACGACGCCACGACCGTACGGGCCGGGGCCCCGCCGCCCCGGCCCGTAC
>NZ_MUBA01000158.1 GCF_002154575.1 Streptomyces bobili
GCCCGCCGTCATCAGGTAGTCCGCGGCCGAGGTGTCCGTCACCAGGCTGGTGACGAGCCCCGAGCGCAGCACCGCGTCGATCGCGCCCGCCTTGCGCTGACCGCCCGCGATCGCGACGACCTCCGGGATACGGCGCAGCTGGTCCGCCTTGACGGTGATGCACCGCTCGCCGAGGTCCCGGCCGACCCTGCGCCCCTCGGAGTCGAAGAGGTGCGCGGACATCTCGGCGGCGACGCCGAGCGAGGCGTAGTGCGCCCGCTCCTCGTCGCTGAGCATGTCGTGCACCGTCGAGATGCCCGGCTCCCAGGAGCCGATGGAGACACAGGCGACCGTGACCTTGTCGAAGTACTCGAAGGCGCGGGCGATCCCGGTCTGGTGGCGCAGCGCGATCGCGGTGGCGGCGTCCGGCAGCAGCATCGGCGCGTAGATGGGGTGCGCGTCACCGCCGGACACCTGGGCGGCACGGCGGACGGCCTCGACCGAGCCGCGCTCGGCGGTCCCGGCGTCGTACACGCCCGTCAGCTGCACCACCGTGCAGGGCGGCAGCCGGTCCAGCGCCGCCGCCATGTGAATGGTGGACCGGCCCCAGGCCAGGCCCAGGACGTCCCCCTCGTTGAGCAGCTCGCCGAGCAGGTCGGCGGCCACCTCCCCCAGGTTCTCGGGGTCGGGCGACTCCTCGGCGTCGGCCGGGGACTCGACCACCACGGCGTGCCTGAGGCCGTACCTGGCGCGGAGCGCGTCGGAGCGCTCGGCGTCCAGTTCGGCCGGCACACGGATCTCGATCCGTACGAGATCCCGTTCGAGAGCGGTTTCCAGGACCCTGGCCACCTTGAAGCGGCTGACGCCGAACTCCTCGGCGATCTGGATCTTGGATTTGCCCTCGAGGTAGAAGCGGCGGGCCATGGCCGCCGCCTGCACCAGCTCAGCGGGTCCCATCCGCATGGCTGACCGGCCCGCCGACATACCCGACACGGCGATCTCCTCACTGCTGTTCACACTCTGGATACGCCGTTCATCCTTGCAGATGCGGCGCACTTGATCGGTCCCGATGAAAGCCGTTCACGTAGCTGTGGCTCAGTGGTCGCACGCCCAGGACGCCTTGGCGGTCGCCGCGTCCGCCTGCGCGCGCAGCGCGCGGACCGCCTCGGCCGGGTCCTCGGCGCCGTACACCGCCGAACCGGCCACGAAGACGTCCGCGCCCGCCTCCGCGCAGCGCTCGATCGTCGACGCCGAGACACCCCCGTCGACCTGGAGCCACAGCTCCAGTCCGTGCTTGCCGATCAGCTCCCGGGTGCGGCGGATCTTCGGCAGCATGATGTCGAGAAAGGCCTGGCCGCCGAAGCCCGGCTCGACGGTCATGATCAGCAACATGTCCAGCTCGGGCAGCAGGTCCTCGTACGGCTCGATCGGCGTCGCCGGCTTCAGCGCCATGGAGGCGCGGGCGCCCTTGGCGCGGATCTCGCGGGCCAGCCGCACCGGCGCGGCGGCCGCCTCGACGTGGAAGGTGACGGACGAGGCACCCGCCTCGACGTACTGCGGGGCCCAGCGATCGGGGTCCGCGATCATCAGATGGCAGTCCAGCGGGGTGTCCGTCGCGCGGGCCAGCGACTCCACGATCGGCACGCCGAGCGTGAGGTTCGGGACGAAGTGGTTGTCCATGACGTCGACGTGGAGCCAGTCGGCTCCGGCGACCGCCTCGGCCTCGTCCGCGAGGCGGGCGAAGTCGGCGGACAGGATGCTGGGGTTGATCTGCGCGGCCATGCCCCAAGCCTGCCATGCCCCACGGGGGTTAGCGGCATCGGTCCCGAACGGATATCCGGCGCTGTGCGGTGCGGGCCGTCGGCGCGCTGTCCCACGGCCGTCGCCCTCGCACCGCGGGCCCGCGGTCAGCCGGTGCGCCGGATGATCGCCAGGTACATCGCGTCGGTCCCGTGCACATGCGGCCAGAGCTGGATGTCGGGTCCGTCGCCGAGCGAGGGCACGCCCGGGAGCAGGGGCCTGGCGTCGACGAGTTCGGTCTGCGGGAACTGCTTGAGCAGGTCGGCCACGACCGCCCGGGTCTCGGCGAGATGCGGCGAGCAGGTGGCGTACCCGACGACGCCCCCGACCCGCACGGACTCCAGCGCGGTCCGCAGCAGCCCGCGCTGCAGGGGCGCGAAGCCGTCCAGATCCTCCGTCTTGCGCCGCCAGCGTGCCTCGGGCCGGCGGCGCAGGGCGCCGAGCCCGGTGCAGGGCACGTCCATCAGCACCCGGTCGAAGGAGCCGGGCCGCCACGGCGGCCTCGTCCCGTCGGCGGTGATCACCTGGTACGGGCCGGGGTTCCCGTCGAGCGCCTTGGCCACGAGCCGGGCCCTGTGAGGCTGCTTCTCCGAGGCCAGCAGCACGGCACCGCGTTCCGCGGCGAGCGCCGCCAGCAGCGCGGCCTTGCCGCCGGGCCCGGCGCACCCGTCGAGCCAGTGCGCGTCGGGCCCCTCCAGGGGCGCGTTGGCGAGCGCGAGCGCCACGAGCTGGCTGCCCTCGTCCTGGACGCCCGCCCGCCCGGACCGCACGGCGTCGATCGCGCCGGGCTCGCCGCCCTCGGTGAGCCGCACGGCGTACGGCGACCAGCGTCCGGCGACGGCGGCCTCCTCGCCCATCAGCTCGTCCGTCGTGGACCGTCCGGGCCTGGCGACCAGGGTGACCTCGGGCCGCTCGTTGTCGGCCTCCAGCAGCTGCTCGATGCCGGCCCGGCCGCCGCCGAGGGAGTCCCACAGCGCGGAGACGATCCAGCGCGGGTGCGAGTGGACGAGGGCGAGATGGTCCTCGGGGTCGTCCTCGTAGGGCGGAGCGATCTTCTCGGTCCAGGCGTCGAAGTCGTGCTGGGCGACCTTGCGCAGGACGGCGTTGACGAACTTGGCCCGCCCGTCGCCCAGCACCACGCGCGCCAGCTCGACCGAGGCGGACACGGCGGCGTGCGTCGGGATGCGCGTCCCGAGCAGCTGGTGCACCCCCAGGCTGAGCACGTCGAGCACCGGCGGATCCACCTCCCGCAGCGGCCGGTCGACACAGGCGGCGACGATCGCGTCGTACGTCCCCTGCCGCCGCAGCGTCCCGTACACCAGCTCGGTGGCGAGGGCGGCGTCCCGTCCGTCGAAGTCCCCGCTGGCCCGCGCCTTGCGCAGCAGCGGCGGCAGCACGAGGTTGGCGTAGGCGTCCCGCTCGTCCACGGCCCGCAGCACCTCGAAGGCGAGGAAGCGGACGGGGTCCTTCTTGGGCCGACGGTGGGGCTTGCCGGTGGTGCGGGGACGGCTGGGCTGCTCGCTCACGAAAAAGGTGCTCCGGATTGCAGGATGACGGTAGGCCCAGCGTACGACGGGCAGGGCGGGACCCGGTGCGGGGCGTCACCCCGGCGGCACGCCCCGGCTGTTCCCCGCCTACTCCCCGGCTACTCCCCGGCTACTCCCCGGCAGGCTCCCCGACCCGCTCGCTGTCAGAGATGCGCACCCCGCGGGCCCAGTCGGCCGCCCGCATCGGCTTCTTGCCCTGCGCCTGCACCCACAGCAGCTCGACGGCGTGCGACCCGGTGCCGACGTGCACGCTGTTCTTGCCGACGGCCAGCTCGCCCGCCGCGAGATCGTCGCGCCCCGGCACCGTTCGCACCTGGATCAGCTTGAGCCGCTCACCGCGGAACGTCGTCCAGGCACCGGGCGCCGGCGTGCACCCGCGCACCACACGGTCGACGCGCAGGGCCGGAGCGGTCCAGTCGACCCGGGCGTCCTCGACAGTGATCTTCGGAGCGAGGGTGATGCCGTCCTGGGGCTGCGGTACGGCCTTCAGCGTGCCGTCCTCGATGCCGTCCATGGTGGCCGCGAGCAGACCGGCGCCCGCGAAGGCCAGCCGGGTCAGCAGGTCACCGCTGGTGTCGGTGGGCCGGACCTCCTCCGTCACCGTGCCGTAGACGGGTCCCGAGTCGAGCCCCTCCTCGATGAGGAACGTGGAGGCGCCCGTGATCTCGTCCCCCGCCATGACGGCGTGCTGAACCGGCGCGGCACCCCGCCAGGCGGGCAGCAGCGAGAAGTGCAGATTGACCCAGCCGCGGGCCGGGATGTCCAGGGCCGCCTTCGGCAGCAGGGCGCCATAGGCGACGACGGGGCAGCAGTCCGGCGCGATCTCCTTGAGCCGCGCCAGGAACTCCGGCTCCCGCGGCCGGGCGGGCTTGAGCACCTCGATCCCGGCCTCCTCGGCCCGCTGGGCCACGGGAGAGGCGACCAGCCTGCGGCCCCGGCCCGCCTGCGCGTCGGGTCGCGTGACGACGGCGGCCACCTCGTGCCGCCCGGAGGCGAGCAGGGCGTCCAGAGCGGGAACGGCGACCTCGGGGGTACCGGCGAAGACGAGCTTCATGAGTGGGCACGGGCCTCTCGAAGGGAACGGACGACGGGCGACGCACAAGTTTATTGCGCGAGAAGGGAGACCCGCCGACGGCGCTGAGCCCCCACTGGAGAGTTTCACTTCCCTGTCCGACCGATCGGGCGGTGCACGGGTGGGAGACGAGAACGGCGAAGGCCGGAGGCCGGGCCGACCCCCCGCCGGGGGCGTACGCATATGCCCATACGCCCCCACACCGTGACCAGCGGAGCGCACCCGCGTTGGTCAAGACAGAGTTGACCACACCGGACCGCGCCGACCGCGGCCCGGCCCTTATCTCTTCAACGCCGGTTCGAGAGGCTTGTTCATGGCCGACCACGCAACCCACGACGCCCAGGCCCGGGCCAGCCTGCAATTGCTGGTGCGGGACATCGAGCGGGTCCGCCGGCAGGTGGACGCGCTGCGCACCCTCACCGCCCAGCTGGGCAACGTCTACCGCCCCCGCCGCTCCGGCCCGTCCACGGGCTTCGTCGTCTACGGACGCGCCCCCGCCCCGACGGTGCGCCTCGCCCAGGAACTGCGGGACAGTGTCGAGACCCTGGTCACCGCGGCGGTGGACTTCGACCGCTCGCTGGGCTTCTCGTGGGACGCGGTGGGCTCCGCGCTCGGCGTCACCAAGCAGGCGGTCCACCGCCGCTACGGCGCCCGCCGGACCGCCGCTCAGACGGCCGGCGCCACCGCCACCGCCACGGACGTCGAGCGCACGGCGGCGGAGGCTCCGGTCCCCCGCACGGTCAATGTCGGCGCCGGCATCTCCGTGGTGCCCACGGTCCCCGCGGCCCGCTCGATGCCGACGCAGCCCACGGGAGGCAGCTCGTCCCTGCGCGAGGAGGCGAGACCGACCGCGTTCCCCGGCCCGCGCAACGGCTGACGGCGCTGCCCCCGTCGCCCTCTCGGCACCCGCCCGAGAGGGCGGACGCATGTCCGCGGCGCCGACGCCTCGCCGCGCGCCGGCCCACCGCCGATGCCGGCGCCGCTGCCCGCCCCGAGTCTCCCGCGGCCCTCACCCGATGTCCTGCGGATCGACCCGCACCCACACCGCCCCCGAGCCCTCGCCCCGCGAGGCCGCCGCGCCGCCCCGCGCCGCCATCCGCGCCGCCTGGGCCGTCTTGAGCGCCGCAGCCAGGGCGGCACCCTTCCCCGGCGGCACCCGGATCAGCGCCCGCTCCCACTGCTCGCCGGGCGGCGGCGCCCCCGGCCGACGGGTCCGCCCCTCGGGGGTGACCGGCAGCGGGACGGGCCCGAGCACCTCGGCCTCCGGGGGCAGCTCGACGGACCGCAGGAAGGCGGCCAGCGCATCCGGCGCCGCGGCGACGGCCGCCATCCGCGACACCGGCGGAAAGCCCAGCTCGGCCCGCTCCTCCAGTTCCCGCACGGCATGTCCGACCGGGTCCCACCGCACCAGCGCCTGCACCGGCCGCAGGGTCGGTTCGGCGACCACGACCACGGTGCCGCCGTCGCCCTGCGGCCGTACCAGCGAGGCGGCGGCGATCCAGCGCCGCAGCGCGTCCTCCCCGGCCCGCAGGTCGGGGCGTCCGACCATGGCCCAGCCGTCCAGCAGCAGGGCCGCCGCGTAACCGCCCTCGGCGACGGGCTCGGCCCCCGGCGTGCTCACGACGAGCGCGGGCGTACCCGGCACGGTGTCCAGCACCTGCTCCCGCCCGGAGGTGCGCACCGGTACGGCCGGGAAGGCCCGGCCCAGCTCCTCGGCGGTCCGCCGCGCGCCGACCACCTGCGCGCGCAGCCGGAAGCCCCCGCACTCCGGGCAGTGCCAGGCGTTCTCCTCGCGTCCGCACCAGCCGCACCACAGCGGTCCGCTGTCCCGCGCCTCCAGGGGCCCGGAACAGTGCCGGCACCGGGCGGGCGCGCGGCAGGCGGCGCACGCCATGCGCGGCACATAGCCGCGCCGCGGGACCTGCACGAGCACTGGCCCGTGCCGCAGTCCCTCACGGACGGCCTGCCAGGCCAGGCTGGGCAGCCGGGCGTCCCGCGCCGCCTCGTCCCTGGCGAGATCCTGGTCCCCCACGGTCCGCACCAGCGGCACGGCCCGGCGCACCTGCTCCCGCCCGGCGACCAGGGGCCGCGCCCATCCGCTCCCGACCAGCTGCGCGCCCTCGACCGTGCAGCTCCAGCCCCCCATCAAGAAGCCGCACCCGTCCTGCGCCGCCCGCAGCAGCAGCACGTCACGCGCGTGCGGCTGGGGGGCGTGCAGCTCGCTGTGGCTGTCGTCCCCGTCGTCCCACACGGCCACCAGCCCGAGGTCACGCACCGGGGCGAACATGGCGGCGCGCGTCCCGACGACCGCCCGCACACTGCCGCGCCGCACGGCGAGCCACTCGCGGTACCGCTTCTCCGGCCCGGCGTCGGCGGTGAGCAGCGCATGCCGCCCCTCCCCCAGCAGAGCCGTCAGCGCACCGTCCACGCGCGCGGCGGCCCGCCCGTCCGGTACGACGACGAGGGCGCCGCGCCCCGAGGCCAGCGTGGCGGCGACGGCGCGGGCCAGTTCCTCGCTCCACCCCGGACCGGGCAGGGCGTTCCACACGGCCCGTGGGGCCCCTCCCGAGGCCAGCGCGTCGAGGAACGCGCCCCCGTGCTCGTAGCGCCCCCAGGACCCCGGCTGGGGGGCCTGGGGCGGGGGAAGCGGCTCGGGCGAGGGCCGCTGCTCGGCACGGGCGCTGCGCGGCGGCACGGCCAGCTGCAGGACGTCCGCCAGGCTCCCCGCGTACCGGTCGGCGACGGCCCGTGCCAGCCCCAGCAGCTCCGGGTCCAGGACGGGCTCGGGCGAGACGACCTGGGCGAGGGCGGCCAGCGGTCCCGCGTAGTCCGACTCGGCGAGCCGCTCGACGAGGAACCCGTCGATCAGGCCGCCGCCCTCGCGACGCCCCTCGCGCACCCGTCCGCGCCCGGCCCCGAAGCGCACCCGCACCCGCACGCCCGGCTGGGCGTCCGCGTCCAGCTCGGCCGGGACCGCGTAGTCGAAGTACCGGTCGAGGTGCAGGACTCCCTTGTCGACGAGCACCCGCGCGACCGGCAGCCGCTCGGCCAGCGCGGCACCCCGCCAGGTCCGGGGCTTCGCCCGCGGCGCCTTGGCCTGCCGGACCGTCTCCCGGAGAAGCGCGAGCTGCTCCGGCGGCGCGCCGTCTCCACCGCCACCGCCGCCCTGCTGCCCGTTCTCGCTGCTCACGCCTGCATTCATACCAAACGCCACCGACAACGGCCCGCGCCGAACACCCCGCCTGTCAGCCCCCGCCCGCGGGGCCGGGCCGCCGGCCGGTCGGCCTCGGCCCGGTGGGCGGGGCCGTACAACGCCGAGGCCCGGCCTCCCTGAGGAAGCCGGGCCCGGAGCGTGCGTCGCGGTCGGGAGCTCAGAGCCCCGCCGCCTCCTTGAGCGCGTCGACGCGGTCCGTGCGCTCCCACGTGAAGTCGGGAAGCTCGCGGCCGAAGTGGCCGTACGCGGCGGTCTGGGCGTAGATCGGGCGCAGCAGGTCGAGGTCGCGGATGATCGCGGCCGGACGGAGGTCGAAGACCTCGTCGATGGCCTTCTCGATCTTCTCGGGGTCGATCTTGTGCGTGCCGAAGGTCTCGACGAACAGGCCGACCGGCTCGGCCTTGCCGATCGCGTAGGCGACCTGGACCTCGCAGCGCGCGGCCAGGCCGGCGGCGACGACGTTCTTCGCGACCCAGCGCATCGCGTAGGCGGCGGAGCGGTCGACCTTGGACGGGTCCTTGCCGGAGAAGGCGCCGCCTCCGTGGCGGGCCATGCCGCCGTAGGTGTCGATGATGATCTTCCGGCCGGTCAGGCCGGCGTCGCCCATCGGGCCGCCGATCTCGAAGCGGCCGGTGGGGTTGACCAGCAGGCGGTAGTTCTCGGTGTCGAGCTTGATGCCCTCGTCGAGCAGCGCCTTCAGCTCCACCTCCACGACGAACTCGCGGATGTCGGGCGCCAGCAGCGAGTCCAGGTCGATGTCGGACGCGTGCTGCGAGGAGACGACGACCGTGTCCAGCCGGACCGCCTTGTCGCCGTCGTACTCGATGGTGACCTGGGTCTTGCCGTCGGGGCGCAGGTAGGGGATGGTCCCGTTCTTGCGGACGTCCGAGAGGCGCTTCGACAGGCGGTGGGCCAGGAAGATCGGGAGCGGCATCAGCGTCGGCGTCTCGTCGGACGCGTAGCCGAACATCAGGCCCTGGTCGCCGGCGCCCTGACGGTCCAGCTCGTCACCCTCGTCACCTGCGGCGGAACCCTCGACCCGGGCCTCGTACGCCGTGTCGACGCCCTGGGCGATGTCCGGGGACTGCGCGCCGATGGACACCGAGACGCCGCAGGAGGCGCCGTCGAAGCCCTTCTTCGAGGAGTCGTAGCCGATCTCCAGGATCTTGTCCCGGACGAGCTGCGGGATCGGCGCGTACGCCTTGGTGGTGACCTCACCGGCGACGTGCACCAGGCCGGTCGTGATCAGGGTTTCCACGGCGACCCGGGAAGCCGGGTCCTCGCGCAGAAGCGCGTCGAGAATGGTGTCGCTGATCTGGTCAGCGATCTTGTCGGGGTGACCCTCGGTGACAGACTCCGAGGTGAACAGGCGACGGGACACAACGCTCCCTGGGGTTGCAGCGGCTGCTGGCTCATCATGGGCGGACGCGACGGGAGCTGCGCCCGGCGTCGTCCGACAACAGTTTATCGGTCGCGCTTCACCACCGGCCCACCTGTCTCGCCACTCGGGAGCACTGTGACCTGCGGCACAGGCATTCTGCCGAATGCCAGCCGCTGTTGGCCAGGGATGCACACCCGAACGGGCAAGGTCGGGGAACCGTGACGCGCATCAAACAATCACTCCAGGCGTCGCGTCACCAGGTCCCACACGATTTCGGCCAGGGCTTCCTTGGGGCCGTACGGGACCGGGGTCTCGCTGCCGTCGGCACCCAGGACGACCGCCTCGTTCTCCTCGGAGCCGAAGGTCTTGCGCTCCCCCACCTCATTGACCACCAGCAGGTCACAGCCCTTGCGCCGAAGCTTCGCCCGGCCGTTGGCCAGCACGTCGTCGGTCTCGGCGGCGAAGCCGACGACGACCTGGCCGGGGCGGGCGCGCTCGGCGGAGATCTCCGCGAGGATGTCCGGATTTCGCAGGAGAACGACGGGGTCCGGATCCTGCCCGTCTTTCTTCTTGATCTTGCCCGTGGCGTAGTTCGCGGGCCGGAAGTCGGCGACCGCGGCGGCCATGACCACCGCGTCGGCGTCGGCCGCCGCCTTCAGCACCGCTTCCCGAAGCTGCACGGCGGTGCCGACCGGGACGACGTCGACGCCCGCGGGGTCGGGCAGCGCGGCGTTGGCCGCGACGAGCGTGACGCGGGCGCCGCGGGCGGCGGCGGTCCGGGCGAGGGCGTAGCCCTGCTTGCCGGAGGAGCGGTTGCCGAGGAAGCGGACGGGGTCGAGGGGCTCGCGGGTGCCGCCGGCGCTGACGACGACATGCCGGCCGGTCAGATCCGGTTCCCGTACGCCACGGGCCAGGACGCGTCGGCAGATCTCGAAGATCTCGGCGGGGTCCGGCAGCCGGCCCTTGCCGGTGTCGACGCCGGTGAGCCGGCCGACGGCGGGTTCGACGACGACGGCGCCGCGTCGGCGCAGCGTCGCCACGTTCTCCTGGGTGGCCGGGTGCTCCCACATCTCGGTGTGCATCGCCGGGGCGAAGACGACCGGACAGCGGGCCGTGAGCAGGGTGTTCGTCAGCAGGTCGTCGGCCAGGCCGTGGGCGGCCTTGGCGAGCAGGTCGGCCGTGGCGGGGGCGACGACGACCAGGTCGGCGTGCTGGCCGATGCGGACGTGCGGGACCTCGTGGACGTCGTCCCAGACCTCGGTGGAGACCGGGTGGCCGGAGAGGGCGGACCAGGTGGCCGCGCCGACGAAGTGCAGGGCGGAGGCGGTGGGGACGACGCGCACGTCGTGGCCCGACTCGGTCAGTCTGCGCAGCAGCTCGCAGGCCTTGTACGCGGCGATGCCGCCACTGACCCCCAGCACGACCTTGGGTTTGTCCACCGTCTCTCCCCGACCTAGGAAAACGTACGCCGTGGCTCGGGGCGTACGCGTCCATGCTGCATCATCGCGGGGACCGGGCGGCCCTCCGCACCCCGAGCAGACCACAGGCCCGGCAGTCGCGCTGCCGGGCCTGTGGAAAAACTCACTGCAAGCTGAAAATACTACTGAGCCGGGCCCTCGATGGCCTCGGAGGTCAGCAGACCCGCGTTGATCTCGCGGAGTGCGATCGAGAGCGGCTTCTCGTGGACGTGGGTGTCGACGAGCGGACCGACGTACTCGAGGAGGCCCTCGCCGAGCTGCGAGTAGTACGCGTTGATCTGGCGGGCCCGCTTGGCCGCGTAGATCACGAGGCTGTACTTCGAGTCGGTGGCCTCGAGGAGCTCGTCGATCGGCGGGTTGATGATGCCCTCGGGAGCGGAGATGGAAGAGGACACGCTCTACCTTCCGATAGATGGGAAAAGACGGGCGGTGATCACATGGTTCCGATCACACGACATCCATCAAGGCTAGCAGCTCGCGGGCTACGTCCTCGACGGAGGTGTTGACCAGGGTCTCGTCGAACTCCGGCTCGGCCGCGAGTTCGATCTTGGCCGCGTCCAGCCGGCGTGCGATCACCTCGGGCGGCTCGGTCCCGCGGCCGGTGAGCCTGCGCACCAACTCCTCCCAGGAGGGCGGAGCCAGGAACACCAGCTGGGCCTCGGGCATGGAGCCGCGGACCTGCCGGGCGCCCTGGAGATCGATCTCCAGGAGGACGGGCTCGCCCGCCTCCAGACGCTCCAGTACGGCGGCACGCGGGGTGCCGTAGCGGTTGCCGGCGAACTCGGCCCACTCCAGCAGCTCGCCGTTGGCGATCAGCTTGTCCATCTCGTCGTCGGTGACGAAGAAATAGTGGACGCCGTGCTGTTCGCCGGGACGGGGTCTGCGGGTCGTCGCCGACACCGAGAGCCAGACCTCGGGGTGTTCTTTGCGCATATGAGCGACGACCGTGCTCTTGCCGACCCCTGAGGGGCCGGAGAGCACGGTCAGCCGCGGACGTGCGTCCGGGGGTTCGGGGGTCGTCCCCCGGGGTGTTACAGCCATGCAGCGATTATTCCAGTTGTCTCGCCGTGCCCGGGACGCTCCGCCCCGAGCACTTCGGACTCACTTGGCCGTGTCGCCGAACTCACGCTCCAGGGACGCGATCTGGTTGGAGCCGAGACCTCGCACTCGGCGGCTCTCGGAGATGCCGAGCCGCTCCATGATCTGCTTGGCGCGGACCTTGCCCACGCCCGGCAGGGACTCCAGGAGGGCGGAGACCTTCATCTTGCCGACGACGTCGTTCTCCTGGCCCTGCTTGATCACCTCGTGAAGGGAGGCGCCGGAGTGCTTGAGTCGATTCTTGACCTCGGCCCGCTCCCGGCGAGCCGCGGCGGCCTTTTCGAGCGCGGCTGCGCGCTGTTCGGGGGTAAGGGGCGGAAGAGCCACGCCTACGTCACCTCGGATGTCGAACTGTCGGATACGGACCGGTGAGGAACCTGGTCGCCCCTCACCTGGGGAGCTACGGGCGACACGCTTGCCCGTTCACCCTCCGCTCGGAGACTAGCGGGCAACACCGCCAGAGTCAGCGAGAACAGCGGAAAAGTCCTGGTCAGCCTCAGCCAGGACGGATATTTAAGACAAATTGCCC
The DNA here is from genome assembly GCF_002154575.1 of Streptomyces bobili. Classification (GTDB taxonomy): domain Bacteria; phylum Actinomycetota; class Actinomycetes; order Streptomycetales; family Streptomycetaceae; genus Streptomyces; species Streptomyces bobili. The sequence continues at coordinate 12,099 of NZ_MUBA01000158.1, forward strand.
CGGATTTGAGGATGTATTCAGGCTCAAGTCCGTCCGCGGCCGTCCGACAGAGGTCCCGGTCGGACGGCCGACGGCGCTCAAGCGGCTTCGAGCGCGGCCCGCACCTGTTGCGCGAATCGATCCGCCTGGTCACGCAGCGCGACGATGTCGGGGCCGTGTCGCAGCACTCCCCGGCTGACGTTCGGCACGACGTTGCGCACCGCGGCCCCGAAGACCCGCGGCAGGTCCGCCGGGGTGGCTCCCTGCGCCCCGATGCCGGGCGCGAGGATCGGCCCGTTGATGTCCAGGTCGTACGTCGACAGGTCACCGAGCGTGGCACCGACGACCGCGCCGAAGGAGCCCAGCGGCTCCTCCCCGGCGTTCTCTGCGGCCAGGTGGGCCAGCATGGTCGCGCCGACGGTACGCCCGTCCGCGCGCACCGCGTGCTGGACCTCGCCGCCCTCCGGATTGGAGGTCAGCGCCAGCACGAACAGTCCGGCGCCGCTCTCGCGCGCGAGGGCCACGGCGGGCGACAGCGAGCCGTAGCCGAGGTACGGCGAGACGGTCAGCGCGTCCGAGAAGAGCGGGGAGTCCTTGCGCAGGAAGGACTCGGCGTACGCCGCCATGGTCGAGCCGATGTCGCCGCGCTTGGCGTCCATCACGACCAGGGCGCCGGCCGCGCGCGCCTCCTCGACGGACTTCTCCAGGACGGCGACCCCGCGCGAACCGAACCGCTCGAAGAAGGCGCTCTGCGGCTTCAGGACGGCGACCCGGTCGGCCATGGCCTCGACGACCGTGCGGCTGAACCGCTCCAGACCGGCGACGGTGTCGTCCAGGCCCCACTCGGCGAGCAGCGAGGCGTGCGGGTCGATGCCGACGCACAGCGGGCCGCGCTCGTCCATGGCACGGCGCAGGCGGGCGCCGAAGGGTTCCAGGGTCATACCGTCTTCCTCACGTCGGCGCCGACCGCGTCGGCGAGGGTGGCGTACGGGCTGGTGCGCAGGCGGGCGGCGAGCCCCTTGTGGATCGCGCGGGCCCAGAAGGGTCCCTCGTAGACGAAGGCGCTGTAGCCCTGGACCAGGGTGGCACCCGCGAGGATGCGTTCCCAGGCGTCCTCGGCGGTCTCGACGCCGCCGACGCCCACCAGGGTGACGCGGTCGCCCACGCGCGCGTAGAGGCGCCTCAGCACCTCCAGGGAGCGGGCCTTGAGCGGTGCTCCCGACAGGCCGCCGGTCTCCTTTACCACAGCGGGGTCGGAGGTCAGCCCGAGGCCCTCGCGCGCGATGGTGGTGTTCGTGGCGATGATCCCGTCCAGGCCGAGTTCCACGGCGAGGTCGGCGACGGCGTCCACGTCCTCGTCGGCGAGGTCGGGGGCGATCTTCACCAGCAGCGGCACGCGCCGGTGGGCGACCGTGCGGTCGGCGGCCTCGCGCACGGCGCTCAGCAGCGGCCGCAGCGCCTGCGTGGCCTGGAGGTTGCGCAGGCCGGGGGTGTTCGGGGAGGAGACGTTGACGACCAGGTAGTCGGCGTAGGGCGCGAGCCGCTCGGCGGCCTTCACGTAGTCGGCGACCGCCTCGGCCTCCGGTACGGCCTTGGTCTTGCCGATGTTGACGCCCACGACGGTCCGGAAGACGGGCTCGCGGGAGGCCAGCCGCGCGGCGACGGTCAGCGAGCCCTCGTTGTTGAAGCCCATGCGGTTGATCAGCGCCCGGTCGGCGACGAGGCGGAACAGCCGCTTCCTGGGGTTGCCGGGCTGCGCCTCCCCGGTGACCGTACCGATCTCGACGTGGTCGAAGCCCACCATCGCCATGCCGTCCACGGCGACCGCGTTCTTGTCGAATCCGGCGGCGAGCCCGAAGGGGCCGTGCATGCGCAGCCCGAAGGCCTCGGTGCGCAGTTCCTTGTGGCGGGGGGCGAGGGCTGCCGCGACGAAGGTGCGCAGGCCCGGGATCCGGGCGGTGAGCCGGATCCAGCGGAAGGCCAGGTGGTGGGCCTTCTCCGGATCCATCCGGGAGAAGACCAGGCGGAAGAAGAGCTTGTACATCACTGTGTCCTCATAGAGCGGTGTCCTCATACAGAGGGGGACACCGTTTCCGGTGTCCCCCTCTGGCTGCTAGTCGCGGGCCGCGGTCAGATGCTCGGCGTGTTCCTGGAGGGAACGCACCCCCACATCCCCGTGGTTGAGGGCGTCGATGCCCTGGACGGCGGCGGCGAGTGCCTGGACCGTCGTCAGGCAGGGCACCGAGCGCGCCACCGCCGCCGTACGGATGTCGTAGCCGTCGAGACGGCCGCCGGTGCCGTACGGGGTGTTGACGATGAGGTCGACCTGGCCGTCGTGGATCAGCTGGACGATGGTCTTCTCGCCGTTCGGGCCCACGCCCTCGGACTGCTTGCGCACGACCGTGGCGGTGATGCCGTTGCGCCTGAGGACCTCGGCGGTGCCGGAGGTGGCGAGCAGCTCGAAGCCGTGGGCGACCAGCTCGCGCGCCGGGAAGATCATCGAGCGCTTGTCGCGGTTGGCGACCGAGATGAACGCGCGGCCCTTGGTGGGCAGCGGGCCGTAGGCAGCCGCCTGCGACTTGGCGTAGGCCGTGCCGAAGACCGAGTCGATGCCCATGACCTCGCCGGTGGAACGCATCTCCGGACCCAGGATGGTGTCGACGCCGCGGCCGGAGGTGTCGCGGAAGCGGCTCCACGGCATCACGGCCTCCTTGACGGAGATCGGCGCGTCCAGCGGCAGTTCACCGCCGTCACCGGTCGCCGGGAGCAGCCCCTCCGTACGCAGCTCGGCGATGGTCGCGCCCAGCGAGATCCGGGCGGCGGCCTTCGCGAGCGGCACCGCGGTCGCCTTCGAGGTGAAGGGGACGGTGCGGGACGCACGCGGGTTGGCCTCCAGGACGTAGAGGATGTCGCCGGCCATCGCGAACTGGATGTTGATCAGGCCGCGGACGCCCACCCCGCGCGCGATGGCCTCCGTGGAGGCCCGCAGGCGCTTGATGTCGAAGCCGCCGAGGGTGATCGGGGGCAGGGCGCACGCCGAGTCGCCGGAGTGGATGCCGGCCTCCTCGATGTGCTCCATGACGCCGCCGAGGTACAGCTCCTCGCCGTCGTAGAGCGCGTCGACGTCGATCTCGATGGCGTCGTCGAGGAAGCGGTCGACGAGGACCGGCCGGGTGGGGCTGATCTCGGTCGACTCGGCGATGTAGGAGGACAGCCGGGTCTCGTCGTAGACGATCTCCATGCCGCGCCCGCCGAGGACGTACGACGGCCGGACGAGGACCGGGTAGCCGATCTCGTCGGCGATGGCCTTGGCCCCGGCGAAGGTGGTGGCGGTGCCGTGCTTCGGGGCCGGCAGTCCGGCCTCGGCGAGGACGCGTCCGAAGGCGCCCCGGTCCTCGGCCGCGTGGATGGCCTCGGGGGGCGTGCCGACGATCGGTACGCCGTTGTCCTTGAGCGCCTGCGCCAGGCCCAGCGGGGTCTGGCCGCCGAGCTGGACGATCACACCGGCGATCGGGCCGGCCTGGGCCTCCGCGTGGACGATCTCCAGCACGTCCTCGAGGGTCAGCGGCTCGAAGTAGAGGCGGTCGGAGGTGTCGTAGTCGGTGGAGACGGTCTCCGGGTTGCAGTTGACCATCACCGTCTCGTACCCGGCGTCGGACAGCGCGAAGGAGGCGTGGACGCAGGAGTAGTCGAACTCGATGCCCTGGCCGATGCGGTTGGGGCCGGAGCCCAGGATGATGACGGCCGGCTTCTCGCGCGGCGCGACCTCGCTCTCCTCGTCGTAGGAGGAGTAGAAGTACGGCGTCTGCGCGGCGAACTCGGCGGCGCAGGTGTCGACCGTCTTGTAGACCGGGCGGATGCCCAGCGCGTGCCGGACCTCGCGGACGACGTCCTCGCGCAGGCCGCGGATCTCGGCGATCTGCTGGTCGGAGAAGCCGTGCCGCTTGGCCTCGGCGAGCAGGTCGACGTCGAGGCGGTCGGCGGCGGCCAGGCCGTCCGCGACCTCCTTGATCAGGAACAGCTGGTCGACGAACCAGGGGTCGATCTTCGTGTACTCGAAGATCTCCTCGGGGGTGGCGCCGGCGCGGATGGCCTGCATGACGGTGTTGATGCGGCCGTCGGTGGGCCGGACGGCCTCCGTCAGGAGCTGCTGCTTGTCGCCGGGCTCGCCGACGAACGTGAACTGGCTGCCCTTCTTCTCCAGCGAGCGCAGCGCCTTCTGGAAGGCCTCCGTGAAGTTGCGGCCGATGGCCATGGCCTCGCCGACGGACTTCATGGTGGTCGTCAGCGTGGAGTCCGCGCTCGGGAACTTCTCGAAGGCGAAGCGCGGGGCCTTGACGACCACGTAGTCGAGCGTGGGCTCGAAGGAGGCCGGGGTCTCCTTGGTGATGTCGTTCGGGATCTCGTCGAGGGTGTAGCCGACGGCGAGCTTGGCCGCGATCTTGGCGATCGGGAAGCCGGTCGCCTTGGAGGCCAGCGCCGACGACCGCGACACGCGCGGGTTCATCTCGATGACGATGATCCGGCCGTCCTCGGGGTTCACCGCGAACTGGATGTTGCAGCCGCCGGTGTCGACGCCGACCTCGCGGATGATCGCGATGCCGATGTCGCGCAGCCGCTGGTACTCGCGGTCGGTCAGTGTCATCGCCGGCGCGACGGTGATGGAGTCACCGGTGTGCACGCCCATGGGGTCGAAGTTCTCGATGGAGCAGACGACCACGACGTTGTCGTTCTTGTCGCGCATCAGCTCCAGCTCGTACTCCTTCCAGCCGAGGATGGACTCCTCCAGGAGCACCTCGGTGGTCGGGGAGAGCGTGAGGCCCTGACCGGCGATGCGGCGCAGCTCCTCCTCGTCGTGGGCGAAACCGGAGCCGGCGCCGCCCATGGTGAAGGAGGGGCGGACGACGACGGGGTACCCGCCGAGCGTCTCGACGCCCGCGATCACGTCGTCCATGGAGTGGCAGATCACGGACCGGGCGGACTCGCCGTGCCCGATCTTCTCGCGGACGGCCTCGACGACGCCCTTGAACAGGTCGCGGTCCTCGCCCTTGTTGATCGCCTCGACGTTGGCGCCGATCAGCTCGACGCCGTACTTCTCCAGCACACCCTGCTCGTGCATGGAGATCGCGGTGTTGAGGGCCGTCTGGCCGCCGAGCGTCGGCAGCAGGACGTCCGGCCGCTCCTTGGCGATGATCTTCTCGACGAACTCGGGGGTGATCGGCTCGACGTAGGTGGCGTCGGCGATCTCCGGGTCGGTCATGATCGTCGCCGGGTTGGAGTTGACGAGGATCACGCGCAGGCCCTCGGCCCGCAGGACGCGGCACGCCTGGGTGCCGGAGTAGTCGAACTCGGCGGCCTGTCCGATGACGATCGGGCCGGAGCCGATGACCAGGACGGACTGGATATCGGTGCGCTTAGGCACGCTGGCCCTCCATCAGGACTGTGTTCATCAAAGAGGTGAAGCGGTCGAACAGGTAGGCGGCGTCGTGCGGGCCCGCCGCCGCTTCGGGGTGGTACTGGACGGAGAAGGCCGGCTGGTCGAGCAGCTGCAGTCCCTCGACGACGTTGTCGTTGAGGCAGACGTGCGAGACCTCGACGCGCCCGAACCTGGTCTCGCTGACCTTGTCGAGCGGTGCGTCCACGGCGAATCCGTGGTTGTGCGCGGTGACCTCGACCTTGCCGGTCGTACGGTCCTGGACGGGCTGGTTGATGCCGCGGTGGCCGTACTTCAGCTTGTAGGTGCCGAAGCCGAGGGCGCGGCCGAGGATCTGGTTGCCGAAGCAGATGCCGAACAGGGGCGTCCGGCGCTCCAGCACCTCGGTCATCAGCGCCACGGGGCCGTCGGCGGCGGCCGGGTCGCCGGGGCCGTTGGAGAAGAACACGCCGTCGGGGTTCACGGCGTACACCTCTTCGGCGGTGGCCGTCGCGGGCAGCACGTGCACCTCGATGCCGCGCTCGGCCATCCGGTGCGGGGTCATGCCCTTGATGCCGAGGTCGATCGCGGCGACGGTGAACCGCTTCTCGCCGACGGCCGGGACGACGTACGCCTCGCGGGTGGCGACCTCCTCGTAGAGGCTCGCGCCCTTCATGTGCGGCTGGGCCTGCACGCGGGCGAGCAGCTCGGGCTCGCCGGCGATCGCCTCGCCGGAGAAGACGCCGGCCCGCATGGAGCCGCGCTCGCGCAGGTGGCGGGTGAGGGCGCGGGTGTCGATGCCGGAGATACCGACGACGTTCTGCCGGACCAGCTCCTCGTCCAGGGAGCGCTTGGACCGCCAGTTGGACGGCACGCGCGCGGGGTCGCGCACGACGTAGCCGGCGACCCAGATGCGGCCCGACTCGTCGTCCTCGTCGTTCCAGCCGGTGTTGCCGATCTGCGGGGCGGTCGCCACGACGATCTGGTGGGCGTAGGAGGGGTCGGTCAGGGTCTCCTGGTAGCCGGTCATGCCGGTGGAGAACACCGCTTCGCCGAAGGTCTCCCCCACGGCCCCGTAGGCACGGCCGCGGAAGATGCGGCCGTCCTCCAGGACGAGTACGGCGGGAGCCGCCTTGTGCCTCTGCGAGGCGATCCCCTGGATGGAGGTCGTCATCGTGCGCCTTCCGTTTCCCTCTTGTTGATCATGGAGTTGATGGTGTCGACCCACTGGGTGTGCTCGGCCGCGTGGTCCGAGCGGAACCCGGAGTCGATCAGCTTGCCGCCGTGTTCCCAGGTCACCAGGAGCAGTCCGCCCTCGGTGAGGACCTTGCCGGCGATGCCCTTGCCGAGGACCGCCTCGCGCAGCGCCCCGGCAGGGACGAAGAAGTCGCTCGCGCCGGGGCGTACGACGTCCAGGCCCGCGTCCGTCAGGGTGAGCCGGACCCGGCTGCGGGTGCCCAGGCCGTGCGCGACGATGCGGTCGAGCCACTGCCCTGCGGTGGTGGAGCCGTGGTAGCGGCCGCTCATGCTCAGTCTCGCCGGGCCGAGGTCGTCCGGCACGGTGGGCAGCTCCGGCAGGTCGCTCTGGAGCGTGCCGCGCCACTTCCAGCCCTCGCGCATCAGCCAGTAGACGAGCGCGACGAAGAGGCCGAGGCCGACGACCCAGCCGATGCGGGCGGCCCAGTCGGTCACTTCGGCCGATTCCTTCTGGGCCGCGAGCAGGATTACAGGTGTCACGTGAGCTTCCCGTCGACGAGCGTGGCCTTGCCCCGGAGCCAGGTGTGCGTCACACGGCCCGGCAGCTCACGCCCCGCGTACGGGGTGTTCCGGCTGCGTGAGGCGAAGCCCGCGGGGTCCACCGACCCACGGTATGCCGTGTCGACGAGCGTGAGGTTGGCGGGCTCACCAGCCGAGACGGGGCGTCCGTGGCCCTCGGCCCGCCCGATGCGGGCGGGCGCCTGCGACATGCGGTCGGCGACCCCGGCCCAGTCCAGCAGGCCCGTCTCCACCATGGTCTCCTGGACCACCGAAAGGGCGGTCTCCAGGCCGACCATGCCCATGGCCGCGGCGGCCCACTCGCAGTCCTTGTCCTCGTGCGGGTGCGGGGCGTGGTCGGTGGCGACGATGTCGATGGTGCCGTCGGCGAGCGCCTCGCGCAGGGCGTGCACGTCACGCTCGGTGCGCAGCGGCGGGTTCACCTTGTAGACCGGGTCGTAGGAACGCACCAGCTCGTCGGTGAGGAGGAGGTGGTGCGGGGTGACCTCGGCGGTGACGTCGATGCCGCGGGACTTGGCCCAGCGGACGATCTCGACGGACCCCGCGGTCGACAGGTGGCAGATGTGGACGCGGGAGCCGACGTGCTCGGCGAGCAGCACGTCCCGCGCGATGATCGACTCCTCGGCGACGGCCGGCCAGCCCCCGAGACCCAGCTCGGCGGAGACGATCCCCTCGTTCATCTGGGCGCCCTCCGTCAGCCGCGGCTCCTGCGCGTGCTGGGCGACGACCCCGCCGAAGGCCTTCACGTACTCCAGGGCGCGGCGCATCATCACGGCGTCGTCGACGCACTTGCCGTCGTCGGAGAAGACGGTGACGCCGGCGGCCGACTCGTGCATGGCGCCCAGCTCGGCGAGCTTCCTGCCCTCCAGGCCGACGGTGACGGCGCCGATGGGCTGCACATCGCAGTAGCCGTGCTCGCGGCCCAGCCGCCAGACCTGCTCGACGACGCCGGCGGTGTCCGCGACGGGGAAGGTGTTGGCCATGGCGAACACCGCGGTGAAGCCGCCGCTCGCGGCGGCCCGGGTGCCGGTCAGGACGGTCTCGGAGTCCTCGCGGCCCGGCTCGCGCAGATGGGTGTGCAGGTCGACCAGGCCCGGCAGCAGCACCTTGCCGTCGGCCTCGACGACCTCGGCTCCCTCGGCGGACAGCCCGCTGCCGACGGCCTCGACGACCTCGCCGTCGATCAGGACGTCCTGGGGCTCGCCGCCGAGCACCCGCGCACCACGGATCAGGATCTTGCTCATGGTCGTTACTTCTCCTCGGTGGTACGGGCGTGGGCGACGGCGGGTTCGTTCCCGCCCAGGAGCAGGTACAGGACGGCCATCCGGATCGACACTCCGTTGGTGACCTGTTCGACGACGGTGCAGCGGTCCGAGTCGGCGACCTCGGCGGTGATCTCCATGCCGCGGACCATCGGGCCGGGGTGCATCACGATGGCGTGCTCGGGCATCCGCGCCATCCGCTCGCCGTCGAGGCCGTAGCGCCGGGAGTACTCGCGCTCGGTCGGGAAGAACGCGGCGTTCATCCGCTCGCGCTGGACGCGCAGCATCATCACCGCGTCGGACTTGGGCAGCGTGCTGTCGAGGTCGTAGGACACCTCGCAGGGCCAGGTCTCGACGCCGACCGGCACCAGGGTCGGCGGGGCGACGAGGGTGACCTGGGCACCGAGCGTGTGCAGCAGGTCGACGTTGGAGCGGGCGACCCGGCTGTGCAGGACGTCGCCGACGAGGGTGATGCGCCTGCCGGACAGGTCCTGGCCGAGCCCGGCGTCCCGGCCGACGAGCCGACGGCGCATGGTGAAGGCGTCCAGCAGGGCCTGGGTGGGGTGCTGGTGGGTGCCGTCACCGGCGTTGATGACGGCGGCGTCGATCCAGCCCGAGGTGGCGAGGCGGTACGGCGCTCCGGACGCGCCGTGCCGGATGACGACGGCGTCGACGCCCATGGCCTCCAGGGTCTGGGCGGTGTCCTTCAGGGACTCGCCCTTGGAGACGCTGGAGCCCTTGGCGGTGAAGTTGATGACGTCCGCGGACAGACGCTTCTCGGCCGCCTCGAAGGAGATCCGGGTCCGGGTGGAGTCCTCGAAGAACAGGTTGACGATCGTGCGGCCGCGCAGGGTCGGCAGCTTCTTGATGGGCCGGTCCGCCACCCGGGCCATCTCCTCGGCGGTGTCGAGAACATGGACGGCATCGTCGCGGGTGAGGTCGGCGGCCGAGATGAGATGACGCTGCATCTGTCAGGCTCCGTAAGACATGAGGGAGTTTTCGGGCATGCGGGCGCGTGGGGGCACGCACTCGGGGGCGTACGGCGGAGTGCTAGTGCTGCGCGCCCGGCGCGGTCTGCCGGACACCGAGCAGCACGGTGTCGCGACCGTCCTCCTCGGCCAGCTGGACCTTGACCGTCTCCCGCAGCGACGTGGGGAGGTTCTTGCCGACGTAGTCGGCGCGGATGGGCAGTTCGCGGTGACCGCGGTCGACGAGGACCGCGAGCTGCACCGCGCGGGGGCGCCCGATGTCGTTCAGGGCGTCGAGGGCGGCGCGGATGGTGCGGCCGGAGAAGAGCACGTCGTCGACGAGGACGACCAGCTTGCCGTCGATCCCGTCACCGGGGATCTCGGTGCGGGCCAGCGCGCGCGGCGGGTGCATGCGCAGGTCGTCGCGGTACATGGTGATGTCGAGGGAGCCGACCGGGATCTTGCGGTCGGTGATCTGCTCGAGCTTGGCGGCGAGCCGGCGGCCGAGGAAGACGCCCCGGGTCGGGATGCCGAGAAGCACCACGTCGTCGGCGCCCTTGGCGCGTTCGACGATCTCGTGGGCGATACGGGTCAGCACCCGCGCGATGTCGGGGCCTTCGAGTACGGGCCGCGCGTCCTGCGAGCCCTGGGGTTCCTGGGGTTCCTGGGGTTCCTGGCTGTCCTGCGGGTCCTGCTTGTCCTGCGTGTCCATATGAAACGGACCTCCTTCTCCGCCTCACGGGACGGACGTTAAAGGACGTCGGATTTGCGCCATCCACGGTAGCAGGCCGGGAGGACGCCCCCGTTCACCCTATTGGCTCAATCGGCCACGGATACCACGGAAGAGTCGGTGTGGACCATTCGGCTTGACGCAGAAGAATCACGCTGCGTAACCTCACAGTGAGTTACCAGCCGCGCGGCATGGAAACCCAACCCAGTCGCGTCGACCCAGTGCCGGGGAGCTATATGTCCAGCGAATACGCCAAACAGCTCGGAGCCAAGCTCCGGGCGATCCGCACCCAGCAGGGCCTTTCCCTCCACGGTGTCGAGGAGAAGTCCCAGGGACGCTGGAAGGCGGTCGTGGTCGGTTCGTACGAGCGCGGCGACCGTGCCGTGACCGTCCAGCGCCTCGCGGAGCTGGCCGATTTCTACGGGGTTCCCGTGCAGGAGCTGCTCCCGGGCACCACTCCGGGCGGGGCCGCCGAGCCGCCGCCGAAGCTGGTCCTGGACCTGGAGCGGCTGGCCCACGTGCCGGTCGAGAAGGCCGGTCCCCTCCAGCGGTACGCGGCCACGATCCAGTCGCAGCGCGGCGACTACAACGGCAAGGTGCTCTCGATCCGCCAGGACGACCTGCGCACGCTCGCCGTCATCTACGACCAGTCGCCCTCGGTCCTGACCGAGCAGCTGATCAGCTGGGGCGTGCTGGACGCGGACGCGCGTCGCGCGGTCTCCCACGAGGAGGGCTGAGCGCTAGCGGCGTCTCAGCAGAAACGTACCGCCGGGGCGGCCGGACCGAGAGGTTCCGGCCGCCCCGGCGGCTTTCTGCGGGCCTGCGGGGCCCGTGGAGCGCCCTGGGGTCGCGCAGTGCCGGGGAAATGCCGGAGGGCCCGTGGACAGTACGTCCACGGGCCCTCCGGCATCGGTGGTACCTCTCACGCCTCTCGGCGCAGCGAGGGCTTCAGCTCCTTGAACCGGCCGAGCAGGCCGTTCACGAACGAGGGCGACTCGTCCGTGGAGAACTCCTTCGCCAGCTGCACCATCTCGTCGAGGACGACGGCGTCCGGGGTCTCGTCGACCCAGATCAGCTCGTACGCGCCGAGCCGCAGGATGTTGCGGTCGACCACCGGCATCCGGTCGAGCGTCCAGCCGACCGAGTACTGCGAGATCAGCTCGTCGATGCGCCGCTGGTACTCGGCGTACCCCTCGACCAGTTGCATCGTGTACTCGCTCACCGGAGGCTGCCGGGTGTCGGCCCGGGAGAGCCGGATCCAGTCCGCGAGGACCGTCAGGACATCGGCGCCGCGCTGGTCACCCTCGAAGAGGATCTGGAAGGCGCGCTTACGGGCCGTGTTGCGGGCAGCCACGGTTAGCTGTTCACCCGGCCGAGGTAGTCGCTCGTACGGGTGTCGACCTTGATCTTCTCACCGGTGGTGATGAAGAGCGGGACCTGGATCTGGTGACCGGTCTCCAGGGTCGCGGGCTTGGTGCCACCGGTGGAGCGGTCGCCCTGAAGGCCGGGCTCGGTCTCCTGGACGACGAGTTCGACGGCGGCCGGCAGATCGACGAAGAGCACTTCGCCCTCGTGCTGCGCGACGGTGGCCGTGAAGCCCTCGATCAGGAAGTTGGCGGCGTCGCCGACGGCCTTGCGGTCGACCATCAGCTGGTCATAGGTCTCCATGTCCATGAAGACGAAGTACTCGCCGTCCATGTAGGAGAACTGCATGTCGCGCTTGTCGACAGTGGCCGTCTCGACCTTGACGCCGGCGTTGAAGGTCTTGTCGACCACCTTGCCGGACAGCACGTTCTTGAGCTTGGTGCGCACGAAGGCCGGGCCCTTGCCGGGCTTGACGTGCTGGAACTCGACGACGGACCAGAGCTGGCCGCCTTCGAGCTTGAGCACCAGGCCGTTCTTGAGGTCGTTCGTGGAAGCCACGGTTGCGGAATCTCCTGGACTGACGTGGACGACCACGGGGGCACGCACCTGCCTGTAGCTATAGTGCGAGCAGCTCCTTGGTCGTGATGGTGAGTAGCTCGGGTCCGCCGTCCGCCTCGGGGCGTACGACGAGCGTGTCATCGATCCTGACACCGCCCCGGCCCGGGAGGTGAACCCCCGGTTCGACGGTGACCGGCACGCAAGCGTCCAGTTTACCCATGGCCGCGGGACCCAGCTGCGGGTCCTCCTCGATTTCGAGTCCCACACCGTGCCCGGTCAGTACCGGAAGGCCCTCGGCGTACCCCGCGGAGTCCAGTGCCTGGCGTGCCGCACGGTCCACGTCCCGGTACGCGGCACCGGGCACCAGAGCCTCGCGTCCGGCCCGCTGAGCGGCGAAGACGAGGTCGTACAGCTCGATCTGCCAGTCCGCGGGAGAGGTCCCGATGACGAACGTACGGCCGATCTCGCAGCGGTAGCCGCGGTACGTCGCACCGAGACAGACGGAGAGGAAATCGCCCTCCTCCACCCGTCGGTCGGTGGGCCGGTGCCCGCGCCGGCCCGAGTTCGGGCCGGTGCCCACGGAGGTGACGAAGGCGGGGCCGTCGGCGCCGTGGTCGACGAGGCGGCGCTCCAGCTCCAGGGCGAGGTGGCGTTCGGTGCGGCCGACCAGGATGGACTCCAGCAGCTCGCCCAGGGCCTGGTCGGCGATCTCGGCGCCGATGCGCAGGCAGGAGATCTCCTCCTCGTCCTTGACGACCCGCAGCTGCTCGACGGCTCCGCCCAGGTCGGCGAGGCGCAGCCGGGGCGCGACCGACCGCAGGGCGCGATGACGGGCCACCGTGAGGTGGTGTTCCTCGACCGCGAGGGAGTCGCCGCCGCGGTCCTCCTCACGGACCGCGGCGGCGACTCCCTCGCGGTCGAGGAACACCACCT
>NZ_MUBA01000159.1 GCF_002154575.1 Streptomyces bobili
CACCTGTGCACAGGTGAGTCCGGATGGCCCGATTCCGCCTGGCGGACATCGGGCCGGGCGTCGGCCCGGAGGTCGGTGTTCACCTCGGTGTGCAGGTCGGGGTACAGGTCGGGCGGGTCGAGCGCGCCGCTCGCGAGGTGGGCGAGGACCACCTCGTAGAGGTCGCCGCCGGCGGCGAGGAGCCGCCGTTCGAGGACGGGTTCGGCGCCGCGGACGTGCTCGCGGACGGTCTGGGCGTGCACGCCGAGCAGCTGGGCGGCCCGCTCGGCGTTGCCGCCGGCGGAGATCCAGGCGCGCAGGGTGCCGCGCAGGTCGCGGCCGTCGGAGTCGAGGCGGGCGAGCAGGCCGTACGCCCAGGTGCGCAGGGCGGGCCCGGTGAGCAGGTCACCGAGGCGGACGGGTACCTCGGTTGCCGCGGTTCGGTCCTCCGTGAGACCCGCCTCGGTGTTCAGGGCGAGATGTACGGCGGCGCGGACGGCGAGGTCGGAGAAGTCCGCGCCGAGGAGGTTCTCGACGCGTTCCATGCGGGCGCGGACGGTGTTGCGGCTCACGCCGAGCACCTTCGCCGCGCTGACGGCGGTGAACTCCAGGCCCAGCCGGGTGGTGGCGAGGAGTTCGGCACGGGTGTGGTGGGCGAGGGTGTCCAGGGGGCGCAGCAGCCGGGTCGTCCAGGCGCGCAGGACGGCGGGGTCCATCAGGCGCTCGGGGTGGGTGCGTTCGGCGTAGACGGCCGTCTTGTCGGGGCGGAAGTGGGCGACGGCGAGGGCGCTGACGGCCTGCCCGTAGGCGGCGGCCGTGTGGGCGAGGCTCTGGCGGGCGCTGCCGCCGAGGAAGGTGCCGGGGTGCCGGCGGCACACGTCGCGCAGGTCGGCGGCCGTGGTGTCGCGCGGAGTCACCACGATGACGTGGGCGTCCACGGCCGGACAGCGCACGACCAAGCTCTGTTCGCGGGTGGCCTCGATGCAGGCCTCGGCGAGCCGGTCGCGTGACTCGGGGGTGCTCTCGACGACGTAGACGCAGGCCGTGTCGGTGTCGAGGAGGCCGGGCCAGAGACCGGCGGCGACCCTGCGGGCCGCGCTGGTGTCCTCGACCATGAGCAGTTGCAGGATGGCGAGGCGCAGGTCGGAGGTGGCGCGGGCGAGGCGGTGTCCGGTGGCGTCGGTGCGCCGGGCGCGCAGCAGAAGTTCGAGGGCGGCGGCCGTGTGGGTCACGATGTCGCCGGCGCGCCGGTCGAAGGGCGCGGTCCGCACGACGGCGAGCACGCCGGCCGCGGCGGGCGTGGGCAGTTCCACGCGGATCAGCCGCAGGTGACGGCCGTCGCCCTCCCAGGAGGCGGAGGCGAGGCGACCGTTCACGATGTCCGTCACCAGACCCTCGTCGAGCGGTGCGGGTGAACCGGCGAGGGGCGTGCCGTGCTCGTCACACAGGGAGACGCTCGCCCCGACGGTGGCGCCGAGCCAGTCGACGACCCTCGCGATGTCCCGGCCGGTGGGCCGCAGATGGTCGAGGAGTTCCTGCGCCCACGCCGAGTCCGCCTGCCCGCTCACCGCCGCCTCCGCGTGCCGCCGCTCGCCGTCCCGGCCGGTCATGTCGGCCCACACTCCTCGTCCCTCACGGCCCTCCGCGGGCCGAACCAGTCATATCGGTCGGGGACGTTACCTCACGCACGCGGGCAGAGGCCCGATCCGACCCCGACCGACCAGCCGAAGCGGGGTGGGCGCCGGCGGCCGGGCGGCCAGTTCCGAGGTGCCGCCCCGGCCGGGAGAACCGGCGGCGCCCGCCCGACGCAGGCAGCCGAGGGGACCGGAGGGCGGGCCCGGACGGACACCGACGACCGCCCGACGCAGGCAGCCGAGGGGACCGGAGGGCGGGCCCGGACGGACACCGAGGACGCCGCCGTCCGGCCGGACAGGAGGGCGGCGCGCTCGGGCCCGTCCCGCCTGACGGACCAGGCCCGTCACCACCGACGCCCGCGTACGGGCCGTTCCGCCCACCCGGCCACGACGACAGCCACCCGCACCTGCGCGAACGAACAGACCCCGGAAGCAGGCCGTACCCGCACAGCGCGACACCGCGCAGCCCGGCGCTCAGACCGTGACGCCGCCCGCGTCCGCCCCGCGCGGAGCCGCCGAGCCCCTCCCCCCGAGGCCGACCGCGGCCACCACCGCGCCCACCAGACAGAGCAGGCCCGTCACCACCGACGCCGCGTGCAGGCCGTTCATGAAGGCCTGGGCGCTGCCCTCGGCGACGGCCGCCCGCAGTTGTCCGGGCATGGCGGCGGAGACGGGGGCGACACCCATGGCGACCGCGTCCTTGGCCTCGCCGAGCCCTGCGGCCGTCGCCGCGGGGACTCCCGCCCGGGTCAGTTCGCCGCCGAGCGTGGAGCCGACCCTGGCGCTGATCACGGAGACCAGCACGGAGGTGCCGAGGGCGCCGCCGATCTGGAGCATGGTGGCCTGGAGGCCGCCCGCCACTCCGCCGTCCCGGACGGGGGCGTTGCCGACGATGGCGTCCGAGGAGGCGGCGAGCACCATGCCGACGCCGAGGCCGAGCGCGACGAACGGCGGCCACATGGTGGCGTAGGAGGAGTCGGTGGACCACGTGAGCAGGCCGAAGCAGGCGACGCCCTGAAGGATCATGCCGAGGGGCATGCACAGGCGGGCGCCGAACCGGCCGGTGAGGGCCGCGCCGAGCGGGGAGGCGACGAGCGAGGCGAGGCTGAGCGGGAGGGTGCGTACACCGGCCTCGACGGGGGTGTAGCCGCGCACGTTCTGCAGGTACAGCATGATGAAGAAGATCGCGCCGAGCAGCACGAAGAAGTTGAGCGCGGTGATGATCGCGCCGACGGTCAGCGAGCGGTTGCGGAACAGGCGCATGGGCAGCAGCGGGTGCTCGACCCGGGTCTCGTACCAGCCGAAGGCGGCGAGGACGAGGAGACCGGCGAGGATGGCGGCCCAGGTTCCCGCGGAGGTCCAGCCCCAGGTCTCGCCCTTGACGACGCCGAGGACGAGGCTGAGCAGGCCGACGGCGAGCAGCAGCACCCCGGGAACGTCGAAGCGGTGGTGTCCGGTGGAGTTGCGCGACTGCGGCAGTACGAGCGCGCTGAACGCGAACGCGACGACGCCGATGGGGAGGTTGATGTAGAACACCGACTCCCAGCTGACGTGCTCGACGAGGAGACCGCCGACGATCGGGCCGAGCGCGGTCGACACGGCGGAGACCATGGCCCAGATGCCGACGGCCATGCCGAACTTCTTCGGCGGGAACACCGCTCGCAGCAGCCCCAGCGTGTTGGGCATGAGCAGGCCGCCGAAGACGCCCTGGAGGGCACGGAAGACGATGACGCCGGTGATGGAGCCGGAGAGTCCGATGGCGACCGAGGAGACGGCGAATCCGACGACGCCGACCAGGTAGAACGTGCGCCGGCCGAAGCGGTCGCCGAGTTTGCCGCCGAGGATGAGGGTGGCGGCCAGGGCCAGCAGGTAGGAGTTGGTGACCCACTGGAGATCAGCGGTGGAGGCCTTGAGGTCGCGGCCGATCTCGGGGTTGGCGATGGCGACGACGGACGCGTCGAGCTGGACCATGAACAGGCCGAAGGCGACGGCGCACAGGGTCAGCCAGGCGTTGGATCGGAAGCGGCCGGTGGCCGGTGGCCGCGCCGCGGTGGACGCGGGCAGGCCGGAGTGGTCCACGGTGGTGGATGGCATGGAAGAGCCTTGTCTGTGTACGTGGTTCTACGAAGTACGTGGTTCTACGCAAGGCGTGGTTCTACGCAAGGCGTGGTTCTACGCAAGGCGTGGTTCTACGCAAGGCGTGGTTCTACGCAAGGCGTGGTTCTACGCAGGGCGTGGCGGGCGGCGCCCACACGGCGCGCGGCACGGCCGGTCCCGGGCGGGCTGAGTCCCGTCGGCGGGGAGAAGCGGCTGCTGAGTCCCGTCCGCGGGGAGAAGCGGCGGAACAGTGCCTGCCCGGTTCAGGCCGGGAAGGGGCCTGCCCCGTCTCAGTGCGCCGCGGCGTGCAGGTGGCGCGTCAGCGAGATGAGCGCCCCGATCGCGGAGCCGAGAGCGTCCATCTCGCCGTCGGTGAGGGACAGCAGTGCCTCGGAGAGGTAGCCCGTCTCCAGGTCGCGCACCTCGGCGAGGCGCCGCCGCGAGGTCGCCGTCAGGTACAGGCGGGCGACGCGTTTGTCGGTGCTGTCCTGGCGGCGCTCCAGCATGCCCCGCTCGGTCATCTGGGAGACCAGGGCGCTGACGTTGTTGGGTTTCATCAGCAGCGCGTCGGCGGCCTCGCGCACGGTGGTGCCCTCGTGCCGCGCGACGAACCTGAGCAGCAGGAGCTGTCCCTCGGGCGGTTTCGGGTACGGGTAGGCGGAACCGACCCGTCGGTCCAGTGCCCGGTGCAGCGCGGGGAGGCAGGCCGCCAGCTCGGCGGCAAGGCGGTCGGTGCCCCCGGTGGGCGCGCTGGAGTCGGACATGACAGTCACGATAGGTATGCCGACATACTCATGTCAAAGCGGCCGGTCCCGAGGTGCCGGGCGCCCGGCGCCGTCGGTGGCGGCCCGGACCCCGCGGCACGGCATAAGCTCCCCCAATGGCGAAGTACTACGACGTTCACCCAGACAACCCGCAGCCGCGCACCATCGCCCAGGTCGCGGCGGCCATCCGGGCAGACGCGCTGATCGCGTACCCGACGGACTCCTGCTACGCGCTCGGCTGCCGGATCGGCAGCCGTGACGGCGTGGACCGGATCCGGTCCATCCGCGAGCTGGACGACAAGCACCACTTCACCCTCGTCTGCCAGGACTTCGCGCAGCTGGGCCAGTTCGTGCACGTCGACAACGACGTGTTCCGCGCGATCAAGGCCACGACGCCCGGCAGCTACACCTTCATCCTCCCGGCGACGAAGGAGGTGCCGCGCATGCTCCAGCACCCGAAGAAGAAGACGGTGGGCGTGCGCATCCCCGACCACGTCGTCACCCAGGCGCTGCTCGCCGAACTCGGCGAGCCCCTGCTGTCCAGCACGCTGCTGCTGCCGGGCGAGGAGGAGCCGATGACCCAGGGCTGGGAGATCAAGGACCTGCTCGACAACTCCGTGGACGGGGTGCTCGACTCCGGGGACTGCGGCACCGAGCCGACCACGGTCATCGACTTCTCGGAGGGCGAGGCGCAGATCGTCCGGTACGGAGCGGGTGACGCCTCACGCTTCGAGTAGGCCGGGCACAGAGCGGAGTGCCGGCCACCGGGCCCCGCCACCGCCGGCTCGATGGCGCATGCAACGATGTCGATCGGCCCGGCCCGGCGGCGGCTCGGCACCATGCAGAGAGGCACGCCGACATGACCTCCGTTCAGGGAACAGCCGTGGACGTCCCCACCGAGGACGGGGTCGCGGACGCCTACCTCTCCCGTCCCGCCGCCGGCGTGCCCCGTCCTGGCGTGCTGCTGTACCAGGACGCGTTCGGCCTGCGCCCGCATCTGCGGGCGATGGCGGACCGGCTGGCCGGCGCCGGGTACACCGTGCTGGTGCCGAACGTCTTCTACCGCCACGGGCGCAGCCCCGTCGTCGAACTGCCCGAGTTCATCGACACGGAGGCCCGCCCGGACATCTTCGAGAGGCTGCTCCCGGTGATGCGGTCGCTGACCCCCGACCTGGTGACGCGGGACGCCGGCGCGTATCTGCGCTGGATGGCGCGGAGCCCGCTGGTCGCCGACGGTCCGGTGGCGGTGACCGGTTACTGCATGGGCGCCCGCCTCTCCCTGCTGACCGCGGGCGCCCATCCCGAGCGGGTCGCGGCGGCGGCCGGTTTCCACGGCGGGCGGCTGGCGACCGAGGCGCCGGACAGTCCGCACCTGGTGGCCGGCCGGGTCACCGCCGAGCTGTACTTCGGCCACGCCGACGACGACCCCGCGCTGCCGCCCGAGGAGAAGGAGCGGCTGGAGAAGGCCCTGACCGCGGCCGGCGTCCGGCACCGCTGCGAGGTGTACGAGGGCGCCCGGCACGGATTCACCCAGGCCGACACCGCCGCCTACCAGGACGCCGCCTCCGAGCGGCACTGGGCGGCCCTGCTGGACCTGCTCACCCGCACCTTCTGACTCCGGGGCGACCACGGGCGCGACCACCCACCCACGTCCGGGCGGCCACGGACACGACCACCCACCCACGTCCGGGCGGCCACGGACACGAGCACCCACCCACGTCCGGGGCAGCCACCGGCACGCACCCATGCACGTCCGCGACGACCACAGGCGCAAGCGCCCACGCACGTCCGCAGCGACCACGGACGCGGGCACCCGCCCACACACCGGGCCCCCACAGGAGCACAAGCACCCGCGCGCTTCCCACACCCCCACCGGCACAGAGCACAGAGCACATACCGGCCCAGAAAGCCGCGGTCAGCACCCCCGGCAGGCCCCCGCAGCCACCTCTTCGCGCACAGTCATTGACATGTTCACTACCTGGTGCGACGTTGAGAGCGCTCTCAACAGGTACGGACCAACCCCACAGGCCTACCCGCACGGAGGTGGAGAGTGTTCCGCACACTCAAATCCCGGCTGACGGCAGCGGCAGGAGCCGCCGCGCTCGTCGGCACATTGCTCAGCCTGGGCCCACCGGCCCAGGCCGCCGTCCCCGCCACCATCCCCCTCAAGATCACGAACAACTCGGGGCGCGGCGAACCCCTCTACGTCTACAACCTCGGCACCCTCCTGACGACCGGTCAGCAGGGCTGGGCCGACGCCAACGGCACCTTCCACGCCTGGCCCGCGGGTGGCAACCCGCCCACCCCGGCGCCGGACGCCTCGATCACGGGCCCGGCGGCCGGCGGGTCGGCGACCATCCGGATCCCCAAGTTCTCCGGCCGCATCTACTTCTCGTACGGCCAGAAGCTGGTGTTCCGGCTGACCACGGGCGGGCTCGTGCAGCCTGCCGTGCAGAACCCCAGCGACCCGAACCGGAACATCCTGTTCAACTGGTCGGAGTACACGCTCAACGACTCGGGGCTGTGGCTCAACAGCACCCAGGTCGACATGTTCTCGGCGCCGTACGCGGTCGGGGTGCAGCGCTCCGACGGGAGCACGGTCAGTACCGGCCGGCTCAGGCCGGGCGGCTACAACGGCTTCTTCAACGCGCTGCGCGGGCAGCCCGGCGGCTGGGCGAACCTGATCCAGACCCGCTCCGACGGCACCGTCCTGCGGGCGCTGTCCCCGCTGTACGGCGTGGAGACGGGGGCCCTGCCCCGTACCGTCCTGGACGACTACATCAACCGCGTCTGGCAGAAGTACGCGACCTCGACGCTGACGGTGACGCCGTTCGCGGACCAGCCGGGCACGAAGTACTTCGGCCGGGTCTCCGGCGGCGTCATGAACTTCACCAACAGCGCGGGCGCCGTGGTCACCAGCTTCCAGAAGCCGGACGCGGACAGCGTGTTCGGCTGTCATCGGTTGCTGGACGCCCCCAACGACGCCGTACGCGGGCCGATCTCGCGCACCCTCTGCGCCGGGTTCAACCGGTCCACGCTCCTGGCCAATCCGAACCAGCCGGACTCCACCTCGGCGGGCTTCTACCAGGACACGGTGACCAACCACTACGCGCGCAAGATCCACGCGCAGATGGCTGACGGGAAGGCGTACGCGTTCGCTTTCGACGACGTCGGCCATCACGAGTCGCTCGTGCACGACGGGTCGCCGCTCCAGGCGTACCTGACGCTCGACCCGCTGAACTGAGGGCCGCCCACGTCCCGCCCACGTCCCGCACGCGGAGAGCCTCGCGTGCGGGACGTCCGCGCCCGCACAGGGGGCGATCGGTCCGGTTCCGGCACCGTGTCGCCACGACGGCACACGGCAAAGGCTTGCTTCCTCGCCCCACGCCCCGTAGACCTGCTTTCACAACAACCGTCACTCTGGGGGGAGTTCGGTGATGGACGGCACGGTCGACGGGTTCCGGTACGGGTGGGTGACACCCGTCGCGGCGTATGTGATGGCCTGTCTCGGAGGGGCGCTCGGCCTGCGCTGTATCGTGCGTTCGCTGCTCGACGCGCAGTCGTGGCGGCCCGGCTGGCTGGCGCTGGGGGCGGCGTCGATCGGCTGCGGGATCTGGACGATGCACTTCATCGCCATGATCGGCTTCCAGGTGGAGGAGGCCCGGATCGGTTACGACGCCGGCCTGACCCTGCTGAGTCTCCTGGTCGCCGTCGTCGTGGTGGGGATCGGCGTGTTCATCGTGGGGTATCGCGGAGCCGGCGTCGCGGCCCTGTGCCTCGCGGGCACCGTGACCGGACTCGGTGTCGCGGCCATGCACTACCTGGGCATGGCCGCCATGCACCTCGACGGCAGCATCCGCTACGACCCGTTCACGGTCGCGCTGTCCGTGCTGATCGCGGTCGTCGCCGCGACGGCGGCCCTGTGGGCGGCCGTCTCGATCCGCGGGTTCGTGACGAGCCTCGGGGCGAGCCTGGTGATGGGCGTGGCGGTGTCGGGGATGCACTACACGGGCATGGCGGCGGTCAGTGTCCATGTGCACGGCGTGTCCCCGTCGTGGGTGGGCGACGCCCCGACCTCGCTGCTGCTGCCGATGCTGATCGGGCCCGTGATCTTCCTGCTGCTGGCCGCGGTGGTGGTGATGTTCGACCCGCTGCTGGTGCTCGGCGAGGGGGACTGGAACCGGACCGCACGGGCCGGGCGGGCCGCCGTCCCCGAGGAGGACCGGACGGCCGGCCGGCCCGTCCCCCGCCGTTCGTGGAGCGACAGGTGAGCGTCCGGCACGGGGGCGGCCCGGTGTGCGACGTGCGGTAGGGCCGCGGCGCCCCCACGTGCGCGGGCACCGTCGTTCCCGCGCACGTTGCGGGTGTGTGAAATCCGGTGTCCGGCGCGGCGGACGAGGATGAGACCCGCCGTCCCGGCGGTTGTACCAGGCGTTCGTCGGTCCGCCAGGTACACCGTCCGAGGGAGCGCGCATGACCGTCCAGGAAGACAGGGACATCGACCGCACCGGTTTCGTCCGGGAGTGGGAGCTGTGGCACCGCCGGAAGGAGGAGGTCCTCGCCGGCCCGCACGGATTCCTGGCGATCACCGGCCTGCACTGGCTGAGCCCGGAGCCCGCCCGCTTCGACGACGCGCCCGGCGCTTGGTCGAGCACGGCCGAGGGAGTCGTCGTCGACCTCGCCGACGGCGAGGAACTGACCCTGGACGGCACGGTGGTGCGCGGCCGGTACGCGTTCGGGGCGATCGCCGAGCGCGACAGCGTGTACGTCGCCGCCGGGGACGCGCTGATCGAGGTCGCCAAGCGCGGCGGCCATGACATCCTTCGCCCACGTCACCCCGGCAACGCCCTGCGCACCGCCTTCTCCCACACTCCGGCGTACGCCCCGGATCCGCGCTGGGTGCGCGAGGGCCGTTTCCTGCCGCACCCCCGGCCCCGGCCGGTGACCGTCGGCGCCGCCGTCGAGGGTCTGGAGCACGTCTACGACTCCCCCGGCCAGGTCGAGTTCGAGCTGGACGGCACGACGTACCGCCTCACCGCGTTCAACGGCGGTACTCCGGGCGGCCTGACCGTGCTGTTCACGGACGCGACCTCGGGAGTGACGACGTACGCCGCGAACCGCTCCCTGCAACTGGCCGCACCGGACGGTGAGGGCCGGGTGACGCTGGACTTCAACCGGGCCGGCAATCTGCCGTGCGCCTACACCGATCTGGCGACCTGCCCGCTGCCGCCGGCGGAGAACCGGCTGCCGGTCGCCGTCGAGGCCGGCGAGCGGATCCCTCTGGAGCGGGGTGGACGGGACTGAACCGGGGCCCCCTGCCCGCCGTCCCGTCCCGGACCCGTTGTTACGGTGCACCGGTGTCTGACTCCTCGCGCGATACCGCCCAAGGCGCCGGCTGGGGCGCCCATGACCCCGGCACCTACGGGCAGTTGATGCCCGCCGAGACGAAGAAGATCTCGTGGCTGGACCCCAGGATGCTGTGGGCCGCGCGCAACGGCGTGCTGGCGTCCTGGTTCGGGGACCCCACCGGCCGTACGCGCGGCCGGTGGGTGGAGCAGCGGACGGCGGCCGGGGCACCGGCGGACAAGGTGATCCGGCGCCCGGAACCGGACCGCTTCTCCTTCATGGTGATCGGCGACACCGGCGAGGGCGACGACCCCCAGTACGCCGCCGTGCCGGGCTTCCTGAAGGTGGGTCAGGACACCAGTTTCGCCGTCCTGGCGAGCGACGTCATCTATCCCGTGGGCAGTGCGGACGACTACGACGGCAAGTTCTTCCGCCCGTACCGCGACTACCGGGCCCCGATATACGCGATACCCGGCAACCACGACTGGTACGAGGACCTCGGCGCCTTCATGCGGGTCTTCTGCGACGCCCCGCCGCTGCCCGCGGAGCCCGCGCCCCGGCCGTCCGGCCGGGCCTGGCTGCGCTCGCGGCTGTGGCACCGGCCACGCCAGGGCGACGGCCAACGCCTCGACGAGGCCCGTGCGTTGCGGGGGCACGCGTCCCAACGGGCCGTGCAGCCGGGCCCTTACTGGGCGATCGACTCCGGGCCGGTGCGCATCATCGGCATAGACACCGGCCTGCTGGGCACCCTGGACGCCGAACAGGGCGCCTGGCTGCGGGAGGTGGCGCGGGGGCCGCGCCCGAAGATACTGATCACCGGCTCGCCGCTGTACGTGGACGGCGAGCACCAGCCCTGCCCGATCGAGGGCGGCGGCACGGTCGACGAGATCGTGCGCGACCCCGAGAACCGTTTCGTCGCGGCGATCGGCGGCGACATCCACAACTACCAGCGGTATCCGGTGGCTCTGCCGGACGGCCGTACCCTCCAGTACGTCGTCGCGGGCGGCGGCGGGGCCTTCATGCACGCCACGCACACCATCCCGCGCGTCTCCGTGGGCGGCGTCGAGGAGGCCGGCTTCCGCTGCTATCCGCTGCGCGGCGACTCCCTCGCCTTCTACAGCCGCCTGTACGGCCGGCGGCTGCGGCTGCGGCGCTTCTTCTCGCTCACCGAGGACGAGGCGACCGCGGTGATCGCCGAACGGCTGGGCATCCCGCCGACCCGCGGCCCCGGCGGCCCGGTGCGCCTCACCCGGCGGATCCGGCTGGTCGCCACCCTGCTCGGCACCGCCCGCCGCCCCGACCGCGGGACGCGGTTCCGGCTGCCGGTGCGCAAGATCTACACGTCGCTGTTCTCGCCGAGTTCGGCGACGTACAGCCCGCCCTTCTTCAAGTGTTTCCTGCGTCTGGACGTGAGTCCGGAGAGCGTGCGGCTGCGCTGCTACGCGGCCACCGGCAACCGCGCGCAGGAACTGGATCCACCGGTCGAGGACGAGGTCACCATCGCGCTGGCCTGACCCGCCCCCCGGCCCGATCATGGAAGTACCGGTGCACGGCGGTGCCCGCCGTCGACGAGGAGGAACCGATGCCGTCCACCCCACGCCCGCTGCGCAAGCTGGGCTTCCTCACCATCGGCCTGTTCGACGAGGCCGACCCGCGCCGCGGGCACGAGACCACGCTGGAGATCATCGAACTGGGCGAGCGGCTGGGCTTCGACAGCGCCTGGCTGCGCCACCGGCACCTGCAGTTCGGCATCTCCTCCCCCGTCGCCGTCCTCGCGGCGGCCTCTCAGCGCACCAGCCGGATCGAGCTGGGCACCGCGGTGATCCCGCTGGGCTGGGAGAACCCGCTGCGGCTGGCGGAGGAC
>NZ_MUBA01000016.1 GCF_002154575.1 Streptomyces bobili
GGATGCGGGCGGGGGTCTGCGGGGTGCGGACCGGACGGACCCGGTAGGTGGTCTTCGTGGGGTCGGTGAGGGGGTCGCCGAGGGCTATGCGGCCGGCGGACAGGAGTTCGTCGCACTCGGCGGTGGGAAGGGCGGCGTAGCAGCCGCCTCTGCCGGTGGTGGAGTCCAGCGGGCGCCAATAGCTGTACCTGCGGCGGCCGTTGGCATGCACGGTGACGAAGACCGGGGTGCGGGCGTCCGAGACGGTGCGCAGGATGTCGGCCGGGGCCGGGGTGCGGGGCGTGTCGGCGGACGGTGGCCGGATCGCGGAGAGCGGCATCAGCGGTGACCTCTTTCGGGGCAGGGACTCGAGACCGCCTACCCCGTCATGCCCGGAGTTGATCTCGCTTCCGCGCATTCTTCAGTACACCGCTGACATTCCGTCGTGGGCGGCGTCGCCGGGCGCGCCGCCGCCCACCGGGCAGGCCTAGAGAGCTCGTTCGAGGCGTTCCGCGAGGAGTTGCGTGAAGCGGGCGGGCTCCTTCGGCCGGCCGCCCTCCGCGAGGACCGCGAGACCGTGCAGCAGCTCAGCGTCCTCGGCGAGCCCGGTCCGGTCCGCACGGTCGCTCAGGGCGCGGTTGAGGCCCTTCACGAGCGTGTGGTCCGGGTTCAGTTCGAGGATGCGCTGGGCACGGGGGACGTCCTGGCCCATCGAGCGGTAGAGGTTCTCCAGCGCCGGGGTCAGGTCGCCCGTGTCGGAGACCAGGCAGGCCGGGGAGACCGTGAGCCGGGAGGACAGGCGGACCTCCTTGATGTCCTCCCCGAGCTGCTCCTTCATCCAGGTGAGCAGTTCGGCGTACTCCTCGTTCCGCTTCTCCCGGTCCTCCGCGGGCTTGTCCTCGCCGTCGCCGTCGAGGGCGATCTCGCCCTTGGCGACGGACCGCAGCGGCTTGCCGTCGAACTCGGCGACCGCGTCGGTCCACACCTCGTCGACCGGGTCGGTCAGCAGCAGGACCTCGATGCCGCGGTCCCGGAAGGCCTCCATGTGGGGCGAGTTCTCGATGCCCTCGCGGGATTCGCCGGTCAGGTAGTAGACGGCGTCCTGGCCGTCCTTCATCCGCTCCACGTACTGCTTGAGCGTCGTCGGCTCGGCGGCGTCGTGCGTGGTGGCGAACGAGGAGACGGCGAGGAGGGCTTCGCGGTTCTCGGAGTCCGTCACCAGTCCTTCCTTGAGGACCGGGCCGAACTCCCGCCAGAACGTGGCGTACCGGTCGGGGGCCGCGGTCATCATGCCCTTCACGGAGGACAGGACCTTCTTCGCCAGCCGCCGGTGCATCATCTGGATGTGGCGGTCCTGCTGGAGGATCTCGCGCGACACGTTGAGCGAGAGGTCCTGGGCGTCGACGACGCCCTTCACGAAGCGCAGGTACGGCGGGAGGAGCGCCTCGCAGTCGTCCATGATGAAGACGCGCTTGACGTACAGCTGGACGCCGCGCTTGTAGCCCTGGGTGAACAGGTCGTGCGGGGCGTGCGAGGGGATGAAGAGCAGCGCCTGGTACTCGAAGGTGCCCTCCGCCTGGAGACGGATCGTCTCCAGGGGATTCTGCCAGTCGTGGCTGATGTGCTTGTAGAGCTCGTGGTACTCCTCGTCCTTCACCTCGTCGCGCGACCGAGCCCAGAGCGCCTTCATCGAGTTGAGCGTCTCGGGTTCGCGCGGTGTGTCGCCGTCGTCGCCCGCGGGAGCCTGCGGGGTCATCCGGATCGGCCAGGTGATGAAGTCCGAGTACCGCTTGACGATCTCCCTGAGCTTCCAGGGCGAGGTGTAGTCGTGCAACTGGTTCTCGGGGTCGGCCGGCTTGAGGTGGAGGGTGATCGTGGTGCCCTGCGGCGCCTCGTCGGCCGTCTCCAGCGTGTACGTGCCCTCGCCGCGCGACGACCAGCGGGTGCCCTGCGTCTCGCCGGCCCGTCGGGTCACCAGGGTGACCTCGTCCGCCACCATGAAGCTGGAGTAGAAACCGACGCCGAACTGGCCGATGAGGCCTTCGGCGTCGGCCGCCTCGTCGGCCTGCCGCAGCTGTTCGAGGAACTTCGCCGTACCGGAGTTGGCGATGGTGCCGATCAGCTCCGCCACCTCGTCGTACGACATGCCGATGCCGTTGTCCCGCACGGTGAGAGTGCGGGCCTCGCCGTCGGCCTCGATGTCGATGTGCAGGTCGGACACGTCGGCGTCCAGCGTGTCGTCGCGCAGCGCCGCCAGGCGCAGCTTGTCCAACGCGTCCGAGGCGTTGGAGACGAGTTCACGCAGGAAGACATCCTTGTTCGAGTAGATCGAGTGGATCATCAACTGCAGGAGCTGACGGGCCTCTACGCGGAACTCAAACGTTTCGGTCGGCATGATGAGCGACTACCTCTCCGTCCCAGTCATCGGTCACTGACTGACGGCAGTCACTTTAGAACAGCCGGTCACCGGCGTGCCCGGCGCCTACCGCTTGGTGCGCAATCGTTCCAGCAGCCGGCGCGCCTGGGAACGCCGGCGCGGATCGGACGCCGCGCGGCGCACCTGCTCGACGGTCCGGCGGCCCTGCGGGCTCCGGGTGAACTCCTTGATGCGCTGGATGACGGACGCCATCTCACTCTCCTGTGGTCGGTTCGCTCACCGGTCCTCGTTCACCTACCCGGCCGGGGCCCGATCAGGCCGGAATCCGGTCGTCACGGGCGAGTTCAGGCGTCCGTGACGCGTCCGAGCGCCTCCAGAGCTTCCGTCGCGGCCCGCCGCAGCCTTCGCGAGGGGTCGGCGGCTCCCAGCCGGGCCAGCCGGTCGCGCACTTCGCCGCCGCTGCCCGGAGGCAGTTCCCCGCCGGCCGCCGTCCACCGCGTGAGGCCGAGTGCCGCGTGGTAGCGGACGGCCTCGTGCGGATCGTCCAGTGCCTCGACGAAGCGCCGCGCGTCGCCATGGGCACGGCCGTCCGACGGGTCGTCGGCGTCCAGCAGGGACAGCGCGGCGGCCCGGACCTCCCCTGCGTCCGCCCGGCCGGCCAGGCGGCGCACGGCGGGCAGGGCCTGTGTCAGGCCGGCGAGCGCGTTGCGGGTGCGCCAGATGTCGTCGCCTCCGGCGGCGAGGTGGGCGGTCAGCGCCCACGCCACCGGGTGCCGCTCCCACAGCCGCAGCCCGCCGTCGGCCAGCGCGCCCAAGCCGTCGACGACGCCGGCCCGCAGCTCCCCGTCGGCGTCGTCGAGCAGCGGAAGCAGCAGCCATACGGCGTCCCAGGCGCCCGACTTCCCGACGGCGCGGGCGGCTGCCGCCCGGGTCGGGCCGGGCAGCGTCCGCTCGTCCAGCGCCGTCCGCAGGCGCTCGGCGGTGGTCTCGGTGCCGATGCCGCCCAGGGCGAAAGCGGCCCTCGGTCCGGCGTCGGGGTGGTTCAGCCACCGTAGGGCCGGACCGGTCGCCCGGCGGTCGCCCCGTGCGCCGAGCATGATGAGCAGACGGCCCGCGGCTTCCGGGTCCGACTCGTCGTCGAGGGCGGTGGCCAGGGCATCCACGGCCGCGCCGCCGCCCGCCTTGAGCAGCCGCCGCGCCGCCTCGACGCGCACCTGCGCCGACGGGTCGCGCAAGCCGTCGAGCAGCATGGCGTGCAGCCCTTCGGTGCAGCGGTCCGGCAGCCTCTCCAGGACTCGCGCCCGAGCGGCGCCCGTGCCCTCGCGGGCCGTTCGCGTCACCTCCGCGCGGACGGCGGGGTCGTCCCGGAACCGGTACAGCAGGCTGCTCGCCCGGCCCCACACCGCCGCGTCCGCGTCACCCAGCGCCGCCACCAGCGTCGAGGCGTCGCCCGGTGCGCCCAACGCGTCGAGACCGGCCAGGGCGTTGATCCGCAGATGCCGGTCCGGTTCGCCCAGCAGTCGCGCGAACGCCTCCGTCACCGCAGTGCCGTCCAGCCCGAGCCGGACCGTGGCGAGCAGGGCCCGGCGCCGTACGTCCCGGTCCTGGTCGTGCATCAGTTTCACCAGCGGGTCGCGGCCGGCCTCGCGCGCTCCGAGCCGGCCCAGGCCGTGCGCCGCGGCGGCGCGCACCGCGGGGTCGCGGTCCTCGGCGGCCCGCGCCAGGGCGGTCGCGTGCCCGGCGCGGCCGATCGCCCCGAGCCCTTTGGCCGCCGCCGCACGGCGCTGCGCGTCCGCGCCCGCCAGCTCCCGCAGGAAATGGGCGATCTGGTGTTCGGCCGTCATGGCACCCCGGAAAGGAAGACTCCTCAGCGGCGCGGAGGTTGTACACGGGTGCCGCACGAGAGGTGCGGCACCGGTCGCGGGCTCGGCCCGTCAGGAGGTCCGGTCGGAGGCCGGCCACACGTAAGGCAGGTCGTCGGGAACGTCCGGGAAGAGTCGGGCGTAGAAGTCCGGGTCCTTGCGCACGAGCGCGGACCGGTGGCCGCGGTGGAAGTCCACATCGCCCAGCCACGGCGGGAGTTCACCGGCGCCGCCCAGCTCCCGCTGCGTGCGTACGCCGATGTCGCCATGGCTGCCGGCGAAGTCGGTCATGAGGGAGGCGGCGCAGGTGTCGGCGCGCCCGCCGGCGGTCCACACCCCGCAGACCTCCAGGCCGTAGCGCACCAGGGCCTCCTCGTATCCGGCCCACATGCGGACCGCCGGATGATGCCGCCAGCCGTAGCCGGGGACGGTCAGCCCGCGCAGCACCTGGAGTGCCTCGACGCGTTGCTTCCCCAGCCGCCGCGGATCAAGGGCCGCGGCGGACGCGGTGAAGTCGGCGTGCGGGAGGAAGGTCTGCATGGGCCGCCCCTGGTGGTGGAACGGGCCGGCCGCAGGCCGCGGGAGCCTGCGGCCGGTGTCCGGCGGGGGTGAGCCGTCGTGAGCCGGGCCGGGGGGTCAGGCCGCGGCGAACCTGTCCCAGACGCGGTGTTCGCCCAGGAGGCGGGTGAGCTGTTCCAGGGCGGCCGTGCCCGAGGTGGTGACGACCACGCCGGGTGCGTCGGCGGGCACGGCGGAGGCGGCCAGGACGGTTTCGCCGCCCGCCCAGGCGCCGATGGCCTTGCCGTGGCGGAAGGCCTCGGACACCAGGAGGCCGACGCGCGGGTCCGTGGGTGCACCGTCGGAGGGGGCGGGGAGCCCCTTGGCGTCTCGGGCGCCGTAGGCGTCGCTGCCCACGGCGGGGGTTCCGGCCAGCAGCAGCGCGTCGAACTCGACGGACC
This sequence comes from Streptomyces bobili, assembly GCF_002154575.1. GTDB lineage: Bacteria > Actinomycetota > Actinomycetes > Streptomycetales > Streptomycetaceae > Streptomyces > Streptomyces bobili. The sequence goes on from NZ_MUBA01000016.1 coordinate 5,178, forward strand.
GGGCGTTGGCGTAGGTGCGTTGCACCGTCAGCGGGCCGAGGGTTCCGCCGACCGGGCCGATCACCAGGGGAACCATGCCGCCTTCGAGGACGGCGTCGCGTACGGCGCGTACGCCTTCGAGGTCGCCGTCCGGGCCCGAGACGATGCCGACGACCCGGCCGTCCGTGGGCCAGGTGTGGCCGACCTGCGACAGGGCCGGACTCGGCTCGACGTCGGCGAGCGGCACGGTCGGCTCCGGGGCCGGCAGACCGAGGCCGGTGGCCACCTCGGCGCACAGCTCCGGGTCGATGTTGGCCAGGACCCGCAACGCCCGTTCCCTGATGGCCTGTTCGTAGCACTTGGAGAGTTCGAAGGTGTAGGCGCCGATGATGTGCTCGCGTTCGACCGGGCTCATGCTGAGCCAGAACCGGCGCGGCTGGCTGAAGTGGTCCGCGAACGACTCGGGGGCGTCCCGCACCTTGGTGGACTCGGGAACCGGTACCGGCGACTCGATGTAGGCGCCGGTGTCCGCTCCGGCGGTGAACGGACAGCCTCCGTCGAGGGAGTTGGGACGGTAGGGGGCTGCGCCGCGGTGCACGGCCGTCTGGTGCAGACCGTCACGCAGCATGTCGTTGACCGGGGCGTGCGGCCGGTTGATGGGCAGCTGCGGGAAGTTGGGGCCGCCGAGCCGGGTGATCTGGGTGTCGAGGTAGGAGAACAGGCGTCCGGCGAGCAGCGGGTCGTCGGTGATGTCGATGCCGGGCACGAGGTGGCCGACGTGGAAGGCGACCTGTTCGGTCTCGGCGAAGAAGTTCGACGGGTTGCGGTTCAGGGTCAGCAGTCCGACCGGCCGTACGGGGGCGAGTTCCTCGGGCACGATGTTGGTCGGATCCAGCAGGTCGATTCCCTGGAAGGTCTGGTCCGGGGTGTCCGGGAAGGTCTGGATGCCCAGCTCCCACCGGGGGTACGCGCCCGCCTCGATGGCGTCGGCGAGATCCCGGCGGTGGAAGTCGGGGTCGACGCCGTTGATGATCTGCGCCTCCTCCCACACCAGGGAGTGCACGCCCAGCTTGGGCTTCCAGTGGAACTTCACCAGCGTCGTGCCGCCGTCGGCGGCGACCAGGCGGAAGGTGTGGACGCCGAAGCCCTCCATCGTGCGGTAGGAGCGCGGGATGCCCCGGTCGGACATGTTCCACAGGGTGTGGTGGGTGGCCTCGGTGTGCAGGGTGACGAAGTCCCAGAAGGTGTCGTGCGCGCTCTGGGCCTGCGGGATCTCACGGTCCGGATGCGGTTTGCCGGCGTGGATGACGTCCGGGAACTTGATGGCGTCCTGGATGAAGAAGACGGGGATGTTGTTGCCGACCAGGTCGAAGACGCCCTCGCTGGTGTAGAACTTCGTCGCGAATCCGCGGGTGTCCCGCACGGTGTCGGAGGAGCCGCGCGATCCCAGCACCGTGGAGAAACGCACGAAGACGGGCGTCTCCTCGTCCTCGGCGAGGAAGGCGGCCTTCGTCACGGAGGACGCGGTGCCGTAGCTCTGGAACACCCCGTGGGCCGCCGCGCCGCGGGCGTGGACCACGCGCTCCGGGATGCGCTCGTGGTCGAAGTGCATGACCTTCTCGCGCAGGTGGTGATCCTGGAGGAGAACGGGGCCGCGCGGCCCCGCCTTGAGCGAGTGGTCGGTGTCGGGGAGGCGGGTCCCCTGGGCGTTCGTCAGATAGCTGCCGGACTGGGCGAAGCGGGCCTGGTCGGCGCCCGTCGGCTGCCCCGTCGGGGACACGGTGTCGGGGCCGGTCTGGTCCGGCTTCGGCGGGAGGGGGTCCCTGGGCCGGGTCGGCTCCGCGACCGGAGGGGACTCGGGGCCCGGCTTCCCGGGGATGCCGTCCGGTGGTCCGCCTCCGTCGCCGCTCAGGGTCTCGGCGACCTTCTCCGCCGCCCGCTTGATGGGATTGCTCTCGCTCATCGCTTCCTTCGCTTCTCGGTCGTGGGGCGGCTGGTGGGCTTGCCGCGTGCGCGGGCCGCACGGCGGTCCGGCGACCGCCGGAACAGCGACCGGCGCAACGGCAACCGCGGGGGCACGTGACGTCTGCCCGCTGCCGTGCGTCGCGGACCGGCGGCCTCGGCCAGGGGGAACGCGACACCGACGAGGCGCACGCATCGCTGCGGTCAGGCTGGTTCCGTGCACCAATCTGGCACGGGGCCGCGTCCCCCGCAGGGGCTCGTCCACCAGCCGGGTGAGCGGGCGACGCCCGTCAGCCCTCGTCCAGTTCTTCCTGGATCGGCGTCCTGGGAACGTCCCGCAGGTGCTGCGACATGCCCTGCTTGCCGCCTTCGCGTGCCTGCTCGGCGCGCTGTGCCGCGGTGTGTCCGAGGTCGGAGTCGGGGTCCGTGCGGACCGACCGCGCCACGTCCTGCGGCGACGTGTACTCCTCCTGCGGAACCGCGCGCAGCGCCTTGACCACTTCCTCGGAGGCGCCGGCCCGGCGGGCGGCCTCGACCAGTTGGTCCTTGCCCGCCGGGAAGCGGACGTCCTTCAGCGAGTGCAGCACCTCCGGCACATCGGTGTGCGCCATGACATGTCTCCTTCCGCTCTGCTCGCGCTGCGGTGGGGGGGTCCTGCCGGGTGTCCGAAGCTAGGACCCACTCGCCCCCTTCGAGCCCCTGGACCCCTCGGCGCCCTCCGAGCCCTGGTAGTCCTCGGAGCGGACACCGGCGTCCTCCATCGCCTGACGCATCGTGCGGCCCGTCGCCGCACCCGGCTCGGAGGAAGCCTCGGTGCCGGCGCCCTCGCCGATCACTTCGTCGGTCGTGTCGGTCTTCTTCCGGTTCTCCTCCGGCACCGTCATCACGGCCATCCCTTCCGCGCAGGTCGAACAGGTCGCGGGCCGAGTACCCGATGCCCGCGACGCACACACGCCGGTGCCGCCGGTCGGGCTCCACCCTGCGACAGAGGTCTCGTTCGTCCCGTCGGCCGACGTTTTCGCGGGTGTCCGGCGGAAGGCTGGTGCCCATGATGTCCACACCGCTTGTCATCGCCCTCGGCGTCGTCGTCATCCTCGTCGCCTCGACACTGGGCGTCCGCCGTGAGCCGCCGTTCTGGATGGTCCTGCTGGTCTGCCTGGCCGCCCACCCGATCAGCAGCGCGCTGCTGCGGCTGCCCGCGCTGGCCGGCGCCGGCCAGGGGGCCGTGGGCGAGTGGACGGTGCGGCTCGCCGTGATCAGCGTGGGGACGGCGCTGCTCGGCCTGGCCCTCGGCAGGCTCCGGCGCCGGGCACAGGACCGGGCGCCGGAGGCCGCGAGCTGATCATGCGGCCCGGTGCGGTCAGGAGGCCGCGGGGAGGCAGGTGTCGAGGCCGAGGACCTGGGTCCCGTCGAAGCCGTGACCGGCGAAGGTGGCCGTGTCGCGCGGGGCCAGGGTGCGGCACGGGGCCCACCGGGCGTCGCTGTACGCGACGGTGACACTCACGGGGCTGTCGCAGTCGTTGACGACGGTGGTGTAGCGGCGGTCGGCGTAGTGGTGCACGCAGTCGGGTGCGGCGGTCCCGGGCGGACCCTCGTCCGCGGCGTGGGCGGCCACGGGGATCGTCAGCAGGGCGGTCAGGGTGACGGCGGCCGTGGCCAGGGCGTGCGCGAGCAGATGCGGCATGACGGTTCCTCAAGAGGTGAGGGCGTACGGATGGATGGCGGTGGGGCGCCCTGACGCGCCATCCTCACGACTCCTCCCCTCTTGCGCAAAAAGATGAAGGCATTTTCAGACGTCGTCCAACCCTGAAACAAAAGCGGCTGCTCACCGCAGGGACGAGGTCTGCAAGTCCTGTCGGCCGACCCGGTGTCGAGACCGGGAGGGCGGTTCACTCGTGGCGGCCTCGCACGGCGAGGAAGTGCTGTGCGGGCAGGTTGCCCGCGGTGGACGGGGACGGGATGACGGAGGCGAGATCGCGCTGGATCCGCTCGGCCTCGCCCCGCACCTGGGTGGGGATGTCGCCCCGCTCGGCGACGAGACGATGGAAGATCGGCGTTTCCTGGAACACGTTCGGACGTCACTTTCGGCAGACGGCGGCCACGACAGGGCCAGTTGGGCCGGCGGACAGGCACGCTCGTCGGGGCGGGTCGACGCCCTTGTCGGCCCCTGTCCACCGAGTCGGACCGGCGTACCGGACGCCGACTCGCTCCCACGCCGGTCGGGCAGGGGCCTGGACATCGTAGACGGGTGCGAGGGGGGACACTCCGGCGCCCTCCCCCGGCCGGCGGGCGGCAGCCTGCCGCAGGCCGGCGGGCCGCACGACGGCCGTCACCCGGAAGGCCGCGGACGGAGCCCGGAAAGGGTGTGACGACGAGCATCGGCGCATTCATCCGTTTAATGTCACTTTTCATGTTTTCCTTTCAGAAACACCTGATGCCGCGTCACCAGCGCGGGCCGCTTCGGCAGCGCCGTACGGCCCTGCGGCTCGTCCTTCCCGTCGCCGCCCTCCTGACCGTGATGACCCCCGCCGCCGGAGCGGCCCCGAGCGTCCCGGCGGAGGCCGACTGGGACGCCATCGCCCGCTGTGAGTCCGGCGGCAACTGGCGGGCCAACACCGGCAACGGGCACTACGGCGGGCTCCAGTTCTCGCAGCGCAGCTGGGTCGCCGCGGGCGGGCTCAGACACGCGCCGCGGGCCGACCTGGCGAGCAGGAAGGCGCAGATCGCCGTGGCCCGACGGCTCGCGGCGATGCAGGGCATGAACGCCTGGGCGTGCGCGTAGCACTTCCGCCGCCCCCGCCTACGGGGGCGGCGGAATCTCCTGCTCGGCCCAGATGATCTTCCCTTCGGATGTGTAGCGCGCCCCCCAGCGATGGGCGAGCTGGGCGACGAGGAACAGGCCCCGGCCCCCCTCGTCCGTGCTGCGGGCGTGCCGCAGCCGGGGGGCCGTACTGCTGGCGTCGGAGACCTCGCAGGTCAGCCGGGAGTCGCGCAGCAGGCGCAGCCGCAGGGGCGGGGCGGCGTACCGGATCGCGTTGGTGACCAGCTCGCTGACGAGGAGTTCGGTCGTCATCGACAGGTCTCCCAGCCCCCATGCCTCGACCTGGCGGGTCGCGCGGCCCCGTACGTCGGCGACGGCGGCCGGGTCCACGGGGACCTCCCAGGAGACGACGTCGTCGGCGCCCAGGGCGTGGGTGCGGACCAGGAGCAGGGCGATGTCGTCGGGCTGGGGCACGGGGACCAGGTTGCGTACCGCCGAGGAGCACAGGGCGGGGAGATCGGCGCCGGGCTGGGCCAGCAGTTCGCCGAGGCGGGCCATGCCCCGCTCCATGTCACGGTCGGCTCCGCCGACGAGGCCGTCGGTGTAGAGGCCCAGGAGGCTGTTCTCGGCGAGTTCGATCTCGGTCGTCTCGAAGCCCATGCCGCCCAGCCCCAGCGGTGGCCCGGCCGGTACCTGCGGGAAGGTGACCTCTCCGCCCGGCGAGACGACGACGGGGGGCGGGTGCCCGGCGCGGGCGATCGAGCACCGGCGGGTGACGGGGTCGTAGACGGCGTAGAGGCAGGTCGCGCCGAGGAAGGTGGCCGCGGTCGTGCGGGCCGCCTCGTCGTCGCCGCGTTCCGCGCTCAGCCGGAGCACGAGGTCGTCCAGGTGGGCCAGGAGCTCGTCGGGGGGCATCTCCATGTCGGCGAGGGTCTGTACGGCGGTGCGCAGCCGGCCCATCGTCGCCGCGGCGGTGATGCCGTGCCCCACCACGTCCCCGACCACCAGGCCCACCCGGGCGCCGGACAGCGGGATCACGTCGAACCAGTCGCCGCCCACGCCGTCCGTCGGGTCGGCCGGCAGATAGCTGGAGGCGACCTCCAGCGCCGAGCCGCCGGTCAGGACGTCGGGCAGCAGGCTGCGCTGCAGGGTGACCGCGGCCGTGTGTTCGCGCGTGTAGCGGCGCGCGTTGTCGACGCACAGGGCCGCCCGCGCGACCAGCTCCCGGGCCAGCAGCACGTCGTCGGCGTGGAAGGAGACGGGGTTGAGCGAGCGGATGAACGTGGTGAGGCCGAGAGCGGTGTTGCGGGCCCGCATCGGCACGGAGATGAGCGAGTGCAGGCCGTACTCCCGGATCCGCTCGGCCCGCGCGGGCTCCTCGGCCTGCCACAGGCCGTCGGAGGGGTCGAGGACCGGGAGGAGGATCGGTTCCCCTCCGAGCAGCAGGCTCATGCCGTGCGGCGGCGGCAGGAATGCCACGCGGTCGCCGACGCGTGCCACGGCCTCCGGGCAGCCCTCCCGCACCGACCTCAGCGCCGCGCGGCGCATCTCCGGTCTGGCGGGCGCCGGGCCCGCGTCGGTGAGCCACGCTCCGTGCCCGTCGGTGCTGAGGACCGGCTCCAGGAGGTCGACGATGACGAAGTCCGCGAGGCGGGGAACGGCGAAGTCGGCCAGTTCCTGGGCCGTCCGCACCACGTCCAGGGTGGTGCCGACGCAGGTTCCGGCCTCGTTGACCATCGACAGCAGCCGGCGCGCGTTCCAGCGCTCGGTGACGTCCAGGACCATGTAGCAGACCCCGGTGACGGCGTCGCCGGCGTCGACCAGGGGGAAGAACGAGGTCGAGTAGGCGTGCTGCCGGTGCGGGTCGGCCCAGCTCCATCCCACGTACTCGTAGTCGGTGACCGGGGTGCCCGTCTTCAGGACCTTGCGCATCAGGCCTTCGAGGGTCTCCGCCTGGATTCCGGGGAGCAGTTCGCTCAGCCGGCGTCCCAGGCGCTCGTCGCGGGGCACTCCGCCGAGGCGCTCCAGGGTGTCGTTCATCCACACGTAGCGCAGGTCCAGGTCCATCACCGCCATGCCGATCGGCGAGCGGGTCAGGAAGCCGTCGAGGACGGACTGGCCGACCGTCCAGCGTTGACGCTGTTCGCGGGCCGAGAGCAGGAAGCACTCGTCGTGGCCGATGCGGAAGGAGGCGGATACCCGCAGGTCGACGTCCATGGCCCGGCCGTCGCGGTGGCGTACGCGGATGCGTCCGCTCCAGCCCATTCCGGCGCGGCAGCGCTCAGCGACGCCGGCCACCCGCGCGGGGTCCGCGGGCATCGCCACCAGACGCGCGGCGGAGCCGCCGACCACCTCGACGGCGGGGCGGCCGAGCAGCGCCTCGGCGCCTCGGGTCCAGCCCACGACGATGCCGCCGGCGGTGACGACGGCCGCCGCGTCGGTGGACGCGTCGAGCAGGTCGTCGGGTTTGGCGGGGCGCGCTCCGCCGGGCCCGCCGGGGCGCGCGCCGCCGCGGAGTCCGTCGGGTCCGCCGGGCACAGGTCCCTCCGGGCGGCCGTCGGGTCCGCCGGGCGTCGGCCCGTCCGGGGTGTCTCGCGCAGATTCCATGGCTGCCATCCTCTTCACGACCATGGTCCTGCTAGTCCGCCCGATGCGCACGGCATCGGCCCGTCCGGCCGCCCGCGACGGCCTGCTTCCGCGGGATCCGCGACGGCTCGCGTTTCCGGGATCCACCGCGGGGAGGGAGCATGGAGGTGCCGGTACCCGGGGTCCAGGTGTGCGGCGGTGCCGACCGTGGCCGCCCCGTTCCGCCGACCGGTGGAGGAGGCTCAGGGATGACGACCGAATCCTTCCGGTCCGACAGCGACCCGTACGGTCCCGGGCCGCCTCGCACCACCGGCCTGCTGGACATGCTCAGCGTGGCCGCGGTGGTCCTCGACGCCGAGGGACGCATCGTCTTCTGGACGCCGCAGGCCGAGGAACTGTTCGGTTACACCGCGGCGGAGGCCCTGGGCTCGTACGCGGCACGGCTGTTCATCGACCCCGCGCATCTGCAGGCCGTCGTACGGCTGTTCGCGGAGGTGCTGGAGACCGGGCGCGGCTGGGCGGGCGCGTTCCCCGTGCGGCACAAGGACGGCACCAGCCGCCTGGTGGAGTTCCGCAACATCCGGCTCCAGGACGATGTCGGGGACGTCTACGCCCTGGGCATCGTCGCCGACCACCAGCTCCTCCAGCGCGTCGAGACGGACCTCGCGCTGTGCGAGCGGCTCATCAACCAGTCCCCGATCGGTCTCGCCCTCGTCGACACGGACCTGCGGTATCTCCTGGTCAACCCGGCGGTGGAGCGGATCGACGGCATGCCCGCCGAGGAACACCCCGGCCGTCGGCTGCGGGAGACCCTGCCCCTGCCCGACATCGACACCATCGAGTCCGCGCTGCGCCAGGTGATCGCCACCGGCACGCCGCTGCTCGACCAGTTCCACGTGGGGCGGCCCCCTGCCGACCCGGACCACGAGCACGCCTGGTCTCTGGCCTTCTACCGGCTGGAGGATCCGGGCGGCCGGATCCTCGGCGCGGCCATCTCGCTCGTCGACGTCACCGAACGCCACCGTGCCGCCGCCGAGGCCGACCGGGCCCGCAGGCGTCTGGCCCTCATCGCCGACGCCTCCACGCGCGTCGGCACCACGCTGGAGGTGGAGAGGACCGCCCGGGAACTCGCGGAGATCGCGGTCCCGCAACTCGCCGACGTGGCCGCCGTCGACATCCTCGACTCGGCCCTCGCCTGCCGCCGCAGACGCCGTCCGGACAACGGTCCGGAACTCTTCCGCGCTCTCGCCCTCAAGTCCGCCCACCCGACCGTGGCGGAGCGTGCCGCCGACCCTCCCGGCGACCTCACCGCCTACGAGGGCGACCGTCTGGTCACCCTGTGCGTGCACAGCGCCCGGCCGGTCCTCGTACGCCATGTCGGCGAGCGCGATCTGGCGCGCATCGCCCGCGACCCCGAGGCCTCGGCGCTCCTCGCCCGTGCCGGTGTGCACTCCTACCTCGCCGTGCCGCTGATCGCCCACGGCGAGGTGCTGGGCGCCCTGGACCTGAAGCGGACCCGCAATCCGCTCCCGTTCGACGAGGACGACGTCATCCTCGCCAGTGAGCTGGCCGGCCGTGCCGCCGTGGCCATCGACAACGCGCGCTGGTTCCAGAGCGTGCGCAACACGTCCCTCACGCTCCAGCGCAGCCTGCTGCCCGACCATCCGCCCCGGCACACCGGGCTGGAGCTGGCCTCGCGCTACCAGCCCGCCCAGGCGACCAGTGAGGTGGGCGGCGACTGGTACGACGTCATCCCGCTCACCGACGAGAAGACCGCCCTGGTCGTGGGCGACGTGATGGGCAACGGCATCGACGCCGCCGCCACGATGGGCCGGCTGCGCACCGCCACCTGCGCCTACGCGGACCTGGAGCTCGACCCCGGTTCGGTGCTCCGGCACCTCGACAAGATCACCCGCGGCCTGGAGCACTACATCGTCACCTGCCTGTACGCCGTCTACGACCCCCGTACGCGCCAGTGCCGGATCGCCAACGCGGGCCACATGCCGCCCGCGCTGGCCGGTCCCGGTCATGCGCCCAGACTGCTCGATCTGCCCACCGGGGCCCCGCTCGGCGTCGGCGGTGTCGACTTCGAGACGACCACGACCGAACTCGTCCCCGGTGACCTGCTGGTCCTCTACACCGACGGTCTGGTGGAAACCCGGCATCACTCGATCGACGACCGTCTGGACGTGCTGCTCAGTTTCCTCGACGAGCCGCACCGGCCTCTGGAGGAGGTCTGTGACCTCCTGCTGTACGGGCTGCGTCACCCCGAGGACCACGACGATGTCGCCCTTCTCGTCGCCCGGACCACCTAGTTGACGGCCTGTCGGTCCGTTCGTCGGCGGGGTGGACGGCCGTTGACGCCGCGCCGGTCCGGGCGCGGCGTCGGGTTCCGGGATGTTGAAGGCGGAGATATTGAAGAGGTTACTTCTATAACTTAGGGAACTTTTGCATCATTTGCCCCAATCCGGTCAACTTGGTGGTGGAAGCCTTTCAGCCCAGAACCAGAGGGAGATGGTGGGTATGGCATCCACCGACCACCGGACCGACGAACTGACCGGCCTGCGCGCCGACGAACTCGAAGCGGTCCTCGACCCCGCCGAGGCCGACGGGGTCTTCCGAGACAGCAGGGAGTGCGCGGCGCTGGCACTGTCCTCCGGGACGACCACGCTGCTGCTGTCCCCGCCGACCCCGCGCCCCAAGAAGAGCTGAGGGAGAGCGACAGGAGCAGGCAATGGAGCAGTCAGGCACCTCGCCCCTTCTGCCGGGTACGGTGCAGGACCTCGCTGCCGGTGTGGTCTCCGCCCTTCGTGGCGGGGACCACGCTCCGCCGGTGGTCCGCACGGTGGCCGACGACGGCGCCGACCGGCTACTGCTGGCGGCCGTGCGCGTGACGGGAGCCGATCTGCTCCTGCCGAACGTCCTGCTGCGTACTGCGCCCCACGAGACGGAACTCGCCCTGTTCCGCAGGGCCCTGGAGGCCTTCCCGCCCCGCGCGGACAGCGCCCCGGCGATCCGCTGGAGCCACTGGGCCATGATCCGCACCCTGCGCCGACTGGAGCCGCCCGGTCCGGGCCGCCGCGGTGACACGCCGCCGGAGCCGGACGCGAGCCGGCTCGACGCCGCGCCCTGGCAGGTCCTGACCCGTCAGCTCGCTGTCCTGGCCGCCCTGGCGGTCCCCGGTGAGGAGTGCGCGGTGACCCGCGCCGCCCGCCGCCGGCCCGTGGACGTGTCCCGGGGTTTCGTCCGGGCGGTACGCCGCAGGGACTGGCAGCAGGCCGCCGGAGCGGGGCGCTGGCTGATGCTGCTGGACGGGGTGCCCACCACTCTCGGGCTCGAAGCCGGTCTTGACTTCGTGGAGTTGATGGGCGGCACCGACCCTCGCGTCGCCCTCCAGGTGCAGGCGGCCCGGTCGATACGGGCCGGGGTGTTCGTGTGACGTCCGTCGACACGGGCACGGGAGCGGAGGGAGAGGCGTCCTCGCCCGTCCGTACCGCCCGCCGCGTCGAGGAGGACGCCCTCGCCTGGCTGTCCGCGCACCGCGAGGACTTCGCGCTCGGCGCGGACGCCCTGGCCCCGGACGGGGCGGTGAACGGCAGCTGGAAACCCCTGGGCGAACTGGCCCGGGTCTGCGCGGCCGTGTCCCGGCACACCCCGTCCCCGGACCCCTTGCACGCGCCCGCGCGGGACCTCCTGGCCTACGCCTGGCGACAGACCGGAGAGGGCGAACTCTTCGCCCTGCTGCAGCGGTTCGAGCCCTTCGCGGCCTACCCCCTGGAGGTGTACGCCGCGTTCGCCTCGGCGGGCCTGCGGCACGCGGGCTACGAGGCGGCGGCGGCCGCGGTGGCCCGCACCCGTGGCTGGCGGCTCGCCGAACAGGACCCGACCCGGCGGCTCGGCGTGCTCGCCGCGGAGCGGTGCGTCGGCGTCCACCGGCCCGAGGACGTCCCCCGGCTGGTGAGCGGCACGTGGCTGGGCGGACTCCCGGAACCCTGGACCTTCGAGCGCTTCTCCGGGTACGCGCTGACCCACGTGGTGTTCCATCTGACCGACTGGGGCCGGGACCCGGACGGTGTTCCGGCCGACCTGGGCACCTATCTGGCCGACTGGCTCCCGGCCTGGCTCGACACGTGTCTCGACGCCGGGATGTGGGACCTGAGCTGTGAGCTGCTCGCGGTGGCGGCAAGTCTGCCCGAGCCCATCGGGCAGGCCGCGGCGTGCGACGCCTGGGAGCGGATCGCGAGCGCCCGGCACGCCACCGGAGCGCTCCCCGAGGAACGGCCACCCCTCGAAGGTCCCCGTTCCGAACCGGAGTTCGCGCACTGCTATCACTCCACCCTCATGGCCGCCTTCGCCGCCGCCCTGACCATCGGGCGACTCCGGGCGACCGACGGCACGACCGGCGCGTACGAGGACGACCTGGAAGGAGCCCCGCGATGACCGACACCCGGCTGATCCACACCGTCGGCGTCCGCGCCCTGGAGTGGCTGTGGTCCCATCGCGAGGGCTTCCGGCTGGAACCGGACGTCGATCCCGAGGTGGGGTTCCTGGAACGGCTCAAGCCGGTCGGCGAACTCGCCCTGATCTGCAAGGTGTTGTTCCGCGAAGGCGTGGCCGGGGCACGGCAGGCCGACCTGGCGCGCCGGCTGCTCGACCACGCCTGGCGGGAGACGCTGGACGGGGGCGCCCATCTGGTGCTGGCCCAGCGCATCGAACCGATCTCGCCCATCCCGTTCGAGGTGTACCTGCCGTTCAGGGAGCTGGGCCACAGCCGGCCCGAGATCGAGCGCGCCGCCGTCCTCAACCACCGGACCGACAGCTGGTCGGCGTTCGAGATGACACCGACCCGGCGCCTCGGCCTGTCCGCGTTCCAGCGGCGCTTCGGGCTGTCCCCCCGCCCGCCCGAGGCCGACGCCCTCGCCGGGACCTGGCTGGCGCGCACCCCGGAGCCCTGGACGGTGGAAGGGCACATCGCCTACGACATCACGCACGCCGTGTTCCATCTGACGGACTGGGGCGAGCATCCCGACGGCCTGCCGCCGAACATCGCCGGCTATCTGGCCGACTGGCTGCCGGTGTGGCTCGACGACTGGCTGGACCTGCGGCGCTGGGACCTGCTGGGCGAGTTGCTGGTCGTCGACGCCTGTCTGCCGCGGCCCACTCTCGACGAGCGGGCCTGGACGGCGTTCGCGGCGGCGCAACAGGCCGACGGGGCGATGCCGGCGCTGCGTTCGATGCCCGAGGGCGATCCCGACCAGGTCTTCGACGTCGTCTACCACCCCACGCTGGTCGCCGCCTTCGCCTCGGCACTGGCCACCTCCCGCGCCCTCTCAGAGCTGGCGCAGGCAGCCGCGTCATGACCCCGGCGACCGCGCGCTGGCCGGGCGTCCCCGAGTCCGAGGCCGCCCATGCCTGCCAACGGCGGCTCCCACCGGTCGAGTCGGGTGACCTGGCCTGGTCGGACCGGCTGGCGGAGGCGGTGGACGCCGTGGACGCGCCCGACGCCGTTTTCGCCGTGTCCCGGCACGGCCGGCGCACTCTCCGCAGCGGCGGCACCGCACCGCCGCCCGCCGTGCCCCGCCCGGAGCTGCGCTACGAACTGGGCTCCGCCTCCAAGCCGTTCACGGCGCTGGTCCTGGCCCAGCTGATCCGGCGCGGCCTGCTGACCGGAGGCGAACCGGCCGTCACCTGCCTGCGCCCGGACCGCGTGCCGGGGGCGTGCCCGGTGACCCTCGCCCATCTCCTCACCCACACCTCGGGACTGCCCGCCCTGCCCGCCGACTTCCTCGTCCGGGCCCTGCCCGCCTGGCGGACCAACCCCTACGCCCGCTACCCCGGCCCGCGCGTCGTCGACGCCTTCCTGCGCCACCGTCCACGGCACCGGCCCGGTACGCGGTGGCACTACTCGAACTTCGGCGTCGCCGTACTCGGGCACGCCCTCGCCTCGGCCACCGGTACGGCGTGGGAGGAACTGCTCGCCGAACACGTCCTGGACCCGCTGGCGCTGGACTCGACGGGTGCGTGGCCGGGCGGGCCGGGCAGCGACGCCGTGGGGCACGGCAAGGACGGCCGCTCACCCGTGCCGCCCTTCGACGCGGGCGGCTTCCGGGCGGCCGGTGCGGTCCGGGCCACGCCGCACGACCTGCTCACCTTCCTGGAGGCCCATCTCGACCCGCTCGGCGCCGCCGCGTCGGCCGAGGCCCTGCTGTCGGTGCGCACTCCCGTCCTGCGCCGCGGGCTCGGCCACCGGCACGTGCACACGACGGGCTGGTTCCGTCATCCCACGGACCGGGGGCCGATGTACTTCCACAGCGGGGCGACCCTGGGCCAGCAGGCGTTCCTGGGATTCCGGCCCGACACGGGCACGGCCCTGGTGGCGCTGTGCACCCGCCGGTTCCGGGCCCACGACCCGTTCGTGGCCACCGCCTACTCGCTCCTCGCGCGGGAGTGACGCGAGCTGGAGCGACACGTGCGGGAGTGACACGTGCGGGAGTGACACGGGCGCGCCCCGGCGGGGGCGTTCGTTCCGCCGCCGGGGCTAGCTCAGCGGGACGCGGCCCTCAGGAGCGCTGCCACAGGGCCGGGGCGGCCGCCGGCGACCCCGTACCCTGTGCCTGGTGGTTCTGGAGGCACACGTAGTCGACGCCGGAGAAGGAGACGGTCTCCCCCACCTCGTAGACCCGGCCGGCGGCCCAGGTGTCGGCGGAGGTGTCCTGCTGCGGAGCGGGTGTCACCGTCTCGCCCGCGGTCCTCAGGGTCAGCCCGAACTCCTCCATGAGGGGGTTGAGCGGCTGGAAGAAGGTGGTGCCGCCGCTCGCGCAGTCCCCCGAGCCGCCCGAGGTGACGCCCTGGGCCTGCGTCCCGGCGACGAACGGCCCGCCGGAGTCGCCGAGTTCACCGCAGACCGTGGTGCGGGTCAGGCCGTCGACGGGACCGTCGGGGTAGCTGACGCTCGCGTCGTACTGCTCGACCGTGCCGCAGTGCCAGCCGCTGGTCGAACCGGAGCGGCACACCGAGGCGCCCACCAGCGCCTGCACCGAGCCGGTGACCTGGATCGTGGTGCCGGCCTCCGCCCGGACGGCGGCCGTGCCGGTCCAGGCGCTGTTGACGCCCACCCAGGCCATGTCCTTGCCCGGGAAGACCGACGCCTGGAACACGCCCTGGTCGGTGTCGTCGAAACCGGTCGTCGTGGACCCGGCCCGGCCGCAGTGGCCCGCCGTCGCGAAGCCCTGCTGCTCGGCCTTGGTGACGGAGAAGCCCACGGAGCAGCGGGCGACGCCGTCGATGTAGTAGGCGTCGCCGCCGACGATGTCCTTCATGGGGCGGGGCCGCTCGGGCGACACGCGGATGCCGACGCCCCTGTCCTGGGCACCGGCCGCCTCGATGAAGGCGGTCGCGGCGGACCGGCTGGTCGCCTGGACGACGACCCGGTTGGCCCGGACGTCGACGTACCAGACGGGCGTCTGGGCGGTCCGCACCCGGCCTGCCGCCGCGTCGAGGTCGTCCTTGAGGGAGAGCAGGCCGCTGAGGGGTGTGGTGACGACGGCTGCCTGGGCGCCCTCGGCGCGGATCGCGGGGACGTCGGCGGCGTCGGTGGTGGCGACCGTGAGGCCGGCGGACGTCCTGCCGGTCACCCACGCTCCGGCGAAGCGCGCGCCGAGCGCGTTGTGGAGGCGGCCGGCCCGGGGGCCCGCCTCCGCTTCGTTGGCCAGGCGGGCGGCGGCCTGCCGGGCCGTCAGGCGCAGATCGCGCTGGAGGGCACGCAGCACCTCCGGTGGGGCCTGCTCGGCGCCCGCCGTGCGGACGGCGGCGGGTCCGGGCCGGGCGGCGTGCGGCGGCCCGGCGGCCGCGACCGCGGGAACGGCCGTCAGGACGAGGGTGCTGACAGCGGTCAGGGCGGCGCGGCGTCTGCCGGCGGTGGGTCTGGCGACCATGCGGAGTGCCTCCTCGGGAAGGGTCGGATGACGCGAGACCTTGCCCGTGGGGTGCGAAGAGATGTCGGAGGCAGGGGGGTTTAGCGGCTTCGGGGGACGCGCGGGGCTGCCATGTGCAGTACACGCGGGGCTGCGGGCCCGCGGTCAGTTCGGCACGGTGATGAAGGACTGGATGGCGGTGGCGGCGGCCCCGCGCGCCCACTCCTCGAAGGGCAGCGGCCTGGTCCGTACGTCGCACTGCGCGGCCGAGCCGAACGCGGCGGCCTGGAACGCCTCGCGGATCTGCTCGGCGAAGAGGTCGTAGGCGGCCAGGCCCTCGCCGGAGATGATCACGCGGGCGGGTCCGAACAGGTTGACGACGGTGGCGATGCCCCGGCCGATGGCGTTCCCGGCCCTGGCGTACGCCTCGCGCGCGCCGGTGTCCCCCTGGCGTGCCCTCTCCACGGCCTCGGCGGTGCCGGTGACCTCCGTTCCGCCGGTCTCCCGGATACGGGCGAGGATCGCCCCGTCCGAGGCGACGGCCTCCAGACAGCCGCGGTTGCCGCAGTGGCAGGGCGGACCGTCGGCTTCGACGGTCACATGGCCGATCTCACCGGCCACGCCATGCGCTCCGGCGACCACCCGGCCGTGCACGACCAGTCCGCAGCCGATGCCCGCGCCGACCGTGACCACGGCGAAGTCCGACAGACCCACGCCCGCACCGAACCACTGCTCGGCGACCGTCAGTGCCCGCACGTCGTTGTCGACGGTCACCGGCAGCCCCGTGCCGGCGGCGACGAGCCCCGCCAGCGGCACGTCGTGCCAGTCCAGGAACGGCGAGTACTGCACCACACCCTCGGCGCGGTCCACGTCACCCGAGACAGCGATGCCGAGGCCGGCCACGCGGACGCCGTAGCCTTCCGCCTCGGTCAGCAGTTCCCGCACCAGGTCCGTGGTCGCGTCGAGGACCGCGTCCGGGTCGCGGTCGGCCAGCGGCACGCGGCGGGCGAGCAGGATCCGGCAGCACAGATCCGTGAGCACGCCGATGATCTCGTCGCCGGTCAGCTTCACGCCGATGAACAGCGCGCGGCCACCGTCCACCCGGACCAGGGTCGCGGGCCGCCCGAGCGCCGGGCGGACCTCCGCATCCCCGCCCGCGTCCGCCTCCTCCGCCAGATAGCCCGACGCGATCAGCGGGCGCACGGCCTTGGTGACGGCGGCCGGGGACAGCCCCGCCCGCCGGGCCATC
Source organism: Streptomyces bobili (assembly GCF_002154575.1). Taxonomy (GTDB): domain Bacteria; phylum Actinomycetota; class Actinomycetes; order Streptomycetales; family Streptomycetaceae; genus Streptomyces; species Streptomyces bobili. The sequence continues at coordinate 21,628 of NZ_MUBA01000016.1, forward strand.
TCCAGGCGGGTGAGGGGGCCGTGGGACAGGACGGTGGTGAAGAGGTGCGCGGCGGCGGGCGTGGCGGCGGGGAACGTCTCGGTGTCGGCGGGCGAGGACATGGCGGAGAACCTACGGACTCTTATTTTCCGCTGTCAATGAAAGAAATCGGGAAACCCTGAAGGCTCGCTGTGAGTTGCGCTGGGCTTTCGATGCATCGACGCAGGTGGGGGCTTGACATGCGATCGAAGGTCAGGCTTGGCTTTGCCTCACTCCGTCCCTCCCTCGACCGTCACCCACGTGAGGCCCGATACCGATGATCTCCTTCTCCCCGGACACCGGGATCTGGCTGCTGACCACCCCGCACACGTCGTACGCCCTGCGGATCGACGAGACGGGCGCCCCCTGCCATCTGGCGTGGGGGCCGCGGCTGACCCTCCCGGAGGCGGAGGACCTCCTCGTCCCCGTCGAGTCGGCGGGCGACAGCTTCGAGGGACGGCCGCCGGTGGGCGAGGAACTGCCCGTCGACGGAGGCACCCGCTTCGGCCCGCCCTCCCTCCAGGTGCGCTACGCCGACGGCTCGCGCGCCTTCGAATGGGAGCCGGTGGGACACCGCGTGCACGAGCCCGCGTCCGGCAGCGCCGAACTCGTCCTGGAGTTCCGCGACCGGCTCTACCCCCTGCGGGTGGCGCTGCACTACCGGGTGCGCGAGGACACGGACGTCATCGAGCGCAGGACCGTGCTGCACAACGCCGGGGACCAGCGCGTCGACCTCCTGCGGGCCGACTCCGCCGCCTGGACCCTGCCCCCGCTGCCCGACTACCGGCTCAGCCACGTCACCGGCCAGTGGTCCGCCGAGACCCAGCTGCGCCGGGATCCCCTGCCCTACGGCGAGACCGTGCTGACCAGCAGGCGTGGCATCACCAGCCACCACGCGAACCCCTGGCTGATGCTCGACGCGGGCGACGCCACCGAGGACCACGGGCGGGTGTGGAGCGCCGCCCTCGCCTGGTCCGGAACCTGGCGGCTCACCGCGCAGCGCACCCCCGACGGCCGGGCCGGCTGGACCGGCGGCGCCGGTCACGAGGGCGTCGGCCTGCCGCTCGCGCCGGGCGAGGAGCACACCACTCCCGTGTTCGCCGGGCTGTGCACCGACGGCGGCTTCGGCGCGGCGAGCCGCGCCTGGCACGCGTACACGCTCGCCCATGTCCTGCCGCGCGGCCGGGAGAGCGGGGCGGTGCTCTACAACTCGTGGGAGGCCACCGGCTTCGACGTCGACGAGGCCAGTCAGAAGACCCTCGCCGAACGGGCCGCCGCGCTGGGCGTCGAGCTGTACGTCGTCGACGACGGCTGGTTCGGCTCGCGCCGCAGCGACCGGGCCGGTCTCGGCGACTGGACGCCGGCCGCCGACCGCTTCCCCGACGGCCTCGGCCCGCTGTCCGACACCGTGCACGGGCTCGGCATGCGGTTCGGCATCTGGGTGGAACCGGAGATGGTCAATCCCGACAGCGACCTGTACCGCGAACACCCCGACTGGGTCCTGCACATCCCCGGCCGGACCCGCAGCGAGCTGCGCAACCAGCTCGTCCTCAACTTCGCCCGCCGGGACGTGGCCGACTGGGCGTACGGGTGGCTCACCCGGCTGGTCGGCGACCACGCCGTCGACTTCCTCAAGTGGGACATGAACCGTGCCTTCAGCGAGGCGGGCTGGCCGGGCGCCGACCAGGGCGACGACCGGCTGTGGAGCGCGTACGTCACGAACCTGTACGGCGTCCTGGACCGGCTGCGCGCCGACCATGACGGCCTGCGGATCGAGACGTGCAGCGGGGGCGGCGGGCGCGTCGACCTCGGCATCCTCGCGCGCACCGACCAGGCCTGGGCGTCGGACAACACCGACGCCGTCGACCGGCTGGCCATCCAGCACGGGTACGGGCAGGTGTACCCCGCGCGCACGATGTCCGCGTGGGTGACCGACGTACCGAACCAGGTCACCGGCCGCACGGTGCCGCTGCGGTTCCGGTTCCACTCCGCCATGGCCGGGCTGCTCGGCATCGGCGGCGACCTCACCCGCTGGTCGCAGGAGGAACTCGCCGAGGGCGCGGCGCTGGTGGCCGAGTACAAGGAAGTGCGCCACCTCGTGCAGCACGGCGCGCAGTACCGGCTGACCGAGCCGCTCGGCGACCGGCCGACGGTGGTGCAGTACGTCGCCGAGGACGCCGCCGAACTCCTCGTACTGGCCTGGCAGCGCGGGCCCCGGCACGGCACGCCCCGCCTCCCCGTCCGGCTGCCCGCGCTCACGCCCGGCGCCCGCTACCGCGACGCCCGCACCGGCGCCGTGCACCACTCCACGGTCCTCACCGAGTACGGTCTCCTGCTCGACCTGCCACGCGGCGACTGGTCGAGCACGGCCGTCCACCTGGTCCGGCTGCCCGACTCCGACTGAGACCCGCGCCGACGGGGGCACCCGACGTTGTCGGATGCCCCCGCTTCGAGCCCGGCCCGGACGGTCAGCCGGTGGCGCAGGAGACCGTCGGCCAGGTCCAGTTGCCGTTGGCCTGCACGGTGACGCCGAAGGTGTTGCCGCTGCCGTTGGGCTTCGCCGTCAGCACCTGACTGCTGGGGTAGCTCGCGCTGACGTTCCAGGTGGAGAGAACCTTCGCCGGGGACGGGACGTTCATCGTCACGGTCCAGTTGCTCGACCCGCTCACCGACACATTGAGGTTGTACCGGTCGCTCCACCGCTCCCCGGCGGACAGGGTCGCCGTACAGCCGGTGCCGCCACCGCCGCCGCCACCGCCTCCGCCGCCCGATCCGGTGCCGCCGACCGTGATGTTGGAGTTGCCGCTGCTCTGGTAGCCCTCGGTCGCCATGATCATGTAGTAGTTGAAGCTGCCGAGGGGCATGCCTGCCCGGTTCCAGGCGTCGAAGTGGTTGCCAGTGGTGATGGTGCCACCCGTGCGCTTCGACTGGCGGACGCTCCAGTACTGGTCGAAGGTCTTGTTGCCCTCGACGGACGGGGCGTTGTACCGCGTCGTCTTGTAGATGTCGTACGTGCCGCCGTCACTGGTGACCGTGCCCTTGTAGGTTCCGGTGGGCCGGTAGGTGCCCCAGTTGTCGACGATGTAGTACTCGACGAGCGGGTTCGCGGTCCATCCGTACAGCGTCAAGTAGGCGTTGCCGGACGGGTTGAAGGTGCCCGAGTAGGTCACGGCACGCCGCCCGCCGTTGGCCCAGCCCTTGCCGGCGACGAAGTTCCCGGTGTTGCGCCAGGTGGTGCTGTAGTTGCCACCGGCGGCGAGGTTCATGGAGACGGTGCCCGGGGAGTCCGTCCAGAACGAGTAGTAGTAGCCGTTGTCGGTGCCGGTCTGGTTGCTCGTGACGACGGTGTCGGCATGGGCCGAGGCCGGCAGCAGCATCGCCACGACGACGGCCAGGGCGACCGTCCAGACACTGCGGACGAGCCTGCGGAACGGCGTGCGACTGCGGCCCTGCGTGCTGCGGCTCTGCGTGCTGCGGCTCTGCGGATGGATGAACGCGGCCATGTGCGCGCCTCCTCCTTCGGGGGACGGGAATGGCAAAAGTGTTGAGCTGTCCCCGTCAACAGTCAACTGTTTCGGTAATCATTTCGAAACGTTCGGAGACTTTGAGGTGTCGTCAGGCGGGCTATTTCGGCAGACCAATGCTCTCACCTGGCGGGACTCCTCAAGTGGACGGAACAGAAAGGCCATCATGGAGATCCACTGGAGCGGTCAGCCAACTTCGAAACATTCGGACGCCTTCCGGACGAACGTACGTTCCGTCCGTCACTCGATGGGGATCCGCCGATCTCCGACTCCGGCGGCCCACCGTGCTCAAGGGGACATGGGGGAAGCGGCATGACGTATTCGACACCGCGCGGTCCCGGGCGAGAGGAGAGGACATGATCGGCGGGCAGATGTTCTTCTCCCTGCTCGTCCTCGACTCCCTGCACCGCCTCGGCGTCCATCTCTCCGAGGAAGGAGCGGCGGCGTACTTCTACGCCTGGCGCGTCGTCGGTGCGATGCCGGGCGTCGACCAGGACGCCGTGCCCGGGGCCCTGCCGGAGGCGCGCCAGTTCCTGGACCTCTACATGACGCGCCACATGGGCCCGTCCACCGAGGGCGCCCACCTCACTCCACAGCTCATCGACCTGTACGAGGACGTCGTCCCCGGCACCCTCTTCGACCCGGTCGTGTCCGCCCTGATCCGCTACCTCGTCGGCGACACCTGCGCCGACTGGCTCCAGGTCCCCGCACCCCCTGGGACACCCGCGTGCGGGCGGTCCCCCACCTCCTGGGCGTCCTGGAGTCGATCGAGGACCGCTCACCGATGGCCGGCTGGGCCCTGGACCGCCTGGGCCATCTCACCACCGTCCTGGAGCTGTCCTCCCTGACCCGAGGCCGCGTCATGTACTACGCCATCCCCGAGCAGCTGAAGGAGGAGTACGGCGTCGCCCGAGGACCGGCCGGGACCGGCCGTTGGACACCGCCGCCCGCCACCGTCTCCCGACCGCCCCAGCGCAGAGGGGCGGGGCGGCGCAGACCTCCCCAGGCGCACCGCCCCGCACACACGAACCACGTGTTCCCAGGAAACGGCGCGGCACACCCGTGTCGGACTGCGCATCACGCCGGACGTACACGACGACGGCCGCGGCACCGACCGGCCGGCGAGCCGCACCGACACGGGCACCGCCGCCGTCGGGCAGTCCCGCCCGGTCGGCACCCCGTCCCCGGGCGGACAAGCTCGGGGTCAGACTGATCCGGAAGGAAGACGCCCTCTCCCCGCAGGAGTACGCATGCACCTCGACGTCGACGCGATCCGCGCGCAGATCCCCGCCCTGAAATCCGGCTCGGCCCGCTTCGACGCGCCCGGCGGCACGCAGACCCCGCAGCCGGTGATCGACGCCGTCGCCGAGGCCCTCGCCCACCCACTGGCCAACCGGGGACACCTCACGGAGGGCGAGCGCAACGCCGAGGACATCGTGCTCGCGGCCCGCCGGGCGATGGGCGACCTGCTCGGCACCGACCCGGACACCGTCGCGTTCGGCCGCAGCGCCACCCAGCTCACCTACGACCTGGCGCGCACCCTGGCCAAGGACTGGGGCCCCGGTGACGAGGTGGTCGTCACCCGCCTCGACCACGACGCCAACATACGGCCCTGGGTCCAGGCCGCCGAGGCGGTGGGCGCGACCGTGCGGTGGGCGGACTTCGACCCGGGCACGGGCGAGCTGGCCCCGGAGCGGATCGGGGACCTCCTGTCCCCGCGCACCCGGCTGGTGGCGGTCACCGCGGCGTCCAACCTTCTGGGCACCCGTCCCGACATCCCGGCCGTCGCCGAAGCCGCCCACGGGGCAGGCGCGTTGCTCCATGTCGACGCGGTGCACTTCGCCTCGCACGCCACGGTCGACCTCGCCGCGCTCGGCGCGGACACCCTGGTGTGCTCGCCGTACAAGTTCCTCGGTCCGCACCTGGGCGTCCTGACCGGCCGGGCGGCTCTGCTGAAGTCCCTGCGCCCGGACAAGCTGCTGCCCTCCGCCGACGCCGTCCCCGAGCGCTTCGAGCTGGGCACGCTGCCGTACGAGCTGCTGGCGGGGGTGCGGGCCGCGGTGGACTTCCTCGCCGGTTTCGTGCCGGGCACGGGAACCGACGGCCGCCGGGCGCGGCTGGTCGCGTCCTTCGCCGCGATCGAAGCGCACGAGGAGGCTCTGCGCGAGCGCATGGAGGTCGGGTTGTCGCAGGCCGACGGGGTGACGGTGTACTCACGGGCCGCGCGACGCACGCCGACGCTGCTGTTCACGGTGGCCGGCCACGCCCCGGCCGACGTCTCCCGGCATCTCGCCGGGCACGGGGTGGACGCGCCGGCCGGTTCGTTCTACGCCCTGGAGGCGTCCCGCCACCTGGGTCTCGGCAATGGGGGCGGTGTACGGGTCGGGCTGGCGCCGTACAGCTCCGCCGAGGACGTCGACCGGCTTCTGGAGGCGCTCGCCGTCCTGGAATGAGACACCCGCGGGGACGTGCCGAGCGTCCCGGATCGGCGTAGCGTCCTTGGTGACAGAGGCGCGGCATGCCCTGCGGGGGCGGGCCGCGCCGCGCGTGGAGCCGGCAGCCGCCCGCGAGCTCCCCTGCGACGCTGGAGGTGCCTCGTGACGTACACAGGTGATCCGGCCGTGGACGGGTGATCCGGCCGTGGACGGAGATGGCCTGGACGCCGCGTTCGCCGAGACCGTGCGCCGCACCGGCGCCGCCGTCGGCGCCCTCTACCTGCTCTCCCCCGACGAGCAGGTCCTCTGCCTGGACGTGCTGAGCGGGGCGCCCGCCGAGCTGGCCGAACCGTGGGCGCGTGTGTCGGTGGCGGCCCCTGCACCGGTGGCGGACGCGGTCCGGGAGGAGCGCATGGTGTGGGTGGGCAGCCAGAGCGAGATGGCCCGCTCCTACCCGCGCACGGCGATGGCGCTGCCCTATCCGCTGGCGCTGGCCGCCGCACCGGTCACGGGTGTCCGTCGCTGGGGTGCCCTGCTGCTGATGTGGCCGGCCACCCGTCCGCCGTACATGACGGGGCGCGAGCAGGGCAACATCATGTCCAGCTGCCGACGGCTGGCGCGGCTGATCGAGGAGGCCGCCGAGCGCGGCAGGCCGCCGGCCGGGACCGGCCGGCCGCGGGTCCTGCCCAACGGGACCGACCGCCGAGACGCCGCACCGGCGATGGCGGCGGCCGACTTCGTCGAACGGCTGCCCGGCGGCAGCTGCGCCCTCGACCTGGCGGGCCGCTTCACGTACCTCAGCTCCGGAGCCTGCACCCTGCTCGGGCGCGAGGCGGGCGATCTGTTGGGCACGCTGCCCTGGCAGTCCCTGCGCTGGCTCGACGACCCCACCTACGAGGACCGCTACCGCGCCGCCGTGCTCAGCCGCGCACCCGTCTCCTTCACCGCCTGCCGGCCGCCCGGCCAGTGGCTGGAGTTCCACCTCTATCCGGACGACAGCGGCATCAGCGTCCGGATCGTTCCCAGCGGTGCACAGGCCCTGCCCGCGGCGGCGCCCCGCCAGGTCGTGAGCGCGGCCGAGCCGTCCCGGATGGGGCAGCTGTACCAGCTCACGCATCTGGCCGCCGCGCTCACCGAGGTCGTCGGCGTCCAGGACGTCGTCGATCTGATCGCCGACCAGATCATGCCCGCCTTCGGCGCCGAAGGGCTGGTGCTGTCCACCGCCGAGGCGGGCCGGCTGCGGATCATCGGGTACCGCGGCTACTCGCCGCGGACCATCGAGCGCCTCGACGCGCTCCCGCTCGACACGAGGTTCACCCCGGCGGGGCGCGCCCTGAGCAGTGGCATCCCGGGCTTCTTCTCGGACCCGGAGGAGATGCGGCGCATCTACCCCGAAGCCCCGCGCATCAGCGGCAAACAGGCCTGGGCCTTCCTCCCGCTGATCATCTCGGGCCGCCCGGTCGGCATCTGCGTCCTGTCCTACGAGCACCCGCACGACTTCCCGGCCGCCGAACGCGCCGTCCTGACCTCGCTCGCCGGACTCATCGCGCAGGCCCTGGACCGCGCCCGACTGTACGACACCAAGCACGACCTCGCGCATGCTCTCCAGCAGGCACTGTTGCCGCGCACGCTGCCCCCGATAGTCGGTCTGCGCGTCGCCGCCCGCTATCTGCCCGCCACCCGCGGCATGGACGTCGGCGGGGACTTCTACGACCTGATCCGACTCGACGACACGGCCGCGGCGGCCGTCATCGGCGACGTCCAGGG
>NZ_MUBA01000160.1 GCF_002154575.1 Streptomyces bobili
CGCTCACCATGAGCGGCGCGGCCGACACCTCCGCGCCGCTCATGGTGAGCGTCGGAGTGTCGTCCGGGCGGGGAGGGACGGCGGACAGGTCGTAGCCGCACGCGCCGCAGAAACGGTCACCCGCGTCGAGCGGCTCCGTGCAGCTCGGGCACGTGGGCAGGGCGGCCTGCCTGGGGATCTGGGACATCAACTACACCCACGTCCGGGGGCGGTAACGATTGGCACGTTCCACCAGGTCGATCCTCTCCTCGGCACCGGTCGCCAGCCGGGCCAGCGTGCGGTACGAACGCTCCAGTCCGAAGCGCAGCCCTCGCTCGTCCAGTTCGCTGCCGAGCAGCCCGCGCGGGGCGCCGGGGCCGGTACTGCCCCGGCCACCGGAGAGTACCCAGTCCAGCGCGCAGCCGAGGACTTCGGCGGACAGCTGCTCGCGGCGCGTCGGATCCAGCCCGTAGGCGTCGAGCGCCTGGATCTGCGCCGCGGCGGCGGCCAGATCCTCCTGGAAGGGTACGTCGGCGGCCGTCGCCGTCCGCTGCCGGAGCCGGGCGCGGACGGCCGCGACGCGGGCGGCGGTGTAGTGGATGGACGACTCCGGCACCGACTCCAGCGTCCGTACGGCGCTGCCGCGGTCGCCGGACGCGAGCTGGACGCGCGCCAGGCCGAACGCGGCGCTGACGAAGCTCGGGTCGGTCGACCACACCAGGCGGTAGTACTCGGCGGCGTTGTCCAACTGGCCGAGGACCTCGGCGCACAGGCCGAGCGCCAGCTTCGGCGTGGGCTCGCCGGGGAAGGCGTCGTAGATCGCGTCGAAGGCGAGGGCGGCGCCCTCCTGGTCGCCGGTGACGAGCGAGGCCACGCCCCGGTACCAGACGACCCGCCAGTCGTCGGGCCGTTCGCCCTCCAGCTTGGCCAGGGACATCAGGGCGGCCTCGGAGTCGCCGTTCTCCAGCCAGGCGCGGATCTGCCGCAGCCGCGTCTCCACGGACGGGGCCGGCGCCGCCGCGAGGGCGGTGATCAGCTCGGCGGGCGCGGAGGCCAGCAGACCGGCCAGGAAACCGGCGTTGGGATCGGAGGGGTCGACGTGCGGGACCGGCAGCGCGAGCCCGGCGGCGGGCGCGGGGACCAGCCTGACCAGCCCGGCCGCGGCAGCGCCGGAGGCGGCCGGAAGGACACCAGGCACGCGGGGCGAGGGCACGAGCCCCGCCGGACCGTCCCCGCCCGCGGCGGCCGTCGTACCCGGGCGGCGCCGCGTGGCGGTCACCCGTGATCCCAGCCGCGACACCTCCCCGTCCAGCCTGGGGAACAACTCGGTGTCCGTGACCTTCACCTCGGGCCCGAACAGGGTGGACAGCGCGGGGCGGGGCCGGCCCGACTGGAGCGAGACGACCTCGCGCAGCACGCCCGTCAGCTGCTCGGCCATCTCCTGCGCGGAGGCGAACCGGCGCGCCGGGTCGGGGTCGGTGGCGCGGACCAGGAGCCGGTAGAAGGACTCGTAGCGGTGGAAGACCGCGATGGAGTCGGGGTCGGGCAGGGAGTCCGCGTAGGCCGTGGTGTAGCCCTGGAAGTCGAAGGTGAGCACGGCGAGGGTGCGGCCGACCGTGTAGAGGTCGCTCGCCACCGACGGGCCGACGTCGGCGACCTCAGGGGCCTGGTAGCCGACCGTGCCGTAGATGGCCGACTCGTCGTCGTCCATCCTGCGCACGGCGCCCATGTCGATGAGCTTGAGCTGGTCCTCGGTCTGGATGGCGTTGTCGACCTTGAAGTCGCAGTACAGCAGGTTGCGGCTGTGCAGATGGCCGAGGGCCTCCAGGGCCTCGATGCCGAACGCGCAGGCCTGTTCCACCGGCAGCGGGTCGCGCTTGCCGTCGGGAGTGCGGCGGTCGTTGGCGATCTCCTTGAGGGACTTGCCGCCGACGTACTCCATGACGATGTACCCGTCCAGCGAACCGGTCCGCTGGTCGAGGTGCTCGACGAAGTTGTAGATCCGCACGATGTTGGCGTGCTCGATCTCGGCGAGGAAGCGCCGCTCGGAGATCGCCGCCTCCATCGCGTCCTGGTCGCCGGTGTCCAGCAGGCCCTTGAGGACCACCCAGCGGTCGGAGACGGCCTTGTCGACGGCGAGGTAGACCCAGCCGAGACCGCCGTGCGCCAGACAGCCCACGACCTCGTACTGGCCGTGCACGACATCGCCGGCCTTCAGCTTCGGGACGAAGGAGTACGGGTGCCCGCACTTGGTGCAGAAGCCCTCCGTGCGGCCCTCCCGCTCGCCGCGCGCCCGGCCCACCGGCGCCCCGCAGTCGGAGCGCGAGCAGAACCGCTTGCGCTCGGGCACCTCCGGGTTGTCCAGGACCATCGCGCGCGGGTCGGGGCGCGGCACCTGCGGCACCGCCACCAGGCCCACCCCGAGGCGGGCCCGCCCGGACGAACCGGCCGTGGATCCGGAGCTGCGCACCGACACCGAACGGCCGGTGGACTTGCCCGACAGCGACCGCGAGAGCCGCCCGGACACCGAGCGGCGCGACTTCGACGACTGCGAGGAGGTGCGCGAACTGCGGGCGCTGCGCGCGCTGGAGCTGGAACCGCTGCCGGTCGAGCCCCTTCCGCCGCGGGTCACCCCGGTCGGGGGCGACCCGACCTCCCCTTTCGATGCGACGACGGGCGCCAGACCGCAGGTGTCGCAGTACAGCTCGCCGCCGCCCACGTCCTCGTACGAGCCCTCACAGCCCGGTCGCTGGCACGTCTGACCTGCCTGACTCATGGCCTCTGCTCCCCCCTGTGGTCCTGAGGTCCGCCCTGCTCGGGCACGCGCGGCGCGGCGAGCAGTTCGGCAGCCGCCTGCTGGTAGCGCAGGACGGCCTGTTCGGCGACGCGCAGATCGCAGGGCGCGCTCCACAGCATCCGCCGGGCCGCGTCGTAGCGCTCGATGAGGAACGGGTCCTCGGCGAGCCCGTGCCGGGCGACCTTCGCCTTGTACGCGTCGAGCCGGCCGCGCAGCTCCGCGCGGACCGCGAGCGGAGCGGTGACCGCGGTCAACGACTCACGGGCGCGCAGCAGTTCGTCCTCCGCCTTGCGCTCCAGGGACTCCAGGAGCGGGGACAGGCGGTGCCACTGGCCGTGCCTGCGGTACTCGGAGGCCGCCGCCACCTGCTCCTGGAGCACGGTCGGCGGGCCGCCGACGACCGGCACCTCCGTCGCGGCGATCTTCGCGAGCACCTCGCCGCGCGCGGTACGCGCCTCGGCGAGGGTCCGGTCCGCGCGGCTGAGCACGTCCCGCAGCCGCATCAGCCGCTGCTCCGCGTCCTGACGGACCGTCAGCACCGCGTCGATCTCGCGGCGTACGTCCTCCAGGGCGCGCGCCTCACGGTCGTACACCGTGGTGTCCGGACGGCCGCCGCCGGGCGCCGAACTGCCCTGCGCGGGCACCCAGAACGCCAACGGGTCGGAGATCACCTGCTCGCGCAGCGAGGTCAGGGTGTGGGTGATGCGCTCCAGGTCGTCCCCCGCCGGGTGCTCGCCGGGGCGTACGCCCACGGAGTGCGCGAGCTGCCGGGTGCGCTGGAGTTCCGCGGCCAGTAGATCTATCCGGGCGGGCAGCGCGGACCACACCGCGTCGGCGGCGACGACCAGGTCCAGCGAGGACGCGTACAGGTCGTTCATCCGGTCGACGAGGGTGCTCAGGGAGAAGCTCTCGCTGAGCTTGCCGGAGCCGGCCAGGGTCGGCGCGTTCGCCGTGGCGGTGGCCGAGCCGGCCACCGTGACGGACTCGCCGCGCAGCAGCTCCGTCAGCTCGGCGAGGTCCTCACGGCTGGACCAGCGGCGGCGCGAGCGGATGTCCCGAGCCGAGCGCAGAGCGTCGCTGTACGCGTCGAAGTACGCCCACAGCAGCGTGATCGACGCCTCGGTGGACGCCCAGCGCTCCTTGGTGACACCGGTCAGCCCGGCGCCTTCGAGGAGTCTGCGGCCCGCGTGGTCCTGGAGGGCGAGGAGCGAGGTCTCGATCGCCTCGTGCTCCGCGCCGAGCCGCGCCAGCGCACGGTCGACCTCGTCCCGGTCCATCACCGGCCCGGGGGGTCCCGTGACGCCCATCGATCACCTCTCGTCGCTGTGTCCGTCTCCTGGTCGGTCCGCCGTCCGCCGGCCGTCCCGTCAACTCGTGCGCAGGTACTGCGGCGCGGGCGGCATCGACGTCGCCGAGTCCGAACCCAGTGTCGCCGACAGCCAGTCGGTGTACGACCGCTGCCAGCCGTTCGCCCGGTACTCCACCAGGATCTGGTTGACCCGGCGTACCAGGTCGTCCGCGTCCTTCTTCATCGCCACGCCGTAGTACTCGGCCGTGAACGCGGCGCCCTTCAGCTCCACCGTCGGGTCCTGGGCGGCCTGACTCGCCGCCAGGGCGCCGTCGGTCACCACGGCGTCCACCTCGCCGAGCTGCAACCGCACCAGGCAGTCCAGCTGGTTGGGGACGGTCGTGGAGATGTCGGTGGACGCGGGCAGCTTCCCGGCCTTCAGGTCGCCGGTCAGCTGCGTGTTGGCGGTCGAACCGGCCGCCGTGCAGATCTTCTTCTTCGCCAGCGTGCCGTCGTAGCCCGTGATCGTCGACGACTTGGGGGCGAGGACCTGCTGTCCCGTCCTGAAGTACGGCGCGGAGAACGCGACGTCCTTCAGCCGGTCACAGGTGATCGTCATCGTGCGGACCACCATGTCGACCCGGCCCTCCTGGATGGCCGGCACGCGCTGGTTGGTCGGAATGGCCTTGAACTGGACGGCGTTGCGGTCGCCCAGGATGACCTCGGCGATCCGCCGCACCAGGTCGATGTCGAAACCCTCCAGCGCGGCGCCCGTGTTGTTCGGGTCGCGGTAGCCCCACCGGTAGCTGTTCTGGTCGACGCCGACGATCAGCTTGCGCTTCTCACCCGTACGGGCCTTGATCGCGGCGATCGTCGGACCGTCCGCGGCCGACGGCGACAGCGTCTGCTTCTCGGGGGACTGGCAGCTCGCGTCGACCGCGTGCGTGCCCTCGGCGACGCCCGGACCACCGGTGCCGGTGCTGCCGTCGCCGCGCGACTGGGTCCACGGCAGCAGCAGCATGAACGAGAGCGCGAGGACGCAGACGAGCGCCATCGCACCCACCCCGCCCCAGCCCCGCATCCGTCGAGCATGCATCGTCACGCCCCCTTTCACCGGTACTCCGACAGCCTGCGGCCGATGCCGAGGACCGCGCCCGCCGCCGCCAGGACCGCCAGGACGGCCGCGCCCAGCGGTAGCCCGCCCATCGCGTCCAGGCCGTCGCCGGCCGCCTGCTTGAACTCGTGCTGCTCGTGGTCGAGCGCGGTCGCCAGGCTCGCGTCGACACCGTCGAAGCACTGGGCCGTCGCGCCCTTCGCGCCGATCACCAGGGCCAGCGCCTGCTCGTAGTTGCCGTTGTCGTCCTGGGCGCGGGCCGCGGTGTGGCGCTTCTTCCACTCCGCCATGTTGCTCTCCGCCGTGCTGACCGGCTTCTCGCCGGCCTGGTCGTCGGCGAGCTTCGCCGCCGCCGCGAGGCCCTTGCCCAGGACGGCGATCTCCTCGGTGAAGTCGTGGTCGTACGCGTCGATCGTCGTCTCGCCGACCTTCACCGTCTCGGCGCCGCGCGCCACCAGGGTGAGGTTCTCGTTGCCGCGCGCCTTCAGCGACGCGATACGGGCGTCGTGCAGCACGTTGAGGGAACGGACACCGTGGTCGTAGGAGTCGTGCAGCCCCGCACGGGCCACACTGTGACCGACCACCAGCCACAGCAGTACGACGGCGGAGGCCGCGGAGGCCGCGACCATGCCGTGGTTCAGCACCCGGTTCGTCCGCCGGTAGTTGCGGTGCTGCGCCCAGCCCAGGGCGGCCAGCGCGAGGACGCCGAGAGCGATCGCCGCCCACGGGTACGGCTCGGCCGCCGCGTAGTCGTCCTGGAGGCGCTGGTTCTCCTTCTTGTAGAGATCCTCCGCCGCCGGGAGCATCTCGTCCTGCATCTTCTGGTTGGCGTAGCGCAGATACGCGCCGCCGACCGGGAAGCCCTGCCGGTTGTAGGTACGGGCGCGCTCGACGAGGCCCTTGTACTCCGGGAGCAGCTTGTTGAGCTTCGTGATCGCCGCGGTGGAGGGGGAGCCGGCGTCGGAGTTGTTCGCCGCGGTGATGAGCTTCGCGGCGGCCGTGTCGATGTCGTCCTCGTAGCGCTTGCGGGACTCGGCCGTCTCCTGGCCGCCGGCCAGGAAGCCGCTCGACGCGGCGGTGTTCGCGTCCGCGAGCGAACGGTAGATGTCGGCGGCGGCCGCACTGAGCGGCTGGCTCTTGTGCAGCACGTCGTCGGCGGCGGCCGTGCGGTCGCTCATCTGCCAGGACGTGACGGCACCGAACGCGACGACGAGGAGGGCGAGGACGGCGCCGATGATACGGAGCCTGCCCGGCTCGGTGGTCGCGGCGGAGCGCAACTGATCGACACCCTCGGCGAATGCCGTCCGGCGGTCGGGCGGTGTCGCCGTGATGGTTGTCGGCGGGTTTGCCACGTTTGTCTGACCTCCCCCATGGTCAACTGTCTGCGTCAGTATCGCCGGTGGGGGCGGTGCTGCGCACCGGGCTTCGCTGGATCTTGATCAGATCGCAGCAAGGCCCTCCGGGGGAACACGTGGAAAGTGCGGGTTCGGTTCCACCGGGGTGGGGTTGTGGGTCGGGTGCGTCGTGGCTGGTCGCGCAGTTCCCCGCGCCCCTTGGTGGGTGCAGTCACGGTGTTGGCAGCGCCAGGTCGGCCGGGCCGCGGGTGGGCGCGGCCGGCGGCCCGGCAGCGCCCGATTGCGTGGCCCCGCACCTGCGCCGGTCACGTCTTGAAGTGGGAGCGGACGCGGTTTTGCGGTTCCGGGCCTGCTCCCACGCGGTCCAGGCCCAGGAGTGCTGCTCCCAGGACCGGGGGTTGGCGGACCACCTGCGGGACTGCCTTCGGGGCCTCGGCTGTCAGCAGGGCGGTGATCGTTTCGTCGAGTTGGGGGTGGCCTGCTGTCAGGACTCCTCCGCCGAGGAGGACCGGGGTCTCCTCCTCCAGGAGGTCGAGGCGGGTCAGGGCGACCGTGGCCATACCGACGACCTCCGCCGCCAGGCGGTCGACGAGGGTGCGGGCCACCGCGTCACCGCCGGAGGCCGTCGCGAAGAGGACCGGGGTCAGCTCGTGGCGCCGGGCCGCGGGGAGGCGTTCCAGGTGGAGGGACTCGATGAGGGCGTACACGGTGTCGAGGCCGAAGTGGGCCGGGAGGGTGTGCGCCAGGGCGGTGGCGGGACCCCGGCCGTCCTCGGCGCGGGCGGCGTGCCACATCGCCTCCTCCGCGAGGGCCCAGCCGCCGCCCCAGTCGCCGGAGATCCGCCCGAGCGCGGGGAAGCGGGCGGTGCGGCCGTCGGGGCGCATGCCGACGCAGTTGATGCCGGCGCCGCAGACGACGGCCACGCCCCGGGGTTCGGCGACGCCGGCCCGCAGGATCGCGAAGGTGTCGTTGCGGACCTCGACGGTCTCGCCCCACCCGCGCGCGTGCAGCGCCGCCGCCAGCTGCTCCTCCTCGACGGGCAGGTCGGCGTTGGCGAGGCACGCCGAGACATGGGTCACGGACGTGACACCCGCGGCGGCGTACGCGCGCGTGACCGCGTCCGCGAGGGCGTCCACGGCCGGGCCCACGCCCACCGCGGGCGGCCGGAAGCCGCCGCCGCGGGCCGTGGCGAGGACCTCCCCGTCGGCCGCCACGACGGCGACGTCGGTCTTGCTGTTGCCCGCGTCGATGGCGAGGACACGTGCGGTCAGGCCCACGCGAGATGCTCCCGGTTGTGTGCGACGAGTTTGTCGGTCAGCGTGTCGGCGTACGCGTGCCGGCCGATCAGGGGATGGGCGAGGAGGGCCCGGAAGACGCGGTCGCGGCCACCGCGCAGGGCCGCGTCCAGGGCGAGGTCCTCGTAGGCGGTGACGTTGGCCGTCAGCCCTGCGTACAGCGGGTCGACCGGTGTCACCGGCAGCGGGGTGGGGCCCTTGGGGCCGACCGCCGCCTGGACCTCGATCACCGCGTCGTCGGGCAGGAAGGGCAGCGTGCCGTTGTTGTACGTGTTGACCACCTGGTAGGGGCTGCCGGAGCCGGTGAGCAGCGCGGCGGCGAGGTCCACGGCCGCCTCGGAGTAGTAGGCGCCGCCCCGCTTCGCCAGCAGTGCCGGTTTCTCGTCCAGGGCCGGGTCGCCGTACATCTGGAGCAACTCGCGTTCCATCCGGGCCACTTCCGACGCGCGGGACGGTTGGGTGCGCTGTTCGCGGACGACCTCGTCGTGGGCGTAGTAGTAGCGCAGGTAGTAGGACGGGACGACGCCCAGCCGTTCCAGCAGGGGGCGTGGCAGGTGCAGGTCGGCGGCGATGGCGTCGCCGTGTCCGGTGAGCAGCGCGGGCAGGACGTCCTCGCCCTCGGGGCCGCCGAGGCGTACCGCCGTCTCCCAGGTGAGGTGGTTGAGGCCCACGTGGTCGAGGTGGATCTCGGACGGGGTGACGCCCAGCAGCCCGGCGAACTTGCGCTGGAAGCCGATGGCCACGTTGCACAGGCCGACCGCCCTGTGCCCGGCCTGGAGCAGGGCGCGGGTGACGATGCCGACCGGGTTGGTGAAGTCGATGATCCAGGCCCGCGGGTTGGCGCGGCGGACCCGGTCGGCGATGTCGAGGACCACGGGGACGGTGCGCAGCGCCTTGGCGAGGCCGCCGGCGCCGGTGGTCTCCTGGCCGACGCAGCCGCAGTCCAGGGGCCAGGTCTCGTCCTGCTGCCGGGCGGCCTGGCCGCCGACGCGCAGCTGGAGCAGGACGGCGTCGGCTCCGTCGACTCCGGCGTCGAGGTCGGCGGTGGTGACGATCCGGCCGGGGTGGCCCTGCCGGGCGAAGATGCGCCGGGCGAGTCCGCCGACGAGTTCGAGCCGGTCGGCGGCCGGGTCGACGAGGACCAGTTCCTCGATCGGCAGGGTGTCCCGCAGACGGGCGAAGCCGTCGATCAGTTCGGGCGTGTAGGTCGAGCCTCCGCCGACCACGGTCAGTTTCATATCCGGGCTAACCCTTCACTCCGGTCAGGGTGACGCCCTCGACGAACGCCTTCTGGGCGAAGAAGAACACGAGGATCACGGGGGCCATGACCAGCAGGGTGGCGGCCATGGTGAGATTCCAGTCGGTGTGGTGCGCTCCCTTGAAGGACTCCAGGCCGTAACTCAGTGTCCAGGCACCGGGGTTCTCGGAGGCGTAGATCTGGGGGCCGAAGTAGTCGTTCCAGGCGTAGAAGAACTGGAAGAGGGCGACGGCGGCGATGCCCGGCCTGGCCATCGGCACCACCACCCGCAGCAGGGTGCGCAGTTCGCCGCAGCCGTCGACCTTGGCCGCGTCGACGTACTCGTTCGGGATGGTCGTCAGGAACTGCCGCAGCAGGAAGATGGAGAAGGCGTCGCCGAACGCCATGGGAACGATCAGCGGCCACAGCGTGCCCGACAGGTCGAGCTGCTTGGCCCAGAACAGGTACATCGGGATCACGACGACCTGCGGCGGCAGCATCATCATCGAGATGACGAGCATCAGCGTCAGATTGCGGCCCCGGAAACGGAACTTGGCGAGCGCGTACGCCACCGGGAGCGAGGACACGACGGTCAGGACGGTGCCGAGACCGGCGTACAGCAGGGTGTTGCGCCACCAGGTGAGGAAGCCGGGGGTGTCGAGGACGCGCCGGTAGTTGTCCCACTGCCAGGGGTCGGGGATCAGGTTCCGGCTGAGGGCCTGGGAGTCGCTCATCAGGGAGGTGAGGAGCACGAACACGAAGGGGAGGGTGAAGAAGAGGGCGGCGGCCACGCCGAGGGAGTGGACGGCGATCCACTCCAGCAGGGCGCGGCGGCGGGCGGTGCGTGCCGTCGGGGTGACGGTGGCCGGCGACTCCGCCGGTTTGTCGAGTACGTGGGTCATGGGTTCAGTCACCTGCCTGGATGAGCCCGCCCCGGCGCCGCATCAGCAACGCGGTGAACGCCATCGACAGGGCGAAGAGGACCAGGGCGACCACGCAGGCCGAGCCGTAGTCGAAGCGCTGGAAGCCGAGGTTGTAGACGAGCTGGGGGAGGGTGAGCGTCGACCTGTCCGGGTAGCCGGGCTCGAACAGCGTGCCCGCGCCCTGGATCACGCCCGAGGCGACCTTCCCGGCGACCAGCGGCTGCGTGTAGTACTGCATCGTCTGGATGACCCCGGTGACGACGGCGAACATGATGATCGGCGAGATGTTCGGCAGCGTCACGAACCGGAACCGCTGCCACGCCGACGCGCCGTCCAGCTCCGCCGCCTCGTACTGCTCCTTCGGTACGTCGAGCAGCGCGGCCATGAAGATGACCATCAGGTCGCCGACGCCCCACAGGGCGAGCAGGGTGAGGGCCGGCTTGGACCAGGCGGGGTCGTTGAACCAGCCGGGTGCCGGGATGCCGACGCCCTCCAGGAGCGAGTTGACCGGGCCGGTGCCGGGGTTGAGCAGGAAGGCGAAGGCCATGGTCGCCGCGACCGGCGGGGCGAGGTAGGGCAGGTAGAAGAGGGTGCGGAAGACGCCCGTACCGGTCTTGATCCTGGTGATGAGGAGGCCGACGCCGAGTCCGAAGAGGACCCGGAGGGTGACCATCACCAGGACCAGCCACAGAGTGTTGCGCAGGGCGGGCCAGAAGTACGGGTAGTGCTCGAAGACGTAGGTCCAGTTCCTCGTCCCGGCCCAGGTCGGCGGCTTGAAGCCGTCGTAGTGCATGAACGAGAAGTAGACGGTGGACAGCAGCGGGTAGGCGAAGAACACCGTGAAGCCGATCAGCCACGGCGACAGGAAGGCGGCTGTGCGGAGCGCCGACCGGCGGCGCTTCGACCTCAGCGTGTTCGACTTCGGCTCAGAGTTGCTCACGGCTACTTCGCCTGCGCGATGTCCGTGTCGATCTGCGCGGCCGTCTTCCTCAGCCCGCCCTTCAGGTCCTTCAGCTTGCCGCTCTCGTAGTCGAAGCCGAGCTGCTGGAGCGTCGAGAGGTACACGCCGCCGTTGACGGAGGCCGGGGAGGTGGTGGAGTTCGGGTTGGCGGCGATGTCGAGGAAGGTCTTGAAGCGCGGGTCGTACGTCAGCTTGGGCGACTTGAGGGCGGCGAGCGTCGAGGGCACGTTGTGGATGGCGTTGGAGAAGTTCACGACCGCGTCCGTGTCGGTCGTCATGTACTTCACCAGTTCCCAGGCCGCGTTCTGCTTCTTGCTGGTGGCGGCGATGCCGGCGATGGTGCCGGTGATGTAGCCCTTGCCGTACTGGTCCAGCTGGTCGTCGGGGACGGGCAGCGGGGCGACGCCGATCTCGAAGCCGGGCTTGGTCTCCAGGGCCATCCCGAGCCGCCACTCGCCGTCGAGCTGCATGGCCACCTGGCCGGTGTGGAAGGGGTGCTTGGGACCCCACTCGTCACCGAGGCCGGCCCGGTACTTCTCCAGTTTGCGGTAGCCGCCCAGGGAGTCGACGAGCTTCTTCTGGAGGACGAACCCGGCCTCCACGGCCGGGTCGGTGGCCACGGTGGACCTGCCGTCCTGGTCGAAGTACGTGGGCGAGAACTGGCCGAGGTAGTGCTCGGTCGTGGACTCCCAGCCGTGGTAGTTCGGCATGAACCCGAGCTGCTCGTAGCTGTCGCCCTCGGGGACCGTCAGCTTCTTCGCGACGGTCTCGAACTCGGACCAGGTCTTCGGCGGCCCGCCGATCCCCGCCTTCTCGAAGGCCGTCTTGTTGTAGTAGAGGCCGTACGCGTCACCCAGCAGCGGGACCGCGCAGCGGTCGCCCTCGAACTGGGTGTACTGGTTCATGGCCTTGGGGAACGTCGTCTCCGGGTCGATGTCCGCCTTCTCGAAGAAGGGGTTCAGGTCGACCAGGGCGCCCGACGTGATCTCGTCGTTCACCACCAACAACGTCGGCAAGTTCTGCTCGTCGGGCGCCCTGGTCGACC
>NZ_MUBA01000161.1 GCF_002154575.1 Streptomyces bobili
AGCCGGCCGGCCGCGGCCATCGCCCCGCCCGGCGGCGGATCCAGCAACGCCAACCCGGAGGCCCCCGGATCGCCCCAGCAGGCCGCCTGGAGGGCGAACGCCGTCAGGTCGGCCACTTTGATCTCCGGCGACGGGAACCGCGGCAGACGGGCGTTCTCCGCCTCCGCCCAGCACCGGTACACCGCGCCCGGCGCCTCACGCCCGGCCCGGCCGGCCCGCTGCCGTCCCGCCGCGACCGAGGCCCGCACGGTCGCCAGCGCGCTCAGCCCGCGCGCGTGGTCCACCCGCGGCTCCCGCGCCAGGCCCGAGTCGACGACCACCCGCACGCCCGGCACGGTCAGCGACGACTCGGCGACCGACGTCGCCAGAACCACCCGGCGCCGTTCCCCGGGAGCCAGCACCGCGTCCTGCACCGCCGCCGGCGCCCGACCGTGCACCTGGAGCACGTCCACCCCGCCCAGGTCCCCGAGCCGCCCCGCGACCCGCGCGATCTCCCCGACCCCCGGCAGGAAGCACAGCACGTCACCCGACCGCTCCTCCAGCGCCCGCCGCACCACCGACGCCACATGCGCGAGCAGCGCCTGGTCGACCCACATGCCGTGCGGCGGCCGTACCGGCCGGACCGGAGGCACCCACACCACCTCGACGTCGTACGACGTCCCGTGGGCCTCGACCACCGGCGCACCGCCCAGCAGCCGGGACCAGCTCTCGGTGTCGGTCGTCGCCGACGCGGCGACCAGCCCCAGCTCGGGGCGGAGCGTCTCGCGCACGTCCCACAGGAAGGCCGCAGCCGTGTCCGCGTCCAGATGCCGCTCGTGGCACTCGTCCAGCACCACCACGTCGACCCCGGTCAGCTCCTGGTCGCGCTGGAGACGCTGGAGCAGCACACCGGTGGTGACGACCTCCACGCGCGTGTGCCGCCCGACGACGCGCTCGCCGCGCACGGTGTACCCGACGCTGTCGCCGGTCCGCTCACCGAGCAGCCACGCCATCCGCCGGGCAGCCGCCCGCGCCGCGATCCGCCGCGGCTCCGCCACGACCACCCGCCGCACCGGGCCCTCGCCCGTCAGCCCGGCCAGCGACAGCGGCACCAGCGTCGTCTTCCCGGTGCCGGGCGGTGCCGCGAGCACGGCGGTCCCCTGCCCGGCCAGGGCCTCGTGCAGCGCGGGCAGGGCAGCCCGTACGGGCAGCGCGTCCAGGGCGTCGTAACGGATCACGCCACCCAGTGTCGTACGCCGGGGGAAGCGCCCACGCACGCGCGTGCGGGCAGTGTGAGGAAAGGGAAGGGGCTAGTCCCGTTCGCAGACGAAGATCGCCGTGCCCGGGATCAGACCGCCGCGCAGCGGCGACCAGCCGCCCCACTCCGCGGTGTTCCAGACCGGCCACTCCGGCTCGACCAGGTCCACCAGCCGGAAGCCCCCCGCCACGACGTCGCGGACCCGGTCGCCGATCGTCCGGTGGTGCTCGACGTACACCGCCCGGCCGTCGTCGTCCTGCTCGACGTAGGGCGTGCGGTCGAAGTACGACGAGGCGACGGACAGGCCCTCGGGGCCCGGTTCGTCCGGGAAGGCCCAGCGGATCGGATGGGTCACCGAGAAGACGAAACGCCCGCCCGGCCGCAGCACCCGGCGCACCTCCTTGAGGACCTGCACCGGCTCGGCGACGAAGGGCAGCGCCCCGTACGCCGAGCAGGCCAGGTCGAAGGAACCGTCCGCGAACGGCAGGACCGCCGCGTCGGCGCACACCAGAGGGAACGCCGCGCCGATCCGCAGCGCGTGTTGCAGCTGGCGGTGGGAGACGTCCAGGGCGACCGGACGGGAGCCCTGGGCGGCCAGCCAGCGCGCGCACTGGGCGGCTCCGGCCCCGATCTCCAGGACCGCCTTGCCCTTCAGGTCCTCCGGCGGGCCGAGCAGCTCGGCCTCCACCTCGTCCAGGCCCTCCGGACCCCACACGAAGCGGTCGTCGCCGAGGAACGTGCCGTGCTCGATCTGGTACTCGTCCGCGTTGCGGTCCCACCAGCCACGGTTGGCGCGCGCGCTCTCCGCGACACCGGCCTCGCGGCGGGTGGCCTCCGGCTCGGCCTCGGGCTCGGACCCCGGCTCGAACGCGGGCTCGGACGATACGGGCTCTTGGATGATCGGCTCCCTCGTCGTACTCTTCCGTCCAACCCGCATCCGGGAGGCGCCGTCACGGTGTCTCCGGGAGGGCCTTCCCGCGGCCTGCGTGGCCTCGGAAGAGAGGTTTTGTGCCGGAATTGGGGCGATCCGCCCCGGGTGTGCGCCTTCGCGCATTGACCCTGCCCGGCTGCCCCCGTATGCTACAAGTTGCGCTGCGGGCTTGCGCACCTCAGACGTAGCAGGTCGCGCTCGCATCTGTATGTATGTCCCTCGGTTGTCGAGGCGCCATAGCCGTTTTTCGGTGAGGCGCTTCCTTGGCTGTCCGGCCGTCTGCAGAGCGAAACGGGCTCCCGGCGTAAGCAGTACCTACGACTCTCTGTCCGTACCGGAGCCCTTTCCCACATGACGAGCAGCACCGAGACCACCTCTACCACGCCGCAGGTAGCGGTCAACGACATCGGTAACGAGGAAGCTTTCCTCGCCGCGATCGACGAGACGATCAAGTACTTCAACGACGGCGACATCGTCGACGGCGTCATCGTGAAGGTCGACCGGGACGAGGTCCTGCTCGACATCGGTTACAAGACCGAAGGTGTCATCCCGAGCCGCGAGCTCTCGATCAAGCACGACGTCGACCCGAACGACGTGGTCGCCGTCGGCGACGAGATCGAAGCCCTTGTTCTCCAGAAGGAGGACAAGGAAGGCCGCCTGATCCTCTCGAAGAAGCGCGCTCAGTACGAGCGTGCCTGGGGCACCATCGAGAAGATCAAGGAAGAGGACGGCATCGTCACCGGTACCGTCATCGAGGTCGTCAAGGGTGGTCTCATCCTCGACATCGGCCTCCGTGGCTTCCTGCCGGCTTCCCTCGTCGAGATGCGCCGCGTCCGCGACCTCCAGCCCTACGTGGGCAAGGAGCTCGAGGCCAAGATCATCGAGCTGGACAAGAACCGCAACAACGTGGTCCTGTCCCGCCGTGCCTGGCTCGAGCAGACCCAGTCCGAGGTTCGCCAGACGTTCCTCACCACCCTCCAGAAGGGTCAGGTCCGCTCCGGCGTCGTGTCCTCGATCGTCAACTTCGGTGCCTTCGTGGACCTGGGTGGCGTCGACGGTCTGGTGCACGTCTCCGAGCTCTCCTGGAAGCACATCGACCACCCCTCCGAGGTTGTCGAGGTCGGCCAGGAAGTCACCGTCGAGGTTCTCGACGTGGACATGGACCGCGAGCGTGTCTCCCTGTCGCTGAAGGCGACCCAGGAAGACCCGTGGCAGCAGTTCGCCCGCACCCACCAGATCGGCCAGGTCGTGCCCGGCAAGGTCACGAAGCTGGTGCCGTTCGGTGCGTTCGTCCGCGTGGACGAGGGCATCGAGGGTCTGGTGCACATCTCCGAGCTGGCCGAGCGCCACGTGGAGATCCCGGAGCAGGTCGTCCAGGTCAACGACGAGATCTTCGTCAAGGTCATCGACATCGACCTCGAGCGCCGTCGCATCAGCCTCTCGCTGAAGCAGGCCAACGAGGCCTTCGGCGGCGACCCGGCTTCGGTCGAGTTCGACCCGACGCTGTACGGCATGGCCGCGTCGTACGACGACCAGGGCAACTACATCTACCCCGAGGGCTTCGACCCCGAGACCAACGACTGGCTCGAGGGCTTCGAGTCCCAGCGTGAGGTGTGGGAGACCCAGTACGCCGAGGCGCAGCAGCGCTTCGAGCAGCACCAGCAGCAGGTCATCAAGTCCCGCGAGGCCGACGCCGCGGCTGCGGCCGAGGGCGGCGAGGCTGCTGCTCCGGCCGCGTCCGGTGGCAGCGGTGGCGGCGGTGGCGGCGGTTCGTACTCCTCCGAGGGTGCGGACACCTCTGGTGCCCTCGCTTCGGACGAGGCGCTTGCCGCGCTCCGCGAGAAGCTGGCCGGTGGGCAGAGCTGAACGCCCACTGAGCACTAGCTCATGACTGAGGGCCCGCGCCTTTCGAGGTGCGGGCCCTCAGTGCTTTCCCGGCCGG
>NZ_MUBA01000162.1 GCF_002154575.1 Streptomyces bobili
CCGTCGCCCCGCGGCCCGGGGGTGCGGCCGGGCCTGCCGGCCGGGCGCAGCCGGTCAGCGCCACGGCCATGGCCATGGCCAGTGTCACGGCCGCCTCCGTCGCCCCCCGCCTTCTCACAGGTAGTCCTCCAGCCGGGCCACCGCGTAGCCCTTCTCGGTGACCATGTTCATGAAGCGGCGGATCATGTCGGGCATGGTGCCCTTCCAGTCGGCGTCGCCGCGGAAGTGGCTGAGGACGATGTCGCCGGGGTGGAGGTCGCGGTCCCACTCGCGGTAGTCCCAGTGGTCGGCGAAGACCTCCTCGCTCCACAGCGGGGCGTACTTCACGCCGCAGCTCTTCGCCGCGCGCAGGGTGTCGCGGTTGTAGTTGCCGAAGGGCGGGCGGAAGAGTGCGGGGCGCTTGCCGTACTGCTTCTCGATGACGTCCTGCATGCCGCAGATCTCGCGCTTCTGGCGGCTGTAGGAGAGGTCGGGCAGGTAGGGGTGGTGGAGGGTGTGGTTGTTGAGGGCGACTCCGGTGTCCTGCATCTTCTTGAAGTAGCCGTAGTCCTCCTTGACGAGGTAGTCGCTGAGGAAGGCCGTGTAGGGGATCTTCAGCTCTCTCATCATGCGCAGGAACGCCGGGTCCTTCTCGGCG
>NZ_MUBA01000163.1 GCF_002154575.1 Streptomyces bobili
GCCCCCGGGGGACGGGAAGGGAAGGGACGGCGGGGGCGAAGAAGCGTCACGAGGCGAACAACCGCACACCCCACCCCGCATGCGCCTCCGCCCCGATCTCGAGCAACGGCGCGGACGCAGAAGGCAACACACCAACCCCCTCCCCCAACACCCTCACCCCCGCGGCGACCGCCCGATCGACAACCAGGTCCACCTGCGGAGCAACCCGCGCAAGCACACCCGTAGCCTCGAACGGATCAAGACTCAGCAGCCGCACCACCGCGGAGGCGGACCCGCTCACACTCTCGTACGCCGCGCAGTACGCCGCGTCGAGAGCCCCGAGTCCGGCCGCACGGGCCGTCAGCCCGAGTACCACCGGCTGATGCGCCCCCTTGGGGAACTCCCGCGCGAGGGCGTCCAGTTCGGCATGCGGCCAGGTGGCCCGCGCCGCCCGCATCAGCTGTCGTCCGAGTCTGCGCGCGGCCACCCGCAGCGCGGGCGACGGCGTCCGGGCGTCGGCGGCGGCGTCCACTTCCACGGGGTCGGCGCCGGCCGCCGTGGCGGCGGCCAGGGCCGCCGCGACGAGTCCGGCCGTGTGCAGCCGGCCCCGGCAGAAGTCCTCCAGGCTCGCCGCGTCGGTGATCCGCCCCGCCTTGACGGCCTCCTCCGCCCCGCCGGAGTGCGCGTGCCCGCCGGCGGGGAAACGTCCGTCGGCGAGGACGAGCAACGCGGCCCTGCTCATCGCCAACCCGTCTTCCGGCCCATTAGAAGAGGAAGTAACGCTGGGCCATGGGCAGTTCGGCCGCCGGTGTCGCCTCGACCAGTTCGCCGTCGATGCGTACGGCGAAGCTGTCGGGGTCGACCTCGACCCGCGGGCGGGCGTCGTTCTCCCGCATGTCGGCCTTGGTCACGCCCCGTGTGGAGTCGATGGCGAGGAACTTCTTGCCGAGCTGGAGGCGTTCCGGGAGCCCGTCCTCGATCGCCAGCGGTGCCACGAAGTTGAACGAGTTGGAGGCCGGTGCCCGCCCGATCGCCCCGAACATGGGGCGCGGCAGGATCGGCTGCGGGGTGGGGATGGACGCGTTGGCGTCGCCCATCTGCGCGTACGCGATCTGCCCGCCCTTGATGACGAGGTGCGGCTTGACGCCGAAGAACGCCGGTTCCCACAGGACGAGGTCGGCCAGCTTGCCGGTCTCGACGGAGCCGATCTCGCGCGCCAGGCCCTGCGCGAGCGCGGGGTTGATCGTGTACTTGGCGATGTAACGGCGTACGCGGTGGTTGTCCGCGTGGCCGTCCCCGGGCAGTGCGCCCCGGCGTTGCTTCATCACATGTGCCGTCTGCCAGGTCCGCAGGATCACCTCGCCGACCCGGCCCATCGCCTGGGCGTCGGAGGAGATGATCGAGATGGCGCCGAGGTCGTGGAGGATGTCCTCCGCGCCGATCGTGGAGGGCCGGATCCGGGACTCGGCGAAGGCGAGGTCCTCGGGCACCGCCGGGTTCAGGTGGTGGCACACCATCAGCATGTCGAGGTGTTCGTCGGCGGTGTTGACGGTGTACGGCCGGGTCGGGTTCGTCGAGCTCGGCAGCACGTGCGGCTGGGAGACGACCGTCATGATGTCCGGCGCGTGCCCGCCGCCCGCGCCCTCGGTGTGGTACGCGTGGATGCCGCGCCCGGCGATCGCCGCGAGGGTGTCGCCGACGAACCCGGCCTCGTTCAGCGTGTCCGTGTGGATGGCGACCTGGATGCCGGTGCGGTCGGCGACCGTGAGGGAGGCGTCGATGACGGCCGGCGTGGAGCCCCAGTCCTCGTGCAGTTTCAGGCCCAGCGCGCCGCCCCGGATCTGGGAGAGCATCGCCTCGTGGGAGACAGTGTTGCCCTTGCCGAGGAAGCCGATGTTGAGCGGGTACTGCTCCATCGCCTCCATCATGCGGGCCAGGTGCCAGGGGCCGGGCGTGACGGTCGTCGCCTTCGAGCCCTCGGCCGGTCCGGTGCCGCCGCCGACCAGAGTGGTCACGCCCGAGGACAGCGCCTCGTCGGCGATCTGGGGGCAGATGAAGTGGACGTGCGCGTCGACCGCGCCGGCCGTGAGGATCCGTCCGTTGCCGGCGATGACCTCGGTCTCCGGACCGATCACCAGGTCGGGGTGCACCCCGTCCATGGTGTCCGGGTTGCCGGCCTTGCCGATGCCGGTGATGCGGCCGTCGCGGATGCCGATGTCGGCTTTGACGACGCCCCAGTGGTCGATGACGACGGCGCCGGTGATCACGGTGTCCGGGGTGCCCTGCGCGCGCGTGGCACGCGCCTGGCCCATCGATTCGCGGATGACCTTGCCGCCGCCGAACACGGCCTCGTCCCCGGCGAGACCGGGGCCGCCGCTGCGGTCCTCCTCGATCTCGACGATCAGATCGGTGTCGGCGAGCCGGATGCGGTCCCCGGTGGTGGGGCCGAACAGGTCGGCGTACGCGGCGCGCGAGATCTCAGGCATCGAGGGCACCTCCGGTCTCCCCGCGTAGTCCGGGCACGATCCGGGCGCCGGCGAGCGGTACGAGTTCGATGTCGACGGGGATCCCGGGTTCGAAGCGCACGGCGGTGCCGGCGGCGACGTTCAGCCGCTGACCGCGCGCGGCGGCGCGGTCGAACTCCAGGCCGGGGTTGGCCTCGGCGAAGTGGTAGTGGGAGCCGACCTGCACGGGCCGGTCGGCTGCGTTGAGGACGGTCAGCCGGGTGACCTCGCGGCCCGCGTTGTAGACGATCGGGTCCGAGGCGAACAGGAACTCTCCGGGAATCATCGAGGCCCCTCTCAGACGATCGGGTCGTGGACGGTGACGAGCTTGGTGCCGTCCGGGAAGGTCGCCTCGACCTGGACGTCGTGGATCATCTCGGGGATGCCCTCCATGACGTCGTCGCGGGTGAGCAGCTTGCGGCCGGACGCCATCAGCTCGGCGACGGTACGGCCGTCCCGGGCGCCCTCCAGGATGTGCGCCGTGATGAGCGCGACGGCCTCGGGGTGGTTGAGCTTGAGCCCACGGGCCCGGCGCTTCTCGGCGACGTCGGCCGCCACATGGATCAGCAGCCTCTCCTGCTCGTGCGGGGTCAGTTGCACGTCCCACCTCACATCCTCGCTCCGGACCGTGCGGGGCCCGGTTGCCGCGGCCATTCGGCAAAGTGCCTGGTGGCGTGGAGGGGCAGGCTAGTTGGACCGCATTTCGGCGACGTTAACCGAGCGGTGATCCCGTAGGCCGCGGCTGTTCGGCCGGCACGCTCATCAGGGCGCGCAGGCCGTCGCGCAGGATGTCGACGGGGGCCGGGCCGAAGAGGGCCTGCTGGGCGATGAAGCCCGTCACGGCGGCGATCATCGTGCGGGCGACGTGGTCCGGGGCGATGTCCGTGCGCATCCGGCCGGTCTGCTGGTAGCCCTCGACGATCCGCCCCCAGGCCGCGCGCACCGAGTCGTACCCCTCGCGCAGGACGGCCGCCAGTTCGGCGTTGCGGGGGATCTCCGACCATGCCTGGACGACCAGGCGCGGGAAGGCGGGCACACCGTCGACGATCAGGGACTCGCGGGCGGCGAGGGTGCGGCCGAGGACCGAGGCCACCAGGAGGTCCAGGGGTGGCGGCGGGCTCTGCCGGGCCGCCTCCTCGAAGGCCTCGCGGACCTCGCCGAGCACCTCGGAGACGATCGCGGCGATCAGTTCGTCCTTGCCGCTGAAGTAGCGGTAGACCGCTCCGGCCGAGAGGTCGGCCTCCTTGAGCACGTCCTGCATGGACGTGGCGTGGAAGCCGTTGCGGGCGAAGCAGAGCGCGGCGGCGTCGAGGATCTGCCGGCGGCGGGCGTCTAGGTGGGCCTGGGATACGCGTGCCATGGCGCCCAAACTAAAACGAACATTCCTTCTTGACAAGCCGCGCCGATCCTGGGCACGGTGGTGCTCCACTTAAAACGAACGATCCTTCTTTTTGGTCGGCCCTTCCGGAGGAACCCCATGTCCACCGCTTCCGCCCCCGCCACCAGGGGCCCCGCCCTGCGAGCGATCGCGGTCGTCGTCCTCGTCCCGCTCCTCTCCGCGCTCGCCCTGTGGGCCTTCGCGTGGCCCGCCGCGCGCACCGCCCCCCGCGACCTCCCGCTCGGCGTGGCGGGACCGCCCGCCGCCACGGCGGGCATCGAGGAGAAGCTGACGCGGCAGGAGGGCGCCTTCGAGATCCATCACTACGCCGACGAGGCCGCCGCCCGCGCCGCCATCGAGGACCGGACCGTATACGGCGCCGTGGTCGTGACCGCCCGGGGTCCCGAACTGCTCACGGCCTCGGCCGCGAGCCCCGTCGTCGCCCAGTTGCTGCAGCAGGCGGTCACAGGGCAGGCAGCCGCCGAAGGGGGTGAGGTGCGGACGGTGGACGTCGTCGCCGCCCCGGCCGCGGATCCGCGCGGCGCGGCGCTCAACGCGAGTGTGCTGCCGCTGGCGATCGCCGGTATCGCGGCGGGCGCGGTGGTGACCCTGCTCGGGCTCCGCGGGGTCCGCGCGGCGCTCACGCTCGTCGGCGCGGCGGCCCTGGTGGGCATGGTCGCCGCGGCACTCGCGCACAGCTGGCTCGGCGTGCTCACGGGCCACTGGTGGGCGGAGGCGGCGACCCTCGGCCTGTCCACGCTGGCGGTGGGCGCGGCCGTGGCCGGGTGCGCGGCCCTGCTGGGCACGCCGGGCATCGGGGCGATGGCGTTCGTGGTGATGTTCCTCGGCAACCCCTTCTCCGGGGCGGCCTCGGCGCCGCAGATGCTGCCCGAGCCGGTCGGGGCGATCGGGCAGTGGCTGCCGCCGGGCGCGGGGAGCACCCTGCTGCGTTCGGTGGCGTTCTTCGACGGCGCGGCGGCGACGGGCCCCGCACTGACCCTCACCTGGTGGGCCGTACTCGGCCTGGGTGCGGTCGTGCTGGGCGACGCGCTGAAGCGGCGGCGCAAGGAGGACGGCCCGACCGCGGAGCGGAGCCCCGCGCTGGTCGGCTGAGGCACGCCCTCCCGGCCACTCCCGCTCCCACCCCACGGACCGACCGTGCGTCTTCGCCTCGGCGAACGGAGGCGCGCGGTCCTTTTCGTGCGCCGGAAGGGCGCCCAGAGGGCTACAGGAGAGCGCCTAGGACGGATCGGCCCCGCGGTGTTCCGCCGCGATCCCGAACCGCTGCCGTCCGCGGGGAGCGGACGCCACCTCCCGGACGGCCGAGACGGAGCTGACGACCTGCTCACCGGCCGAGGCCTCCAGCGCGTCCAGCGCGTCGAGTCGCTCCAGGTCGGCGGCGGAGACGAGGGCGACGAGGGGCTTGCCGTGGCGCGTCACGACGACGCGCTCACCGCCGTACACCACCCGGTTGATCAGGTCGGCGAGTTCAGCCCTGGCTTGTGTCACCGGAATCTCGTAGGCCATGACCCCATTCTAACGTCACGTACGTCCTGTACATTTTTTACAGACGCCGAAGGAGGGGGTTCCCATGACCCGCCCGTCCGCCCGCCCCGCGCTGCCCGAGTCCACCGAACGTACCGGCGCGGGACACCGCACCCTGGATCCCCGCGCGAAGCTCCTGGAGGAGCGGATCGTCCTCCTGGGGACGCCGATCGACGACACGGCGGCGAACGACGTGACGGCCCAGCTCATGTACCTGGAGCACCGCGCCCCGGACCGGGACATCTGCCTGTACGTCAACTCCCCCGGCGGCTCGTTCAGCGCGATGTCCGCCGTCTACGACACGCTCCGGCACCTCACCTGCGACGTGCGCACCGTCTGCCTCGGCCGGGCCGGTTCCCCCGCCGCCGTCCTGCTGGCCGCGGGCACACCGGGCAAGCGGTCCGCACTGCCGGGCGCCCGCGTGGTGCTCCGCCCGTCCGCCCTGCCCGAGCCGGCCGAGGGGCGGACGAGCGACCCGGTCGTCCGGGCGGAGGAGCTGGCCCGCACCCGGTCCCGCCTGGAGGAGATGCTCGTACGGCACACCGGGCGCGCCGCCGGGCAGGTGAGCGCGGACCTGGAGCGGGACCTGATCCTCGACGCGCGGGAGGCCGTGGAGTACGGCCTGGTGGACCGGGTCGAGCACGCCCGCGAGGTCACCGGCGGGGTCACCGGCGGCGCGCCGGACGCGGGGTGATCCGGCGATGCTTCCCGACCTGCCGCCGCTGCCCGCGCTGACCCGCGCCGAGGCCGAGCTGATCGACCGTTACCTGGAGGTGGCCGACCTGCTCGGCCGCATCAACCCCGCCCGGCACGGCGACACCTACGGCGGACTGCGGGCCGCCCAGGCGCTGGTGAGCCGGGCGACCGCACTGCGGGACGCGCTGACGTTGATGCATCAGCGGGGCGAGAGCGAACTGCACGCGCCGACACTCGCGCGGGCGCTGCGCGTGCTCGACGGGGAGCGCCGTACGGCGCGCGTCACGGTGCCGCCGCTCTCCGACGGTTGACCCGCGTCCGTCCGGTCCGGACGGACGGCGCCCTGTGCATGACGTCCGGGCCACGACTCAAACGGACCAAATGGCGTACCCCTGTTCGGAGTACCGGTGCTTGCCTTCTCCGACCCTCAGAAGTTGCGCGCGACGGGGAGGAAGTGGGCGGAATCCAGGGTTCCCGCCCTGGTCGGAGGCCCTGTGGCACCTTGACATCTGATCGAACATCAGGGTGTCCACCCGAACGGGTGAGTGGTGAGTAACCCCACAAATCCCCGGTTCCGTTGGGATTTTCGGACATCGGTGAGCCAAGATCCGTGACTGACGACAAGCCCCCGCCACAAGCGGCGGGGCGGTCCGGGCGGACGCCGAGTCCTGCCGCCGCCCGGATGCCCGAGTCGACAGAAGTGCATCGGCAGGAGTGGAGGACCCGAGCAAGACGGGTCGCCGGACCGGAACGTCCCCGCGAGGGGAGGCGCCGGGCCGAGCAGCCCTTGGGGTGAAGCCGCAGCTGCGGCCGGGCAACTTCGCCAGCCCGAATCCGACAGGTCATCCTTCACAGGCGGCTGACGAAGGGTTGCGCATGACTGCGCTCAATCGTGTCCCGTCGCTCATGGCCCGAGCCGGTACGGCCTCGGCGTTCGCCATCGCCGCCGTGGGCGGCTCGATCGTGGTTCCGGGTGTCGCCTCCGACGCGGCGGCTGCCACGCCGGCGACGAAGGCACTTCAGGTCGCGGCCTCGAAGAAGGGCTCCCCGTACCGGTACGGGG
>NZ_MUBA01000164.1 GCF_002154575.1 Streptomyces bobili
GGCCGAGTCCGCTGCCGCCGCGGTCGCGGCTGCGGGCCTTGTCGACGCGGTAGAAGCGGTCGAAGACGCGCCCGCGGTCGCCGGGCGGGATACCGGGGCCCTCGTCGACGACGTGCACCTGCGCCGTGTGCGGACCCACCGTCACCCGCACGGTCACCGGGGTGCCCGCCGGGGTGTGCACGGCCGCGTTGGTGAGGAGGTTGTCCAGGACCTGCCGGACGCGCTGCGGGTCGAGCCGCAGCCGGACCGCCGCCGGGCCCGGCGCCACCGTCAGCGGATGACCGGGGTGGCTCGCGCGGAACGCGTCGGCGGCCTGCTCGACCAGGTCCACCAGATCGGCGTCCTCCGTCCGCAGCGGGGTCTCCACCTCGGCCGCGTCCAGCCGCGCCAGCAGCAGGAGGTCGTCGAGGAGCACACCCATGCGGGCGGCCTCGGCGCGCAGCCGGGCCAGGTGCCTGTCCCGTTCCGCGGGCGCGTTGGCGGGCGCGTACTGGAAGAGGTCGGCGTAACCGCGTACGGACATCAGCGGGGTGCGCAGCTCGTGGGAGGCGTCCGCGACGAAGCGGCGCAGGCGCTGCTCGGCCTCGGCCCGCACCGCGAGGGAGTCGTCGATGTGCTCCAGCATGGTGTTGAACGCCGTACGCAGCTCCTCCACCTCCGGACCGCCGCCGGGCGCGTCCGCACGCACGTGCAGCCGGGACGCCGACTCGGTCAGGTTGTGCGAGGCGATGCCGTGCGCGGTGTGCGCCATGTCGCTCAGCGGCTTCAGCCCGCGGCGCAGCAAGGCCCGCCCGGCCACCACCAGCCCCAGCAGCGCCAGGCCGAACGCGATGACCTGCACGGTGACCAGCTGCTCGATGGTGTTGTCGATGTCCTTCATGGGCGCCGCGCTGACCAGCACCACGCCGGGCTCGACCTCGCAGCCCCGCAGCCGGTACACGCCTTCGCCGTCGAGTTTCACGGTGCGCAGCAGCTCGGTGTCCGAGTCCGCCATGTCCTCGGCGAACCGGGTGAGGGGGCGGGTGTCGTGCGGGATGTCGGCGGGCTGCCGCAGCACGACCGAGCCGCCCGACACGTCGTACACCGCGGAGAACCAGCCCCAGTACGGCTTCTGCGTCACCGTGCCGTGCGCCGCGGCGTCCTTGGCCTGCACGGTCTGCACGACCTTCATCTGGTAGCCCAGCTGGTGCTGCAGATAGTCGCGCATGTACGCCGTCAGCGCGGTGCCCACCACCGCGAACACCACCAGCGACAGCGCGCCCAGGCCCAGGGCGAGCCGGGTGCCGAGCCGCAGCCTGCGGTACGACCGCCAGGCGCGGCGCATCACTCGGCGGCCTGCCGGACCACGTACCCGAATCCGCGCACCGTCTGGATCAGCGGCTCGCCCGTCGCGTCGAGCTTGCGGCGCAGCCGGCTGACGACCAGTTCCACCACGTTGGAGCGCCCGCCGAAGCCGTACTCCCAGACGTGGTCGAGGATCTGCGCCTTGGTGAGGACCGTCGGCGACTTGCGCATCAGATAGCGCAGCACCTCGTACTCGGTCGGGGTGAGCGTCAGCAGGCTGTCGCCGCGCCGCACCTCACGGGTGTCCTCGTCCATCGACAGGTCCCCGACCCGCAGCACCGAGCGCTGGAACGCCGGGCCCGCGCTGCGCCGCAGCACGGTCCGCAGCCGCGCCATCAGCTCCTCCACGGCGAACGGCTTGACCAGGTAGTCGTCGCCGCCGCGGGTCAGTCCCGCGACCCGGTCGGCGACCCCGTCCCGGGCGGTGAGGAACACCACCGGCACCATCGTCCCGGAGCGGCGCAGCCGGTCCAGGACGCCGAAGCCGTCGATGTCGGGCAGCATCAGATCGAGCACCACGATGTCCGGGCGGAACTCGGCGGCGCGCCGCAGCGCCTCCTCGCCCGTGTTCGCGGTGACCGCGTCCCAGCCCTCGTAGCGGGCGACCGTCGCGACGAGATCGGCGATCGGCGGGTCGTCGTCCACCACCAGGAGTCGTACTTTTTCCACTCGCTCATAGTGCGCCACGCGGCCCCCGGCGCCAGACCCCGGTGGCCCGCTGATCCGGATCGATACCCTCTTGAAAGTTGTACGACAGGGTATCGACAGCAAAGGGCGGCGAAGCTCTATCTCCTGAGGACCCGATCAAGGAGTTTTTGTCCGTGACGACCGTCCAGTCGCCTCCCGTACCCCCCACGGCGATACGTCCCAAGGTCGTGGCCCGCACCGGTCTGTACGCCGTGCTGGCCGCGAACGCGGCCGTCGTGACCCTGTTCGCCGTCCAGGCCGGCTTCGCCTCCAACGCCCTGGTCGTCATCGGCCGCTTCGCCGGCCTCTACGCCGCCCTGCTGATGGCGTTCCAGCTGCTGCTGGTCGCCCGGCTGCCCTGGCTGGACCGCCGTATCGGCATGGACCGGCTCACCAACTGGCACCGCTGGACCGGCTTCGGCCTCCTGTGGACGCTGGTCGGGCACGTCGTTTTCATCACCTTCGGCTACGCCCGGTCCTCCTCCATGGACCCGGTCAGCCAGCTCGTCGACCTCGCCGAGACCGTCGAGGGCGTGTTCCGCGCGGTCGTCGCGCTCGGGCTGATCCTCGTCATCGGCGGCGTCTCGGCCCGCTGGGCCCGCCGCCGCCTGGCGTACGAGACCTGGCACTTCATCCACCTCTACGCCTACGTCGCCGTGGTGCTCGCCTTCACCCACCAGGTCGCCGCCGGTACGACGTTCACCACGTCGTCCGCCGCCACGACGTACTGGTACACCCTGTGGGGCGTCGCCCTCGGCTCGGTCCTCCTCGGCCGGCTCGGGCTGCCGCTGTGGCGCAACCAGCGCCACCAGCTGCGCGTCGAGGCCGTCGTCCCCGAGTCCGACAACGTGGTCTCCGTGTACATCACCGGCCGCGACCTGGACCGGCTGCCGGCCCGCGCGGGCCAGTTCTTCCTGTGGCGGTTCCTCACCAAGGACCGCTGGTGGCAGGCCAACCCGTTCTCCCTGTCCGCCGCGCCCGACGGCCGCACCCTGCGCCTGACCGCCAAGGCCGCGGGCGACGGCTCCGCCGGACTGCGCCACCTCAAGCCCGGCACCCGCGTCTTCGCCGAGGGCCCCTACGGCGCCTTCACCGCGATGCACCGCACCCGGCCGGAGGCCGTCCTGGTCGCCGGCGGCGTCGGCGTCACCCCCATCCGCGCCCTGCTGGAGGAGCTGCACGGCCACGCCGTCGTCATCTACCGGGTGGGCTCCGACCGGGACGCCGTCCTCTACGACGAGCTGCGCGACCTCGCCCACCTCAAGGGCGCCGAGCTGCACCTGGTCACCGGGCCGCCGGTGCCCGACCGGCTGGCGCCCGGCGAACTGCTCCGCCTCGTGCCGGACATCGCCGACCGGGACGTCTTCCTGTGCGGGCCGCCCCCGATGATGAACGCCGTCCTGGGCAGCCTGCGCGCGCTGGACGTGCCCCGGACACAGATCCACTTCGAACGCTTCAGCCTGGCGGGATGAGAGAGACGACGTGAAGCGAGCCATACCTGTCCTGGTCCTGTCCGTGGCCGGACTCATCCCCGTCTGGCGCTACGACGTCTCGACGGGCACCTCGTCCACCGAGGTCGCCGCGCCTGCCTCGACCCCCTCCACCTCCTCCTCCGGGACCGGCGTCGTGGTGAAGGGCACGACGGTGGGGACCGAGAAGGGGGACGTGCAGGTCGAGGTCACCTTCGAGGGTGACGCGATCAGCGCGGTGCGGATGCTGAAGCAGCCGAACCATCCGCAGACGACGGCGGCCGTGCCGACGTTGATCTCGGAGACGCTTCAGGCGCAGAGTGCGGACATCGACACGGTGTCCGGCGCGACCCTGACCAGCGAGGGCTACAAGGAGTCCCTCCAGGCGGCGATCGACGCGCGGGCGGCGGCAGCCGAGGCAGCCCCGTCGCCCACCGCCGCCGCCTCGGCCGCCTCCCAGGTCGTCGCGGGCCCGACGGTGGGGACCGAGAAGGGGGACGTGCAGGTCGAGGTCACCTTCGAGGGTGACGCGATCAGCGCGGTGCGGATGCTGAAGCAGCCGAACCATCCGCAGACGACGGCGGCCGTGCCGACGTTGATCTCGGAGACGCTTCAGGCGCAGAGCGCGGACATCGACACGGTGTCGGGCGCGACGCTCACCAGCGAGGGCTACAAGAAGTCCCTCCAGGCGGCGATCGACGCGAAGGGCGCCTGACGTGCACCGCGTCGAGCAGGTGATGGGGTTCCCGGTCTCCCTGCGCGTCGAGGGCATCGAGGGCGGTGCCGACGTCGACGGCTTGTCCGAGGCCGGGGACGCCGTGTTCGCCTGGCTGCGCGAGGTGGACGAACGGTTCAACCCGTTCAAGTCCCTCAGCGAGGTGTCCCGGTACGGCCGGGGCGAACTGCCCGCCTCCCGGCTCAGCGCCGACCTCGTGGAGGTCCTCGCGCTGTGCGAGCGGTACCGGGTCGCCACCGGCGGCGCCTTCGACGCCCGGCTGCCAGGGCGGGGGTTCGACCCCTGCGCGATCGTCAAGGGCTGGTCGGTGCAGCGGGCGGCGGAGCGGCTGACCGCCGCCGGTGCGGGGCGCTTCTGCCTCAACGCCGGGGGTGACGTCGTCGTCGGCGGGGGACCCTGGCGGGTGGGGATACGGCACCCGGAGATCGCCGACAAGGTGTGTACGGTCCTGGAGCTGACCGACGGGGCGGTCGCGACCTCCGCGCGCTACGAACGCGGCGACCACATCATCGACGGGCGCACCGGGCTCGCGGCGACCGGGCTGCTCTCCGTCAGCGTCGTGGCATCGACGCTGACGGAGGCGGACGCGGTGGCGACGGCCGCCTTCGCGATGGGAAGGGACGGCGTCGACTGGGCGGCGGGCCTGGCGGGTTGCGAGGTGTACGCCGTGGACGCGGAGCGAAGTGTCGTACGGACGGCGGGGTTTCCGTCGGTGGGAGTCGGTGCGGGATCGGCGTGAGGGTGGGGGGCTCGTCTCCGGCGCCCCTTCCCAGGTGCGCCGCCCCCAGAACTGCGAGAGCGGGCTGATTTGATGGACCCGACTGCGGTTGCCGTTTGGCGCAGGTGGGGGAGTGGTCGGCGGTCGAAGGACCGCGGCAGGCGTGCCGTCCCGTATCAGGAGGACATATGCGACGTGGCGAAGTCTGGTGGGCAGATCTCGACGAGCAGCGGGCAGTCGTACTGCTGTCGGGAGAGGAGGCGTCCGGCTTCTTGGCGATGCAGGTCGTCGCTCCCGCGGGCACCGATGTCAGCGGCGTGGCCGTTGAGGTGGCAGTAGGTGCCCCCGAAGGACTGCCTCTCGAAGGCGTCCTGAGAGTCGCACTTCCTCGTCCCGGCCTCATCCCTTGCACTTGGCTGGTCACCCTGGCCAGGGAAGACCTGATCGGGCAGGCGGGCGTCCTGCCGTCCGCGAAGCTCAGCGAGATCGAGGACGCCCTTCGTCTCGGTGGACTCACGTAGGCAGAGAAGACTGCACGGGGCGCAGCCCCCAGGTACGGAACGGGCAGGGGCGGCGGGGGCGGAGGAAAACGCGTCGCCCCCGCCCCACACCGCATGGTGAACTGCCGGTATGAGCCTGACCAGTGAGATCTTCCTTCCGCGCGAGGACGGCAGCCGCCACATCCTCGGTATGGCGGAGGACCCCAGGCCCGACGGAACCGACCTCGCCGGCCCCGAGTCCTGGCGTACGAAGGTGTGGGGCTCGCCGTCGATCCGGCGTATCGGCGCCCGTTTCCTGCCCGCCCTGGTCGACGTCGACGGGAGCGACGGCGACGGCGATGTCGTCGCCCCCGGCCAGATCCCCGCCTTCCTGGACGAGATCGCCCTGGTCCGTGCCGGGTTGACCCGGCTCGCCACCGAGACCTGCTCGCCGGACCGGACGGTCGAGCAGCACGCCCGGCACATCGAGAGCCGCCTGGACGCCATCGAGGCGAGCGCGCGGTACGCGCGGCCGCTCGGCGGAGGCCTGCTGATCTGGTGAGGAACCGCGGGACGCAGCCCGCTCGGCTCCGCTCCGCCCGTCAAAACCCCCGCAACACAAGCGGTCTAGACTCTCCCCGCAACGGCTCGGAACTTGCGTGGTCGAGAGCGGGCAGATACGGCCAGACCCGAAGGGTATTCGGCGCTTTGATACGGATAGATTCAGTCACCAAGCGGTACCCGGACGGAACGGTGGCGGTCGACCGCCTCTCGCTCGAGATACCCGACCGCTCGATCACCGTCCTCGTCGGCCCCTCGGGATGCGGCAAGACGACCACCCTGCGCATGATCAACCGGATGGTCGAGCCGAGCGAGGGCACCATCCTCATCGACGGCGTCGACAGCCGCCGGCAGCCGGTCAACATCCTGCGCCGTTCCATGGGTTACGTCATCCAGAACGCCGGACTCTTCCAGCACCGCACGATCATCGACAACATCGCCACCGTGCCCCGGCTGCTCGGCTGGAGCAAGGACAAGTCCCGTGCGCGGGCCCGCGAGTTGATGGAACGCGTCGGCCTCGACGCCTCGCTCGCCAAGCGCTACCCCTATCAGCTCTCCGGCGGACAGCAGCAGCGGGTCGGCGTCGCCCGCGCCCTCGCCGCCGACCCGCCGGTCCTGCTGATGGACGAACCCTTCTCGGCCGTCGACCCCGTCGTGCGCAAGGGACTCCAGGACGAACTCCTGCGCATCCAGGAGGAGCTGGGTAAGACCATCGTCTTCGTCACGCACGACATCGACGAAGCCGTCAAGATCGGCACGATGGTCGCCGTACTGCGCACCGGCGGCCGTCTCGCCCAGTTCGCGCCGCCCGCCGAACTTCTGTCGAGCCCCGCCGACGCGTTCGTCGAGGACTTCCTCGGCGCCGACCGCGGCATCCGGCGCCTGTCGTTCTTCTCCTCTGCCGGACTCGACCTGCTCACCGCGCCGATCGTCGCCGTCGACGCCACCGCCCAGCAGATCGCCGCCCGCGCCGACGCCGGAGCGCCCTACCTCCTCGTCACCGACGTCGACGGAAAGCCCCTCGGCTGGAGCGAGCCGGACCGGCTGACCGCGGGCCGCATCGACAGGGGCCGACTGCTCTCCCACGGGCGGCCGTTCGTGGCCGGACAGGAGTCGCTGCGGGCCGCCCTCGACTGCGCCGTGCTCTCACCCACCGGCTGGGCGGTCGCCGTGGACGGCGAAGGACGGGCCGCCGGGGTCGTCTCCCAGCAGGCCATCGGCGACGCGATCCGCGGCGCCCACGAGGACAGCGTCAGCCCGCCCAAGGCCCTGCGATGAGCGGCTTCTTCGACATCCCCAGCGACCTCCAGCACAGCTGGTGGGGCCTCATCGGACTGCATCTGCGCGAGGCCCTCCTGCCCGTCCTGGCCGGCCTGCTGCTCGCCCTCCCGCTCGGCCAACTCTGCGTGCGGCTGCGCTGGTTGTACGCGCCGGTGCTGTGGGTGACCACCGTGCTGTACGCCATCCCGTCGCTGGCCTTCTTCGTCGTCCTCATCGACTACACCGGCCAGACCGAACTGACCGTGATGATCCCGCTGACCGTGTACAGCCTGGTCGTGCTGGTCCCCGCGATCGTCGACGCGGTGCGCTCGGTGCCGCAGGAGACGCTCGCCGCGGCCACCGCCATGGGCTTCGGGCCCGTCCGCCGCTATCTCCAGGTCCAGTTGCCGATCGCCGTCCCCGCGATCATCGCCGGGCTGCGGGTGGCCACCGTCTCCAGCATCAGCCTGGTCAGCGTCGGCACCCTCATCGGCAACCAGGGCGCCCTCGGCAACCTGCTCCACGACGCCACCATCTACAACCGTCCGGAACTCGCCTGGAACGCCGTCATCACCATGGCCGTCCTGGCGATGCTCGCCGACGCCGCCCTGGTGCTCGTACGCGTCCTGCTCACCCCCTGGATGCCGAGTGGCGGCAGCGGCGGCGCCGGCGGCGGTCGCCGCACGACGCCCAAGACCGCCGGCGCCCGGCCGCCCGTACCGGCGGCCGAGCCCGCCCTGAAGGACGCAGCCCGGTGAACGTACTCAATTTCGTCAGCGACTTCTTCAGTGACAGCGCCCACTGGCAGGGTTACGACGGCATCCCCACCCGCCTGAGCGAACACCTCGGTTACACGCTGGAAGCGCTGGCCTTCGCTGCCGCGATCGGACTGCCGGTCGGCCTGATCACCGGCCACTACGGCCGCGGCGGCAACGCCCTCTCGCTCATCGCCACCGCAGCACGGGCCCTGCCCACCTTCGGTCTGCTCGTGCTGATGACGATGCTGATCGGCTTCGGCATGCTGCCCGTGATGATCCCGCTGGTCACCCTCGCCGTCCCGCCCATCCTGATCACCACCTACGAGGCGATGCGCTCCGTCGACCCGTCCCCGGTGGACGCCGCGCGCGGCATGGGCATGGCCGAGACCCGGATCCTCCTCCAGGTGGAACTCCCGGCCGCGCTCCCGCTGATCCTCGGCGGCCTGCGCTCGGCGGCCATCCAGATCGTCTCCACCGCCACCATCGCCGCGTACGTCAGTCTCGGCGGCCTCGGCCGCTACATCATCGACGGCCTCTACCAGCGCGACTACGAGAAGGTCGTCGGCGGCGCCAGCCTCACCGCCGGCATGGCCCTGGCCACCCTCGCCGTGTTCTGGGCGATCACCAAGGTGGCGGTGTCACCGGGAGTGCGCAGAAGCGCGTAGCGGCCGGACCGCGAGCAGCAGGACGGCAGGACGGCGTGCCGGGGGGCGCTCCGGCTGTCCTGCTGTCCGCGGCGGGTCGTGCGGCGTCAGACCGCCGGAGTGGGCCGTACGGCGATCGCGTCCACCTCGAACAGCATCCCCGGCAGGGCCAGCGCGGCCACCCCGCTGAGGGTCTGCGCGGGGAGCCGCTCGCCGAACCGGGCCCGCAGCGCCTTACCGAGGGTCTCCAGCTTGGCCGGGTCGTGGTCGACGACGAACGAGCCCAGCCGTACGACGTGTTCCGGACCGAGGCCCACTCCGGCCAGCGCCGACTCCAGCCGGTCGAAGGCGAGGCCGACCTGCGCGGCGAAGTCACCCGGCACGGGCGCGCCGGAGGCGTCGGAGGCGTACTGCCCGGCGATGAAGACGAGTTCGCCGGGCGCCGAGACGGCGTGGCTGTAGCCGAAGGGCGTCGGGTCGTGCAGGGCGGGCGGGTTGGTGATCGTCCGTGCGTCGAGGCTGCTCATGCCCGGCACAACCCGCCCGACGATCAGGGGTATTCCCGCACCGCCCGGTCAGGGGGCGGTGCCGTCACCCCTGCGACCGCGCCAGCGCCTGCTCCAGGACCACCAGCAGCGCGTCCCGCACCGAGCCGCGCTCGCGGGCGTCGAAGACCAGCACCGGGACGCCCTCGGACACGTCGAGTGCCCAGCGGACCTCGTCCAGCCCGTGTTCGACCTGACCGTCGAAAGCGTTCACGGCAACGGCGAACGGGAT
This sequence comes from Streptomyces bobili, assembly GCF_002154575.1. Taxonomy (GTDB): domain Bacteria; phylum Actinomycetota; class Actinomycetes; order Streptomycetales; family Streptomycetaceae; genus Streptomyces; species Streptomyces bobili. The sequence goes on from NZ_MUBA01000164.1 coordinate 9,434, forward strand.
CCGCTTGTGCTCGAAGTAGTCGACGGCGGCGTAGCAGTCGTCGAGGCGGCGGGTGTCGACGATGACGAGCCCGCCGACCGCGCCCTCCACGATGTCGTCCCACATGAACCCGAACCGCTCCTGTCCGGGCGTGCCGAACAGATAGAGCTTCAGGGTCGGGTCGATGGTGATGCAGCCGAAGTCCATCGCGACCGTGGTGGTGGTCTTGCGCGGGGTGTGGCTGAGGTCGTCCACCCCCGCCGCCACCTCGGTGATGGCCGCCTCGGTGGTCAGCGGCTCGATCTCGGAGATCGAGCCGACGGCGGTGGTCTTGCCCACGCCGAAGCCGCCCGCGATCACCAGTTTCACCGGCAGCGGCGGCCGTACGGCCGCCTGA
>NZ_MUBA01000165.1 GCF_002154575.1 Streptomyces bobili
ACCGTCTGCTGGAAGGGGACGGCGAGGGCGCCGCCCTCGCCGTCCCCTTCCAGCAGACGGTGACGTTGCAGAGCCAGCTGCTGGGCTGACGCCCGCGAGGCGCACCTCGCAAAGAGGGCCGGTCCCCGGCCGCGTAAGCTGGGGCCCGGCCCTGTTGTACGTATCCCGAGGCGTACGTACCTCGAAGCACGCTCATCCGAGGAGCACCCGTGGAACTCTTCTTCGAAATCCTGCTGGTCCTGGTCTGCGTGGGCGTCCTCGCCTTCGCCGGGCTGACCGTGAAGAAGCTGTACCAGGGCCAGCGCTGACCCACGTCCAGAAAGTGCCACCGATGATCGAGATCCCGTCCGACCTGCATAAGGACCTCGTCCCCCTCGCCTTCCTGCTGGGTAGCTGGGCGGGCGCGGGCGTGCACGACTTCCCCGGCTCCGAGAAGTGCAACTTCGGGCAGGAGACCACCTTCACGCACGACGGCCGGGACTTCCTGGAGTACCGCTCCCACACCTGGGTGCTGGACCAGGACGGCAACAAGGTCCGCCCCCTGGAGTCCGAGTACGGCTTCTGGCGGATCGACGCCGACCGCAAGGTCGAGGTGACGATGGTCCGCGACGACGGCGTCGTCGAGATCTGGTACGGCGAGCTGGCCCACAAGAAGCCGCAGATCGACGTGGTCACGGACGCGGTGGCCCGCACGGCCGCCTCCGGTCCGTACACGGGCGGCAAGCGTCTGTACGGCTACGTCAACAGCGACCTGATGTGGGTCGGGGAGAAGCAGACCCCCGAGGTCGAGCTGCGCCCCTACATGTCGGCCCACCTGAAGAAGGTCGTCACCCCGGAGGACGTCGAACGCTGGGCGAAGGCCCTCCCGGACGACATGCCCGACGACGGGATCGCGTTCTTCAAGTAGAGCAGGCAGCGGGTAAGGGCCTCGCGAACAACCGCGGGGCCTTCTTCCTCTTCGTGGACGGATCGGATCTGGGCAGCATGGCCACCCGGACACGGCACGCGTTGTCGGACGAGGACGTGGACCGGCTGGTGCGTGCGTACACGTCGGGCGCGAGTCCGGACACGGCGGGCGGCCGGGACTCAGCCGGGTGGTGCGGTTCGCGGAGATCGCGGCCCACGACCACCGGCTGGATCCGGCGCTCTATGTAGCGACGTTCTCGTCATCAGGACAGGTACCGTCGGCCGGTGCGCCATGGTCACCGATCCTCAGGCTTCGGCTCCACGAACCCGACCTGTCCCTGGCGGCCTATCTGACCGGGTATCTCAGCGCGGGCTTCGCACAGAACCGGATCCACAAGAGGTCGGCCAGTGCGGTGATCCCTTCGGTGAGTGCCCCTGAGCTGGGCGAGCTGCCCGTGCTCGTCCCCCCCCGCCCGCGGAACAGGAGTCCATCGGCGCGACCCTCGCGGCGCTCGACGACAAGGTGCGCGTCCACCCAGAGATCGCCCGGACGGCCGGTGAGTACCGAGCGCTGCTCGCAGATCTGCTGATGACGGGGGCGCTGTCGCCCGGGGCGTGGCATCCGCGCGGCGGACTAGGGCCTTTCGTTTGGATCAGGCCGGATCTGGGTGCGGTGCCAGGGCCCGCGAGCCCGGCCTGATGCAAATGAGAGGCCCTAGACTGGACGCCGTGGTAGGCACCGACTGGAAGAGCGACCTAAGGCAGCGCGGCTACCGGCTGACGCCGCAGCGGCAACTCGTGCTCGAAGCCGTGGACACCCTTGAGCATGCGACCCCCGACGACATCCTCGTGGAAGTGAGGAAGACGGCGTCGGGGGTCAACATTTCCACGGTCTACCGGACGCTGGAGCTGCTGGAGGAGCTGGGGCTGGTCAGCCATGCCCACCTCGGGCACGGGGCGCCGACGTACCACCTCGCCGACCGGCACCACCACATCCACCTGGTCTGCCGTGACTGCGCGAACGTGATCGAGGCGGACATCAGCGTGGCCGCCGAGTTCACCGCCAAGCTCCGGGCCGAGTTCGGCTTCCGGACGGACATGAAGCACTTCGCGATCTTCGGCCTGTGCGAGGACTGCTCGCTCAAGCATTCAAATACCGAGTCGTAGGCTTGGAGACATGAAGAGCCCTCTGCTGTCCCTGCCCGGCGCCGTACCCGCCGAGGGTGTGGACGAAGACGTCGCCGCCCACTACGGCGACCTGTTCCGCGAGCAGCGTGCCCTCGCCGAAGGCACCGGCTTCGTCGACCTCTCGCACCGCGGAGTCGTCACCGTCTCCGGCGACGACCGGCTGAGCTGGCTGCACCTCCTGCTCACCCAGCACGTCAGTGACCTGCCCACCGGCCGGGCCACCGAGGCGCTGATCCTCTCCGCGACCGGCCATATCGAACACGCGCTGTATCTGGTGGACGACGGCACGACCGTCTGGGCCCACGTCGAGCCCGGCACCCAGGAGGCGCTGATCGCCTACCTGGAGTCGATGAAGTTCTTCTACCGGGTCGAGGTCGCCGACCGGACGGCAGACATCGCGCTCGTCCATCTGCCCGCCGGTTCGATCACCGAGGTCCCCGAGGGCGTCGTCGTCCGCGAGACGGCCTACGGGCGTGATGTGTTCCTGCCGCGCGCGGACCTGGAGTCGTACGCCGCGAAGTCAGGACCCGCCGCCGGGCTCCTCGCCTACGAGGCCCTGCGCGTCGAGCAGCACCGGCCCCGCCTCGGCTTCGAGACCGACCACCGCACCATCCCGCACGAGCTGGGCTGGATCGAGACCGCGGTGCACCTCCAGAAGGGCTGCTACCGCGGCCAGGAGACCGTCGCCCGCGTGCAGAACCTGGGCAAGCCCCCGCGCCGGCTGGTCTTCCTGCATCTCGACGGCAGCGAGGTGTACCTGCCGCCGGCCGGGACCGAACTGCGCCGCGCCGACGAGGGCCCCGACGGCCGCAAGATCGGCGTCATCACCACGTCCGTACGCCACCACGAGCTGGGCCCGGTGGCGCTGGCCCTGGTGAAGCGGAACGTCCCGCTGGACGCCCCGCTGCTCGCCGACAGCACGGCGGCGGCCCAGGAGGTCGTGGTCGAGCCGTAGGGCCGCTCGTCCGCCCCCGGCTACATCTCGATCAGTACGGTGAACGGGCCGTCGTTCGTCAGGGACACCCGCATCTGCGCGCCGAAACGGCCCGTCGCCACGGTCGCGCCCAGCCCCCGCAGCTGAGCGACGACCTCGTCGACGAGCGGTTCGGCCACCTCGCCGGAGGCGGCGGCGTTCCAGGTCGGGCGGCGGCCCTTGCGGGCGTCGCCGTAGAGCGTGAACTGGCTGATGACGAGGAGCGGGGCGTCGATGTCGCTGCACGACCGCTCCTCGCTGAGCATGCGGACCGACCACAGTTTGCGGGCCAGTTGGGCGGCCTTCTCCTTGGTGTCCTCGTGGGTGACGCCGACGAGGACGCACAGCCCCTCGCCCTCGATCGACCCCACGGTCTCGCCGTCCACGACGACGCTCGCGCCGTCCACTCTCTGCACCACTGCACGCATGCGCCCATCATGCCGTGCGGCCGGCGCCCCCCTGCAGGGGCTTCTTTTTTGATCCTTAAGCCACCATCTGGGGCCGTTCGGGGGCACTCGGTCACATTGGGGCCACTTGGGGTGGCACGATGCTTCCCACACGCCGGTCGAGGGGACGGTAGAGCACATGAGCACACCGAGTACCGGGCAGCTGGGCCTGACCACCCAGCGTCCGCCCGTGCAGCGCACGGAGAGTCCGCCGTGTCCGCTGCCGACGGAGCCGCCCGCGCACGACCTGGCCCGGCTGAGCCTGCCCGAACTGCGCACCCTGCGCCGGGACGCCCAGCGCGACGAGGCCGACCTCAGTTACGTACGACGGCTGCTCCAGGGCCGTATCGACATCCTGCGCGCGGAACTGGCCCGGCGTTCACCTGCCGGGGCGGCGTCCGTGGTGGACCGTCTTCCGGAGATCCTCACGGACGGCCCGGCCCGGCACCGTTCCTCCGCGCGGCACGTCACGCTGGGCACCCCGCAGAGCGAGGAGTACCGGCTCCTGGCGTCGGAGATGCTCTCCGAGGTCGAACTCTCCGACCTGGGCGCCCGCACCGATCCCGAACTGCACGAGGCGATGGCCCGCCTCATCGGCTACGAACACCAGGTGTCCCGCCGTCGCCAGCACCTCCAGCACACGGCGGACAAGTGCGGCAAGGAGATCACCCGTCGCTACCGGGACGGCGAGGCCCAGGTGGACGACCTCCTGGTCTGATGGTCCGGGACGAGGACAAGGGCGAGGACGAGGACAAGGGCGAGGACAAGGACAAGGGCGAGGGCGAGGACAAGGGCGAGGAGAGGGCGAGGACGAGGAGAAGACGGGCGGCGGGGGCGAAAAAATCCCCCGCGTCCCCCGCCCCGCCCCGCCTACCGTGGCCTCATGACCGTCACACCCGCCGACATAGACGTACGCCGGATCACCGACGAGGAACTCCCCCTCTGGATCCGCACCGCGAGGACCGGCTTCCTCCGCCCTCCCACCGTCACGGACGCCGACCTCGCCGCCCGCCGCACCGCCCACATCGGCTCGCGCACCTACGGCGCCTTCGACGCCGGCTCCTGCGTGGCGACCTTCCGCTCCTTCCCGCAGGAGCTGACGGCGGTCGGCGGCGCTCCGGTCCCTGCCGACGCCATCTCCAACGTCGCCGTCCTGCCCACCCACCGCCGCCGCGGCATCCTCACCCGCCTGATGAACGAGGACCTGACCGCCGCCAAGGAGCGTGGTGACGTCGTGGCCACCCTCATCGCCGCCGAGTACCGCATCTACGGCCGCTACGGCTTCGGCCCGGCGACCAGCGCCGCCGAGTGGACGATCGACGTGCCCCGCACCGGTCTCGACCCGCACTGGCCGGGCCCCGAGGACGGCGGCCGGATCGACTTCGTCTCTCTGGAGGAGGTCCGCAAGACCGGCCCCGAACTGCACGAGCGCGTACGCCGGGCGCAGCCGGGCGCGGTCAGCCGTACCGACGTGTGGTGGGAGCAGGACACCGGCGTGCTGCGCGTGTACGGGGAGTGGAGCGAGGCCTTCTACGCCGCCTACCGGTCGGCGGACGGCGAGGTGCAGGGGCTCGTCTCCTACAAGGTGGACGACCACTGGGGCGACGCCAAGCAGCCGCTGAACACGGCGACGGTCGAGTGGCTGATCGCCACGACGCCGGCCGCGGAACGCGCCCTGTGGCGCTTCCTCTGCTCGATCGACTGGGTGGTGCGGGTCAAGTCGGGTGCCCGCTCTCCCGACGACCTCCTCCCCGGCTTCCTGCCGGACCCGCGGGCGGCGAACATCACCACCCAGGCGGACTGGCTGTGGGTGCGGATCCTGGACGTCGCGGCGGCCCTGGAGGCGCGTAGCTACGGCGGGTCGGGGGCGCTGGTGCTGGAGGTGACGGACCGCGCCGGGTTCGCCGGGGGGCGTTTCCTGCTGGAGGCCGGCCCGGACGGGGCGTCCTGCACGCCGACCGGCCGCAGCGCCGACCTCACCCTGGACGTGGCCGCGCTGGCCTCGCTCTGGCTGGGTGACGAGTCGGCGCCGCGGCTGGCGGCGCTGGGACGGCTGGGAGAGGAACGAGCGGGCGCCGCCCTGGAGGCCGACGCCCTGCTGCGTACGCCCAGGCGCCCTTGGTGCCCGGACATGTTCTGAGCGCTCCTTCCTCCTCCAGCCTTGGTGCCTGTCCTGCTTGTCCTGCTTGTCCTCGCGCTTGCTGTGCGGTTGTTCATCCGTAGCTGTTCAGTTGTGGCTGTGCGGGTACGGCTGTTCAGTTGTGGCTGTGCGGCGCTGTGAAGTTGTGGCTGTGCGTCGGTGTCGGCCGTCCGGGCTCCCGGCTCCCCTCCGGAAGGGAGCTCGACTGGCCAACCGTCTGAAAGTTTGACCATGTTGTGGAAGTTGGCTGCCAACTTCACTGTACTTATGTCCGCTTGGAAGCGGCCTATAACCATCTCTCCTTGAACTGCCGGAAGATGGCGGGAAGTTGTAGGGTTTGGCCGTGGAGCCGGAACATGCCTCCGTCAAGGGGCGGAAACCGCCGGAGCGGTCGCCGCGACGGCAGCGGTCCCCCCGTGACGTGGCCGACGAGCTGCGCACCCGGATCAGGGCCGGGGTGCTGCGGCCGGGCGAGCGCATGCCCACCCAGGCCAGGCTCGCGCAGGAGTTCGGGGTCGAGCGCGGGGTGGTCCGCCAGGCCCTGCGCATCCTCCAGTCGGAGCACCTGCTCACCAACGTCTCCAAGGGCGCACCGGCGACGGTCGCCCCGGATCTGGGTGCCGGCGCCCTCCTGACCGGCCCCGGAGCCTCGCCGCAGCCCACGATGGCGGCGCTGACCCCCCGTATCAACGAGGCCTTCGCGGCCCCGCACGTCGAGATCGACGCCCTGTGCCTGACCGCCGTGTCGCTCACGCTGGCGATCGGTGAGCCGCTGCGGCGGATCCACGCGGGGGAGCTGAAACCGGCCAAGATCGACGTCCGGGTCCTGCTGCCGTCCCGGGACATCGACCTGGCGTTCCCGGCGGCGGTGGACGGCTCGTCGGCCGAACGGCTGCAACGGCACTGGCTCGCCCACCGCAACGCGCAGGGACAGGTGCTGCGGCACAACCTGCTCACCCTGCGCGCCACGCACGGCATCGATGTCCGGGTCAGCTTCCGCGCGCTGCCCTTCACCCCGCCGGTCAAGCTCTACCTCCTCAACGGGACGGAAGCGCTGTTCGCCTACTACACGGTCAAGCGGCACGAGCAGCAGGTAGACCACGAGCCGCTGGAGATGTACGACGCCGAGGGCACCCGCTCGGTGCTGTTCGCCTTCGAGCACGGTGCCGGAGCGCGGGACACGACGTTCGTGGAACAGTCGCTGCTGTGGTTCGACGCCCTGTGGGAGACGATCAGTTCGGACCTGCTGCTCACGAGTTGAGGGCGGGTCCGGTGACCAGGAGGGCGAGGATCACGGCGCCCGCGGAGCTGAGGGTGGGGCGCCTGGACCTGATGCCGACGGTGAGCAGGAGCAGGCCGATGGTCCCGGCGGTGCCGTACTTCCACTGGACACTCTGTTCGAGGACGGCGGCGAGGATGGTGAGGGCGGGCATGGTGTTCCTCCCTTCGGAGGCGGTGAGCGCGGGGGAGGTGCGGAGGCGGAACGTCCGCCAACTCTGCCAAGTTGGCAACCAACTCTAACTAAGTTGTCCCCACTTGGTGGCAACTGCTAAACAACTTCCAGATAACTCCCGTCAGATGGATCGAAGTTGTAGCGTTTGGTCGTGACCCAGGAGAACGTGGCCGTGAACGGCAGCCGAAGCTCTTCGCCGCAGGAGATCGCCGATACCCTGCGCGAACGCATCCGCGCCGGCGAGCTGAAGGCGGGCGACCGGCTGCCCACCCAGGCCGAACTCGCCGAAGAGTTCGGCGTGGAGCGCGGTGCCGTGCGCCAGGCCCTGCGTGCCCTCCAGGACGACGGTCTCCTCACCAACGTGAGCAAGGGCAGCCCGCCGCGCATCGCGGAACAGACGTCGGCCCACGACGAGCCCCAGCCCACGATGGTGGCCCTGGCCTCCCGGCTGACCGCGGCCTTCTCGGCCCAGCACGTCCGCATCGACGCGGCCTGCCTCACCGCCGAGAGCCTCATCCCGGCCCTCAGTGAACCCGTCCGGCTGATCCACGGCGGCAGTTTGCGCCCGCAGAAGATCGACGTCCGCATCCTGCTGCCGTCCCGCGACATCAACCTCGCCTTCCCGGTCCAGGTCGACGCCCGCGACAGCGGCGACCCGGTCCACGAGCGCTGGCTGTCGATGCGCAACGCCCAGGGGCACGTCCTGCGCCACAACCTGCTCACCCTGCGCTCGCACGGGATCGAGGTGAGCGTGTCCTTCCGGGCGCTGCCCTTCACCCCGCCGGTGAAGCTGTACCTCCTCAACGGGCAGGAGGCGCTGATGGCGTACTACATGGTGATGCGGCGGGAGGAGTCCACGGACGAGGGAATCCTCGACATGTACGACGTGCTGGGCACCGAGTCGCTCCTGTTCTCCTTCGAGAAGGCGACCGGCGCGCGGGACGCCATCTTCGTGGACGAATCCCAGAAGTGGTTCGACGCCCTCTGGGAAACCATCACCTCTGACCTGACACTCTCTTAGTGACCTCTGATACGACGCAGACCGAACAGGTGGCATCCGAGACCGAGAACGACACGACGGCGGAACTGGGCGCACTGCTCGCGCCCGTCCGCGTGGTCCTCTGGGACTTCGACGGGCCGATCTGCCGGCTGTTCGCCGGGCACTCGGCCCAGCGGGTGGCCGTCGGCCTGGTCGAGTGGCTGGAGATGCAGGGCCTGCGCGGACTGCTGACGGAGGGTGAGCGGAAGTCTCCCGACCCCCATGCCGTCCTGCGCGCCGTGGATCTGCGCCATCCCGGCAGTGATCTGGTCGCGGAGCTGGAGGAACGTCTCACCCAGGAGGAACTGAAGGCCACCGCCTCGGCGATGCCCACGGCGTGGGCCGATCCGCTGATCCGCACGCTGGCGGCGGTGGACCGCCGTCTGGCCATCACGACGAACAACTCCCCGCGCGTGGTGACCACCTATCTGAAGAGCCGCGGCCTCACCTCCTGCTTCGTCCCCCACATCTACGGCCGCACCCGCGATCTGCACCTCCTCAAGCCCGACCCGGACTGCCTGAACAGGGCCCTGCGCGCGGTCGGCGCGGCTCCGGCCGCCGCGCTGATGATCGGCGACACCCCGTCGGACTGCCTGGCCGCGCAGCGGGCCGGTGTCCCCTTCCTGGGCTACGGGCGCAACAAGGAGAAGGAGGAACTGCTCAGGGACGCGGGCGCGACGAACGTGGTGGACTCGCTGGAGCCGGTACTGGAGGCGGTCAGGAGCCAGGCCTGAACCCGTCGGAAGCCCGCCGGCCCGAGCACGCCAGACCTCAGCACACCAGACCCGAGCCGTCAGGCCTGCGTCATCATCATCACCAGGACGACGGCGGCCCCGACGGCCAGGCCGTTGTTCCGGGCGCGGATGCCCACGCCGACCGTGAACAGCAGCAGCACGCCCAGCGTGCCCAGTCTCGCCTGCGCGAGGGCCGCCGCGGTGAGACCGAGAAGTTCCTGGATCGCCGACAGAACGAGCATGTTCCTCCCCCTCCTTGCCACTCTCGGTGAACCGAGCAACCATGCAACTGCCGGTCCAATTGGACTGATTGTCGTGAGGTGGTTCTCCCCGGCCGGGCTGATCCCTTAACCAACGGTCCAATTGGAACGGCGAGTTGACCCATCCCGGTTTGCCGGTGGGCGGGGAGCGGTAGGTTCGCCGTGTGGGTGAACGGCAGAGCAGTGACGGCGGCGGCAGGGAGTTCCACCGGGTCGCCGGAGAGCTGCGCGCCCGCATGAGCAACGGCACGTATCCGCTGCACTCCATGCTGCCCGCGCAGCGTGACCTCGCCGAGGAGTTCGGGGTCTCCCGCAACACCGTTCAGCGGGTGCTGGGGGAACTGGCGGACGCGGGCTGGGTCGAGTCCCGGCAGGGGAGCGGCTCGCGCGTCGTCATGGTTCCGCGGACGGCACCGGCGCCGGTCGTGGCCGGCCAGTCACGCGGCCCGATCACGCTGGGCCCCGCGCTGGGCAAGGCCTTCGAGCGTCCCGAAGTCGTCCTGGACACCTACACGTTGACGTCCGAGTCCCTGTACACGCACTTCAGTGTGCAGGTCGAGCGGATCCGGGCCGGAGCGGTCGCCCCCGAGCGGGTCGCGGTGCGCGTGATCCTGCCCGCCGAGGACTTGTTCCTGCCGTTCCCGCGGGCCAGGGACGACAAGGACGACCCCCGGCTGAGGGAACGTCTCAACGCCATCCAGCGACGGTCGCTGACCTCGCTCGAAGGCCTGTTCAGCGGCCTTGAGCTGGAGGACTTCGTGCCGTCCGTCAGCCTTGAGGTGCGGCGGGCCCGGATGGCCCCCTCCCACAAGCTGTACCTCCTCAACCGCGCCGAGGCGCTCCTCGCGCCCTACGAGGTGGTCGAGCGGGACATCAGGCTCGTAAGCGGGGAGGTCGTGCCCGCCCTGGACGTGCTGGGCTTCGGGGCCTCCCTCACCCACCACGTCAAGGACGAGAACCGCGCGTCACCCGGCTCGGTCTTCGTCGACAGCTGGCAGGACTGGTTCAACTCGGTGTGGGAGCACATCGCCGAGTAGGCGGCGGGCGTGCGCTAGCATGCCCGGACCGCGCGGGAAATCCCTCTCACCCATCCGGACGAGACGGCGATCCGCAGGCGTGGACGAAGCTCTGGACCACCCGTTCGGCCACTTCGCCGCCGCTCCCGTTCGTTCGTCGCGTCCCGCGGCCCTTAACGTTTGCCTTACCCATCCGATCGAGCGTGAGTAACCGGAGCGGCCAGTGGTCGAGCCCTTCGTTCCCCGGGATCTTCTCGGGGTTCGACCCGCCGGTGACCCCTCGGACGCCTTGTTCCGGAAGTTCGTGGCGGTCGCCGAGTCCACTCCCGCGACCAGCGGACACCACAACCGCAACTATGTGCTGCCCCTGACCCAGGACGTGGCGGCGCTGCTGGGGCGGGAGCCCGGAACACCGGTGACCGTGCGGATCCCGCGAGCCGACGCGCTGCCCGTGGTGATCAGGACCTGGCGGGACGAGGCCGCGATCCTCGACGCGGTCCACGAGGTTCTGCCCCATGCTCCCGAGTGCCTGGTCAGCCGGCCGGGCTTCGCCGTCCACAGCTATGTGGACGGCGTCCCGCTCTCCGCCGTCTGCGGGAACGGCAAGCCCGTCGACGCCCTGCTCATAGAGGCACTGGCCGAACTGCTGTGCCGGATGACCGAGGTGCGCCGGTCGGCTCTGCCGCCCCTGCCGGCCGACTGGCCGAGCAGCCACACCGACAGCCAGGGCTTCCTCAGGACCCTCGCCCGCCTCGCCGACCGGCAGATCCGCCGCCCCAACTGGCAGCGGTTCGGCGGCCTCTTCACGGCGCTGGGCATCCCCGAGGACGCCCTGCTCGGCCTCGCCGACCGGATCCCCCCGATGGTGCGGCGGCCGTACAGCCTGCTCCACGCGGACCTGCACCGGGACAACCTGATCATGTCCTACGACGGTTCCCCGCCGCTCGTCTGCGTGGACTGGGAGCTGGCCACCTACGGCGATCCGCTGCACGAACTCGCCACCCACCTGGTGCGGATGCGGTACCCGTCCCATCAGTGGCCCGAGGTGGTGGAGGCGTGGGTACGGGCCATGGGGCGCTACCGCCCCGCCGCGGTCAACGGGCTCTCCCGGGACCTGCGGCACTACCTCGACTTCGAACGGGCGCAGTCCGTCTACCCGGACATCATGCGGGCCGCGCGCGCGGTCCAGGGCCCCTTCACCCAGCAGGGGCTGGACGAGGTGACCGCGGAGGTGGGCCGGGCCCTGGAGGCGGCGGCGGAACCGTTGCGGCTGAGGAGCCTGCCGTCCAGCGGCGAGATCGAGGGTGCCCTGTTCCGGTGGCTGGCCTCACGCGGCGACGTGAGCGGTCGCTCCTGGGCCGCCAAGGTCTACGGCTGGCAGCAGGACCCGCGGCTGCCCGAGCGGGAGGGCTTTCGCGCGACCGCCGTCCGCGAGGCCCTGCTGGCGGAGGGTGCGGCCCCGGCCGACCGCGTGTTCAAGGGCACCGCCCACCTCAACTCCGTGGTCTGGGCGGGGAACCTGGGCGCCCCCGTCGTCGTACGGCGCAAGCTGCCGAACGTCACCCGGCGCGAGCCGAGCTATCTGAGCGAGCACACCGTCCTGGAGGCCATCCAGCGGTCCGGGGCGAGGGTAGCCGCGCCGCGGGTCCTCGCACTGGGCGAGAGCTACCCCAACGAACCGTTCGCGATCCACACCTACGTCGGACCGCCCAGGCACCCGGTGCACGGACTGCTCCCGCACGAGGCGGACGCCCTCGTCGACCAGCTGTGCGAACTCACCACGGTGGACCACGGCCTGGTCGAGCCGGGTGCCGACAAGGTCGACTTCCACCGATGGCTCACGGAACAGCTGGTCGGCCTGGTGCGCAGCCTGCCGAAGGAGTCCCTGCAACTCGCCCGCACCCTCGGCCTGCCCGGCGACGAGCGGCTGCGGGAGCTCCTGTCCCGGCACCGGCTGAGCCGGCGCGAGCCCGCCCTGCTGCACGGCGACCTCAACCCGTGGAACCTCGTCCGGCGCTCCGACGCGCTGGCGCTCACCCTCATCGACTGGGAGATGGCCCTCGTCGGCGACCCCCTGTACGACCTGGTCCGGCACATGCATCTGACGCCGACCAGACCCGAGATCAGGCAGCGCATGTTCTCGCGCTGGGAGGCCAGGCTCCCCGTCCGGTACACGCGCGACTGGCGCGCGGACTGGCGGGTCTACCGGTGGATCGAGATCGTCCGCTCGGCCTACATCGACCTCGACCGGCTACGGACCGGCGCCGGCCTGGACGCCCCCAACGTCCGCCGCGCCGTCGACTCCTACTCCGAGACCCTCGCCGCCGCGACCGCCTCCCTGGGCCTGCCCCTGCCGGCGACCGCGAACCCGTTCCTGGCGCGGGCGCTGGCGTAGCGGGCCACTTTCCCGGCTCCCGCGGCGGCGGAGCCTCACGCCTTCAGGAGCCCGCCTTCAGGAGCCCGCCTGAGGAGCCCGCCTTCAGGCGCCCGCCTTGAGGAGCACCTTTCCGACGAGTTGCCGTCCCTCGACCGCGGCGTGTGCGGCGGCAGCCTCCGTCAGCGGGAAGACCCGGCCCACCACCACCCGCAGCCGCCCTGCCGCGGCCTCCTCCAGGGCCGCCGCCCGCAGCCGCCGTACGTCGGCCTCGTCGAACTGCACGTCGGCGATGCCGAAGAGGGTGACGTCCCGTCGCTTCGCCTCCTGCGGGTCGACCGGGGCGAAGCCGCCGGTCGGGGCGCCGTGGGCGGAGAAGCGGCCGCCGTCGGCGGCCAACGCGAAGGCCTGGGCGCCGGGCCCGCCCCCGACCCCGTCGAGGACGACGTCCGCGCCGGAGCCGCCGAGGGCCGTCCGGGCCCTCTCGGGCCACCCCTCGGACGAGATGTCGACGACCGCGTCCGCGCCCAGCTCCCGCACCAGCGCGGCCTTGCTCTCACCGCGCACGCAGGCGACGACCCGGGCGCCGCGTGCCCGCGCCGACTGCACCAGCAGGGTCCCCATCCCGCCCGACGCGCCCAGGATCAGGACCCGGTCGCCCGCGCGTACGCGGGTGATGCCGAGGACGCCGTGCGCGGTCACCCCGTCGTGCACCAGGGCCGCGGCCGTTCGCAGGTCGAGGCCGTCGGGGACCGGGGTGAGGGAGGTGACGGCGGCCGTCGCCCGCTCGGCGTAGCCGCCCCGCACGAACGAGGTCACCCGCCGGCCCAGCCAGCCGTCCTCCACCCCCGTGCCGACCGCGGCGACGGTGCCGGAGACGCCGCCGCCGGGGACGTACGGCGGCTCGGTGTCGAAGTGCTCGCGGCCCCAGCCCGCGCGGATCTGGGTCTCCACGAAGATCGTGTCGACGTGGTCGACGTCGATCAGGACCTCGCCGGGTCCGGGGACCGGGTCGGGCAGGTCGGCCGTCTCCAGGACCTCGGGTCCGCCGAACGCCTTCACCTGTACCGCTCGCATGACAACTCCCGTGGGATGTGGACGTGTTCGCCGTGGATCGGATGCACGCGCATGGACAGCCTCCGACCTCAACCCGAGTTGAGGTCAAGGGCCGCCCCGTCCGGTCGTAGGCTCGGCCCATGAGCGAGACCGGGCTGCGCGAGCGCAAGAGGCAGCGGATGTACCAGGAGGTGTCGGACATCGCCGTCCGGCTCTTCGTCGAGCGGGGCTTCGACGCGGTGTCGGTCGCGGAGGTCGCCGCCGCGGCCGAGATCTCCAAGCCGACGCTGTTCCGGTACTTCCCGGCGAAGGAGGATCTCGTCCTGCACCGGTTCGCCGACCATGAGCGGGAGGCGGCCGAGGTGGTCGCCGCGGGGCGGGCGGAAGGGGTCGCTCCGCTGGCCGCCCTGCGCCGGAACTTCCTCGACGGTGTCGCCGCGTCCGACCCGATCACGGGCGTCAACGACCACCCCGCGGTCCGCTCCTTCTGCGCCCTCCTCTACGGCACCCCCGCCCTCGTCGCCCGCCTGCACGCCTACCTGGAGCGGTCGGAGGCCGCGCTGGCGGAGGTCCTGGGCGGTGACCTCGACGCGCGGCTCGCGGCCGGGCAGATCGTCGCCGTCCGGCGGATCCTCGCCCAGGAGAACTGGCGGCGGATCGAGGCGGGGGAACGGGCGGACGCCGTACGGCCGACGGCGGTCGCGGCGGCCGAGCGGGCGTTCGGGGCACTGGCGGCGGGGCTCCCGGCACTAGCCTGAAACGCGGTTACAAATTTAACTCGGTTACGTTATTCGGGTAGTCTCGCCCGCATGACGTCACCCGACCCCGCCCCCGAGGATCCCGCCGACCCTGTACCTTATACACATCT
>NZ_MUBA01000166.1 GCF_002154575.1 Streptomyces bobili
GGGTGGGACGCGGGTGCGGTCGCCGGCGGTCCGTCCCTGCCCGGAACTCGCCCCGGGCGGCCGGTGGTCGCCGTCGCCGGTGGTCCCGCGTTCACGTTCTCCTATGCCGAGCACAGTGAACTGCTCGCCGCCGCCGGGGCCGACGTCGTGACCTTCGATCCGCTGCGGGACGAGCAACTCCCGCCGGGTTCTGGCGGGTTGGTCGTCGGGGGCGGGTTTCCCGAGGTGTACGCCGCCGAGTTGTCCGCGAACGAGGGGCTGCGCAAGGAGATCGCCGCGCTCGCGGAGAGCGGGGCGCCCGTCGCCGCCGAGTGTGCGGGCCTGCTGTATCTGTGCCGGGAACTGGACGGGCGGCCCATGTGCGGGGTCCTCGACGCCACGGCCCGGATGACGGAGCGGCTCACCCTCGGGTACCGGGACGCCGTCGCCGTGAGCGACAGCGTGCTCGCCGGGGTGGGGACGCGGATGCGGGGACACGAGTTCCATCGCACCGTGGTGGAGCCGGGCGCCGGGGCGGCTCCCGCCTGGGGGGTCCTCGCACCCGAGAAGCGGGTCGAGGGCTTTGTGGAACGCGGTGTGCACGCGAGTTATCTGCACACGCACTGGGCGTCCGAGCCCGGTGTGGCCCGTCGGTTCGTGGAGAGGTGCCGGACGTCATGAGCAGCACGCTGATCGGAGTCGGGGTCGGTCCCGGTGACCCGGAGCTGGTGACCGTCAAGGGCGTCAACGCCCTGCGCGCCGCCGACGTGGTCGTCGTACCCGTCATGGACACGGGCGAGCGGGGGCGGGCCGAGGCGACGGTGCTCCACTACGTGCCCGAGGAGAAGGTCGTCCGGGTGGTGTTCGCGTTGAACGAGCGGACCGACCGGGGCCGGCGGGAGGCCGCCTGGGACGCCGCCGGGGAGCGGGTGGCGCAGTTGCTCGCGCAGCACGACGCCGTCGCCTTCGCCACGATCGGCGATCCGAACGTGTACTCGACGTTCACGTATCTCGCCCAGACCGTCGGCGAGCTGGTGCCGGGCACGGTCGTGGAGACCGTGCCCGGGATCACCGCCATGCAGGACCTCGCCGCCCGGTCGGGGGCCGTACTGACCGAGGGGACCGAGCCGTTGACGCTGGTTCCCGTGACGGCGGGGTCGGCCGTGCTGAAGGACGCGCTGGCCGGACCGGGGACGGTCGTCGCCTACAAGTTCGGCCGGCAGGCCGCCGAGGTCGCCGAGGCGCTGCGGGAGACGGGGCGGCTCGAGGACGCGGTGTGGGGGTCGGCGCTCGGTCTGTCGGAGGAGTCCATCCGCCCGGCCGCGGAGCTGGACGGGGAGCCCCTCCCCTACCTCTCGACGCTGATCGCCCCGGCCCGCCGCGACGGGGTCAGGGGCGGCAAGCTGTGAGAGTGCCTGCGGCGCGAATGCCTGCGGCGCTTGGGCGGGTTGCCGGGGCGGGGCCGGGGTCGGCCGCCGCGGCCGGGACGCGGGCTGTCGCCGTGGTCGGGACACTGGCCGTCGCCGTGGTCGGGACACCGGCCGTCGCCGCGGCCGAGACGCGGTCTGTGGTCGAGGGCTCGTCGGTCCGGGCCCTGCGGCGGTCGGCTGCGGGCTCGCTCAGCCTGGCGTGCCGGCGGTCGGCCCCGGGGGCTGCCGCCCGGTCCCGGCGGCAGCCCGTCGCCGTCTCGTGCATCGGCGGCCTCTCCCGGCCTGCCGTCGTTTCACTCCGCCAGGCCCACCACCAGCCAGATGAAGGCCGCGCCCGCGATCGTGCACAGGACCGTGGAGCGGGCGGGGTGTTCGTGGTGGGCCTCCGGGAGGATCTCCGCGGCGGCCAGGTAGAGGAGTGCGCCGGCGAAGAAGCCGAGGTAGGCGCCGAGCAGGGGTTCGGGGATGTGGACGAACGCCGTGGACGCGGCGCCGACGACCGGTGCGGCGGCGTCCGCGAACAGCATGGCCAGCGCTCTGCGGCGGGCGTTCCCGTACAGGCTGGTGATCGTGTACGTGTTGAAGCCGTCAGCGAAGTCGTGGGCGATGACGGCCAGCGCGACGGCCGTGCCCATGCCGCCGCCGACCTGGAAGGCCGCGCCGATCGCGACGCCGTCCATGGCGCTGTGACCGACCATCGCCGCGGCGGCCGTGAGGCCCACCTCGGGGCTGCGGCCGTTGTGTTCGGCGGCGCCGTGCGAGGCCTGTCGGTGGGCGAGCAGACGTTCCACCAGATGGGCCAACAGGAAGCCCGCCACGAACAGCAGCAGTGCGGCGGGAACGCCGAAGACCTCCGTGCCGGCCGCCTCCAGTGCCTCGGGCAGCAGGTCCAGGCCGACCACACCCAGCATCAGGCCCCCGGCCAGGCCCAGCACCAGATGGCGGCGGTCGGTCACGCGTTGTGCCGTCCAGCCGCCGGCCAACGTCATCAGGAACGCGCCGAGCGCGACGATCACCGCCATGTGCCCTTCGTAGCGGATCGGGGCCCGGCCACGCACCTTCGCCACCACCCGTTGACGACATCGCGTCCGGCATCGCTTCCGACCGTGTTTCCCACCCTGTTTCGCACCCCGTTTCCCACCCCGTGATGAGAGGACCCGAACCCATGGCCGACGCCCCCACCGGCAAGGTGACCTTCGTCGGCGCCGGTCCCGGCGCCGCCGACCTGCTGACGTTCCGTGCCGCGCGTGCCATCGCCGAGGCCGATGTCGTGATCTGGGCCGCGAGCCTGGTCCAGGCGGAGGTCCTGGAGCACGCGCGCGAGGACGCGGAGATCCTCGACTCGGCGACCATGTCCCTGGAGGACGTCGTCGCCGTCTACGAACGCGCCCACCGCGACGGCATCAAGGTGGCCAGGATCCACTCCGGCGACCCCGCCCTGTGGGGCGGTACGCAGGAGCAGATGGACCGCTGCGACGAGATCGGCATCGACACCGAGATCGTGCCCGGGGTCTCCTCCTTCTCCGCCGTCGCCGCGCTCGCCCGGCGCGAGCTGACGATCCCGGAGGTCGCGCAGTCCGTGATCCTCACCCGGCTCGGCGGCGGCAAGACACCGATGCCGCCCGGCGAGGAGGTGCGGGAGTTCGCCAAGCACGGCACGACGATGGCCGTGTTCCTGTCGGCCGCGCGGAGCGGGCAGTTGGTGCGGGAGCTGCTGGAGGGCGGCTACCCGACCACGACGCCCGTCGTCATCGCCTATCAGGCGACCTGGCCGGAGGAGCTGGTCGTGCGGTGCACGATCGGCACGCTGGAGGAGACGGTCAAGGAACACAAGCTGTGGAAGCACACGCTGTTCCTGGTCGGCCCGGCGCTCGCCGCGCACGGCACCCGCTCGCACCTGTACCACCCCGGTCACTTCCACGGCTTCCGCAAGGCCGACCCCGAGGCCCGCAGGGCCCTGCGCGAGCGGGGTGCCAGTACGTGAGCCGTCCGGTCACCGTCGTCGGCACGGGCACCGGGGCGCCCGTTCCCGCGGAGGCGACGGCGGGTGCGGACCTCGTCGTGGGCGGGCGGCGGCATCTGGACGCCGTAGCCCTGCCGGAGGGTGCCCGGCGGATCGTGCTGGGGCCGCTCGCGCCCGCGCTCGACGCGATCGGGAAGTACGTCGCCGACGGGCGGCGGGTGGTGGTGCTGGCGTCGGGCGACCCCGGGTTCTTCGGGATCGTGCGGGCGCTCTCCGAACGGTTCGGCGCGGACCTGCTGGACGTCGTGCCGGGGGTGTCCTCCGTCGCCGCCGCTTTCGCGCGGCTGGGTCTGACCTGGGAGGACGCCGTCGTCGTCAGCGCGCACGGGCGGGACCCGCGGACGGCCGTGCACGTGTGCCGGGCGTATCCGAAGGTGGCCGTGCTGACGGGGCCCGGTGCCGGTCCCGCCGAGCTGGGCGCCGCGCTGGCCCGGACGGTTCCCGGCCGGGTGCTCGTCGTCGCGTCCGCGCTGGGCGATCCGGCGCGCGAGCGCGTGGAGCGGGTCACGCCCGCCGAGGCGGCGGCCCGCGACTGGGGGCCGGCGGTGAGTGTCGTGCTGTGCCTGGACGAGGCGCGGGCCCAAGGTCCGGTGCGGACGCTCGCGGGGCCGGTGCGCCGGCCCGCCGGCTGGGCGCTGGACGAGGCCGCGTTCGCCCACCGCGACTCGATGATCACCAAGTTCGAGGTGCGGGCGCTGGCCCTGGCCCGGCTCGGGCCGCGCCCCGGCGACCTGGTCTGGGACGTGGGTTCGGGTTCGGGTTCGGTGGCCGTGGAGTGCGCGCGGCTGGGCGCGGCCGTCAGCGCGGTGGAGAAGACCGCGGACGGTGTCGGCCGGATCCGCGCCAACGCCGCCGCGCACGAGGTCGACGTCCATGTGGTGCACGGTGAGGCGCCCGAGGT
Organism: Streptomyces bobili; assembly: GCF_002154575.1. Classification (GTDB taxonomy): domain Bacteria; phylum Actinomycetota; class Actinomycetes; order Streptomycetales; family Streptomycetaceae; genus Streptomyces; species Streptomyces bobili. The sequence goes on from NZ_MUBA01000166.1 coordinate 4,334, forward strand.
GCTGTCCGGACTCGATGACCCCGACGCCGTGTTCGTCGGGGGCGGTGGGCGCGAGCTGCCCGCCGTCGTCGGCGCGTGCGCGCGCCGGGCCCGGCGGACCGTGGTCGTCGCGATGGCCGCGCTGGACCGGGTGCCCGCGGCGCGGGCCGCGCTCACCGAGGCCGGGTTCGACGTGGACGGCGTACTGCTCCAGTCCTCGCGGCTGGCGCCGCTGCCGGGTGATGTGACCCGGCTGGCGGCGACCAACCCGGTATTCCTGCTGTGGGGGTCCAGAACCCCCGTCCCTGAAGAAGGAGTTGCTCAGTGATCGGCCTCATTTCCGCCACCGCGGCGGGAGCGGCGGCACGCGACCGGCTGGCCGCGGCATGGCCGGACCGCGCGCGCGTGTACGACGGTCCCGTCGGGGACGCCGTCCGGCGGGCGTTCGCGGAGTGCGAGCAGCTCGTGTGCTTCCTGGCGACGGGTGCGGTCGTACGGCTCGTCGCGCCGCTGCTGTCCGACAAGGCGTCCGACGCGGGTGTGGTGTGTGTCGACGAGGCGGGCCGGTTCGCGGTCCCGCTGGTCGGCGGCCACGCGGGCGGAGCCAACGAACTCGCCCGCGCCGTGGGCGAGTTGCTGGGTGCCGTGCCCGTGGTGACGACGGCGACGGACGCTGTCGGCATTCCCGGTCTGGACACCCTCGGGCTGCCCGTGGAGGGCGATGTCGCGGGCGTGACGCGGGCTCTCCTCGACGGGGAGCCGGTGGCGCTCGACGCGGAGGTGGCGTGGCCGCTGCCGCCGGTGCCGTTCGCCGAGCGGGGCGCCCACACCGTGCGCGTCACGGACCGGGCCGTGGAGGCCGCCGACCGCGAGGTGCTGCTGCGTCCGCCGTCCCTCGTCGTCGGCGTCGGCGCGTCCAGGGGGGCGCCGGTCGCGGAGGTCCTCGACGTGATCGAGGGCGCGCTGCGGGACGCCGGGCTGTCCCCTCGCAGCATCGCCGAACTGGCCACCGTCGAGGCCAAGGCGGACGAACCCGGCATCGTGGAGGCCGCCGTACGGCTCGGCGTGCCCCTGGTGACGTACTCCGCCGAGGAGTTGGCCGCCGTCGAGGTGCCGAACCCGTCCGCCGCGCCGCTCGCCGCCGTCGGCACGCCCTCGGTGGCCGAGGCCGCCGCCCTGGTCCGCGGCGGCAAACTCCTGGTGCCCAAGCGCAAGTCGGCCGGTGTCCCCGCGACCGCGACCTGTGCCGTCGTACGGCGGCCCGGACGCGGCCGGCTCGCGGTGGTCGGGCTCGGACCCGGCGCCCGCGACCTGCTCACCCCGCGCGCGAAGGCCGAGCTGCGGCGCGCCTCGGTGCTCGTCGGGCTCGACCAGTACGTCGACCAGATCCGTGACCTGCTGCGGCCCGGCACCCGCGTCCTGGAGTCCGGGCTCGGCGCGGAGGAGGAGCGGGCGCGCACGGCCGTCGCCGAGGCCCGCCGCGGACACGCCGTCGCGCTGATCGGCAGCGGGGACGCCGGCGTGTACGCGATGGCCTCGCCCGCGCTCGCCGAGGCGTCCGACGACATCGACGTGGTCGGCGTGCCCGGCGTGACCGCCGCGCTGGCCGCCGCGGCGATCCTGGGCGCGCCGCTGGGCCACGACCACGTGTCGATCAGCCTGTCCGACCTGCACACGCCGTGGGAGGTCATCGAGCGGCGGGTGCGGGCGGCGGCCGAGGCGGACCTCGTCGTCACGTTCTACAACCCGCGCAGCCGGGGCCGGGACTGGCAGTTGCCGAAGGCCCTCGCCCTCCTCGCCGGGCACCGGGAGCCGACGACGCCGGTCGGTGTCGTACGCAACGCGTCGCGGCCGGACGGGACCGCGCGGGTGACGACGCTCGCGCTGCTCGACCCGGCGACGGTGGACATGATGACGGTCGTGACGGTGGGCAACACCGCGACCCGTGACATCGCGGGCCGCATGGTGACTCCGCGCGGCTACCGCTGGCAGGAGGAGCCGAAGTGAACCGTGTGGTCCACCCCATCGAGCAGGAGTCCTTCCGGCGGCTGCGCTCCCGCCTGGACACCTCGCACTTCCCGCCGCTGACCCGGGCGGTGGTGGAGCGGGTCATCCACTCCGCCGCCGACCTGGAGTACGCGAGCGACCTCGTCATGGACGAGGGCACGCTGGCGAAGGCCCATGCGGCGCTGCACTCCGGGGCGCCGGTCGTCGTGGACGTGGAGATGGTCGCCGCCGGCATCACCCGCCGGGAGACCGTCTGCCGGTTGAGGGAGGCCGTCTCCGGTCCGGGACTGACCCGTTCCGCGCACGCGGTGCGGCTGGCGTTCGAGCAGGTGGGCCCCGGCGCCCTCTGGGTGATCGGCTGCGCGCCGACCGCCCTGGAGGAGCTGCTCACCCTCGACGCCTCCCCCGCGCTCGTCATCGGCCTGCCCGTCGGTTTCGTCGGCGCGGCCGAGTCCAAGGCCGCGCTGCGCGAGAGCGGCCTGCCCGCCGTGAGCAACGTGTCCGAGAAGGGCGGCTCGGCGGTCGCCGCCGCCGCGCTCAACGCCCTGCTGTACACCCCCCTTTCGTACTCCGAGGAGAAACAGTGACCACCCCGCCGCCCGCCCTGCTCATCGCCGGCCATGGAACCCGGGACGATGCCGGAGCCGAGGCGTTCCGCGACTTCGTCCGGGAGCTGGGCCGCCGCCACCCCGAACTGCCCGTCGCGGGCGGCTTCATCGAACTGTCCCCGCCGCCGCTGGGCGACGCGGTGACGGAACTGGTGGAGCGCGGCGTACGGCGGTTCGCGGCCGTACCGCTGATGCTGGTGTCCGCCGGGCACGCCAAGGGCGACATCCCGGCGGCGCTGGCCCGCGAGAAGGAGCGGCACCCGGGCATCTCCTACACGTACGGCCGCCCGCTGGGCCCGCACCCGGCGCTGCTGAACGTGCTGGAGCGGCGGCTGGACGAGGCGCTGGGCACGGCGGGGCGTACGCCCGAGGACCTGGCCGACGTGACCGTGCTGCTGGTGGGCCGCGGGTCGACGGACCCGGACGCCAACGCCGAGGTGCACAAGGCGGCCCGGCTGCTGTGGGAGGGGCGCGGGTACGCCGGTGTCGAGACGGCGTTCGTGTCGCTCGCGGCACCGGACGTGCCGAGCGGGCTGGACCGGTGCGTGAAGCTCGGGGCGCGGCGGATCGTCGTCCTCCCCTACTTCCTGTTCACGGGGATCCTGCCGGACCGGGTACGGCACCAGACCGAGGGCTGGGCGGCAGCGCACCCGCAGGTCGAGGTGCGGTCGGCGGACGTCATCGGGCCCGAGCCGGAGCTGCTGGACCTGGTGATGGAGCGGTACGCGGAGGCCGTCGAGGGCGATCTGCGGATGAACTGCGACTCGTGCGTGTACCGCATCGCGCTGCCCGGCTTCGAGGACAAGGTGGGGCTGCCTCAGCAGCCGCACTTCCACCCCGACGACGAGGGCCACGACCACGGCCCCGGTCACGGACACGGGCATCAGCACGGAGGGCATGCGCATTCCCATGCACACTGACGGGCACGACCTGCGCCACCACGGTGACGCGGAGGTACGCGACGACGGCTCGGCGCTGGTCGACCTCGCCGTCAATGTCCGTGCGGACACGCCCCCCGCGTGGCTGCGCGAGCACATCGCCGCGTCCCTGACCGGCCTGGCCGCCTACCCCGACGGGCGGGCCGCGCGGGCGGCGGTCGCGGCCCGGCACGGGCTGCCGGTCGAACGGGTGCTGCTGACGGCGGGCGCGGCGGAGGCGTTCGTGCTGCTCGCCCGCGCCCTGAAGGTCCGTCAGCCGGTCGTGGTGCACCCGCAGTTCACCGAGCCGGAGGCGGCCCTGCGGGACGCCGGGCACGGTGTCGACCGGGTGCTGCTGCGGGAGGAGGACGGTTTCCGGCTCGACCCCGCGGCCGTCCCCGAGGACGCCGACCTCGTCGTGATCGGCAACCCGACGAACCCGACGTCGGTGCTGCACCCGGCCGCCGCGATCGCCGCTCTCGCCCGGCACGGGCGGACGCTGGTCGTCGACGA
>NZ_MUBA01000167.1 GCF_002154575.1 Streptomyces bobili
CCCCGTACCGGTACGGGGCCGTCGGGCCGAACAGGTTCGACTGCTCAGGGCTGACGCTGTACTCGTTCAAGAAGGCGGGCAAGAAGCTGCCGCGCACCGCCGCCCAGCAGTACAACAAGACGCGACACATCTCCGCCGGCAGCCGTAAGGCCGGGGACCTGGTGTTCTTCCACTCGGGGTCGAGCGTCTACCACGTCGGGATCTACGCCGGTAAGGGCAAGATCTGGCACTCACCGAAGACCGGGGACGTGGTGCGGCTCCAGAAGATCTGGACCAAGAGCGTCTGGTACGGCCGGGTCAAGTGATCTCCCGGGGCGGTGGCGGCGTCCTGACGCGCCGCCACCGCCCCGGGATCCACTCGTGGCCCCCCGGTGCCCGCTCCGCGGGTGCCGGCGGCCCCAGGGGCCCGTCAGGGCTCCTGCTGCCCCACCGCCGTCACCGGCTCCACACGCCCGGCGGCATCGGTCCGCTCGGCGGGGACCGTCCAGGGCAGCTCGATGAAGACGGTCTTGCCGCCCTCGCGCGTGGGGCGGACCCGGAGCCTGCCGCCGCACTCGGCGGTCAGCCATCTGATGATCACCATGCCTCGGCCGTTGTCCTGCTGGACGGCGGCCGGCAGTCGTTGGGGGAAGCGCGGGTGACTGTCGGTGACGCCGATGTGCAGCCGCTCGTCACGGTCGAGGACCAGGTCCACCGTGAAGGTGGGCGACTGCCCGAAGGTGTGCTGCACGGCGTTGGTGGCGAGTTCGGAGACGATCAGCCGGACGGTGTCGGCCATCTCGGCGGTGGCGGGAAGACCCCATTGCACAAGGGTGTCGAGCACGTAGGTGCGGGCCGTGGACACCGAGGCGGGATCGCTCGGCAGAGTGACGGATGCTTCCAGGTGGTCTGCCATGGCGACGTCGTCCCTTTCCCACGGGACCGGAGTCCGACACGGTGCGGATGGTTCGAGTACGGTCCCGGACTGGTGCTTCGTCGCCAGAGTGCCATCACCGCGCCGGTCACGGGTGGGGATCCACCAAGATGTGCATATATCTGTCGCTCGATGCGGTGAACTCTGCTACGGCGGAGCGTACGTGGACGGCCCGGAAGGAGTAAGGAGGATCCCATGCAGCACGGTCCCGCGGTGCGCCGCCGGAAGCTGGGCGCCGAACTGCGGGCGCTGCGGTCCCGCGCGGGGCTCACCAGTGGTGAGGCGGCGCGGCTCGTGGGCTGGCACCAGTCGAAGGTGAGCCGGATCGAGACCGGCACCAGCAGTACGAAGCCGGCCGATGTGCGGTTACTGCTCGACGCCTACGGCGTGGACGACGCGCAACTGCGGGAACTGATGCTGGCGTTGGCCGGCTCGGTCGAGGGTGACGGGCGGGAGCACTGGTGGCACGCCTATCGCGGTGTCCTGCCGCCCACCTACCGGGACTTCATCAGCCTGGAGTCGCAGGCGAGTGCGATGCGCACCCTGGAGACGACCGTCGTGCCGGGCCTGTTGCAGACCCCGGCGTACGCCCGCGCGGTGACCCGGGCCGCGGCGGAGGGTCTGGACGAGGACCGGCTGGACACGCTGGTGGAGGTGCGGCTGGCCAGGCAGGACGTGCTGCGGGCCCGGCCGCCGCTGAGGATGGACGCGGTGCTCGACGAGGCGGTGCTGCGGCGGGAGGTGGGCGGTCCCGAGGTCATGGCGCAGCAGTTGGAACGACTGGTGGAGGCGGCGCGGCTGCCCCAGGTCAGGCTGCAGGTGCTGCCGTTCAGCGCCGGGGCGCACATCGGTGTCACTGGCCCTTTCGTAATCTTCTCGTTTTCTAACGCTTCTGATCTGGATGTGGTTGTTCTCGACCACTTGACGAGTAGCCTCTATCTCGAACGGAAAGAAGACCTCCGGGCCTACACCGAGGCCTTCAACGCCCTTCGGGCACACGCTCTTTCGCCCGGGGACTCACTGGATTACCTCGCCGCGCTAGGTGACGCGCGTAAGGAGGCACCATGACCGCACTGCCTCGCAACGTCCCCTCCAGCACCGATCCGCCAGGTCTCCCCCACCCGCGTGATCTGCGGTGGCTGCGCAGCAGCTACAGCACGGGAGCCAACAACTGCGTCGAGACGGCCCGCCCGGACTCCGGGCCATGGGCCGGTCTGCTCGCCGTACGCGACTCCAAGGACCCGGCCGGGCCCGCCCTGCTCTTCTCCCCCGAGAGCTGGACGGACTTCACGGCCGCGTTCCGCTGACCCCCGCCCGTCCATCAGGCACCGTTCGCCGGCCCACGGCCGTGTCACGCCGACTCATGGTCGTGTCTCGTCGATCACCCGTACAGCGCGTTCGATCTGCCCCTGAGTGAGGTCCGCGCGGGCGGTCAGCCTCAGGCGTGAGATGCCGTCGGGCACGGAAGGAGGACGGAAGCAGCCCACGGCCAGGCCTGCCGACCGGCAGTCCGCCGCCCATCGCAGGGCCCCCTCCGGGGACGGAGCCCGCACGGAGACGACCGCGGCGTCCGGACGCACCGCTTCCAGACCCGCGGCCGTCAGGCGTGCGTGCAGTTCGCCCGCCACCTCACGCGCGCGCGCCGCGCGTTCCGGCTCGCGGCGCAGCAGTGTCAGGGCGGCGAGGGCCGCGCCCGCCGCCGCCGGGGCGAGGCCGGTGTCGAAGATGAACGTCCGGGCCGCGTTGACCAGATGGTCGATCACGCGCGCGGGGCCGAGCACGGCGCCGCCCTGGCTGCCCAGCGACTTGGACAGCGTGAGGGTGACGACCACGTCGTCGGCGCCCGCCAGTCCCGCCGCGTGCGGGGCGCCGCGGCCACCACGGCCCAGGACACCGAGGCCGTGGGCGTCGTCGACGACCAGCCCGGCCCCGTGCTCCCGGCAGGCCTCGGCGAGGGCGGCCAGCGGGGCGGCGTCCCCGTCGACGGAGAAGACCGTGTCGGAGACCGCCACGGCCGGGCCCCCGTCCCAGGTGTCCAGCGCCTTGCGCACGGAGTCGGGGTCGGCGTGCGCGACGACCTGCGTCGTCGCGCGCGCCAGCCTGCAGCCGTCGATGAGCGAGGCGTGGTTGCCCGCGTCGGAGACGATCAGGGAGCCGTGCGGGGCCAGCGCGGTGACCGCGGCGAGGTTGGCGGCGTACCCGGAGGAGAAGACGAGGGCCGCCTCGAAGCCGCAGAAGTCGGCCAGTTCCCGCTCCAGTTCCGCGTGGAGTTCGGTGGTGCCGGTGACGAGCCGGGAGCCGGTCGCGCCGCCGCCCCAGGTCCGCGCGGCCCGCGCCGCGCCCTCGGTGACCTCGGGGTGCCGGGCCAGGCCCAGGTAGTCGTTGCTCGCGAGGTCGAGGAGCGGCGAGTCGGCCGGGCGGGGGCGCAGCGTCCGTACGAGTCCGGCGCTCCGGCGCAGCCGCGCCTGCTCGTCGATCCAGCCGAACGCCATGGCTCGTCCTCCGCGGAATTTGTAGGCAGTGGACAGACACTAGCCGCACGGCGCGTATCCCATGGTGTGGCAATACCCACACCTCCAATGCCCTCTGTTGTACGAACTCTCCCTGGCCCGGAAACGGCCGGTAAGACAGGATCGGCTCTCATGGACCTGCTGAACACGCTGGTGGACAAGGGGCTTCGGCGCGAGCTGCCGACCCGCGAAGAGGCGTTGGCCGTCCTGGCCACGTCCGACGACGACCTGCTCGACGTGGTGGCCGCGGCCGGAAAGGTGCGCCGTCACTGGTTCGGGCGACGGGTGAAACTCAACTATCTCGTCAACCTGAAGTCGGGCCTGTGCCCGGAGGACTGCTCCTACTGTTCCCAGCGACTCGGCTCTACGGCCGGGATCCTCAAGTACACCTGGCTCAAGCCCGACGAGGCCTCGCGGGCCGCCGCCGCGGGGCTCGCCGGGGGCGCCAAGCGCGTCTGTCTGGTGGCGTCCGGGCGCGGCCCGACCGACCGGGACGTCGACCGGGTCTCCGAGACCATCAAGGCGATCAAGGACCAGAACGAGAGCGTCGAGGTGTGCGCCTGCCTGGGCCTGCTCTCCGACGGTCAGGCGGAGCGGCTGCGCGAGGCGGGCGCGGACGCCTACAACCACAACCTGAACACGTCCGAGGAGACGTACGCGGACATCACGACCACCCACACGTACGCCGACCGGGTGGACACGGTGCGCAAGGCGCACGCGGCCGGGCTCTCGGCCTGCTCGGGACTGATCGCCGGCATGGGCGAGTCGGACGAGGACCTGGTCGACGTCGTCTACTCGCTGCGCGAACTGGACCCGGACTCCGTGCCGGTGAACTTCCTGATCCCGGTCGAGGGCACCCCGCTGGCCAAGGAGTGGAACCTCACCCCGCAGCGCTGTCTGCGCATCCTGGCCATGGTGCGGTTCGTCTGCCCGGACGTGGAGGTGCGCATCGCGGGCGGCCGTGAGGTCCATCTGCGCTCGATGCAGCCGCTCGCGCTGAACCTGGCCAACTCCATCTTCCTCGGCGACTACCTCACCACCGAGGGCCAGGCCGGACAGGCCGACCTCGACATGATCGCGGACGCCGGGTTCGAGGTGGAGGGCGCGGGCGAGGTGACCCTGCCGGAACACCGGGCGAGTGCCGGCTGCGGATCCCACGGGGCCGCCGGCGGCTGCGGGTCGCACGAGGACGGCAGCGGCTGCGGGTCGCACGAGGACGGCGGCGGTGTGTGCGGGTCGGTTCCCGCCGCGCCGGCGAACGAGGCCCGTACGGACCTGGTCGCCGTCCGTCGCCGGGGCGCCGGTACGGACCTCGCGCCCAATGCCTGAGGGGGCCGTGTCCGAGCTGCTGGACCTGGACCGGCGGCATGTGTGGCATCCGTACGGTCCGATGCCGGGCCGGGTGGACCCGCTCGTCGTGGAGTCGGCGAGCGGGGTGCGGCTGCGGCTCGCGGACGGCTCGGGCGAACTGGTCGACGGCATGTCGTCCTGGTGGTCGGCGATCCACGGCTACGGCCACCCGGTGCTCGACGAGGCCGCGCGGGCCCAGCTCGGGCGGATGAGCCATGTGATGTTCGGCGGGCTCACCCACGAGCCCGCCGTACGGCTGGCGAAGCTGCTTGTCGACATGTCGCCCGACGGGCTGGAGCATGTGTTCCTCGCCGACTCGGGGTCGGTGTCGGTCGAGGTCGCGGTGAAGATGTGCCTCCAGTACTGGCGCTCGCTCGGCCGCCCCGGCAAGCAGCGGCTGCTGACGTGGCGCGGCGGCTACCACGGCGACACCTGGCAGCCGATGTCCGTGTGCGACCCCGAGGGCGGGATGCACGACCTGTGGACCGGGGTGCTGCCCCGGCAGCACTTCGTCGGGGCTCCCCCCGCGGAGTACGACGAGACGTACGCCCATGAGCTGCGCGCGGCGATCGGACGGCACGCCGACGAGCTGGCCGCGGTGATCGTGGAACCGGTGGTGCAGGGCGCGGGCGGGATGCGGTTCCACTCCCCCGCGTATCTGTCGGTGCTGCGCGAGGCATGCGACGAGCACGACGTGCTGCTGGTGTTCGACGAGATCGCGACCGGTTTCGGAAGGACGGGCGCGCTGTTCGCGGCGGACCACGCCGGGGTGAGCCCGGATGTGATGTGCGTCGGCAAGGCGCTGACCGGCGGCTATCTGACGATGGCGGCGACGCTGTGCACGCCGCGGGTCGCCGAGGGCATCTCGCGGGGCGAGGTGCCGGTGCTGGCCCACGGTCCGACGTTCATGGGCAACCCGCTGGCCGCGGCGGTCGCCTGCGCCTCGATCGAGCTGCTCCTCGGACAGGACTGGCTCGCCGAGGTCCGGCGGATCGGGACGGGACTGCGTGAGGGGCTCGCTCCGGCCGCGGACCTGCCCGGCGTGAAGGACGTACGGGTGCTCGGCGCGATCGGGGTCGTCCAGCTCGACCACCCGGTGGACATGAGGGCCGCCACCGAGGCCGCCGTACGCGAGGGCGTCTGGCTGCGGCCGTTCCGCGACCTCGTCTACACGATGCCGCCCTACGTCACCGGCGACGAGGACGTGGCACGGATCGCGCGAGCGGTGTGCGCGGTGGCACGGGAGGGATGAACATGCCGATCCTGGTGATCACGGGGACGGGCACGGAGGTCGGCAAGACCGTCACGACCGCGGCCGTCGCCGCCTCCGCCCTCGCGGCGGGCCGCTCGGTGGCCGTACTGAAGGCCGCGCAGACCGGCGTAGGGCCCGGCGAACGCGGTGACGCGGACGAGGTCGTGCGGCTGGCCGGCGCGGTCACCGCCGCCGAACTCGCCCGCTATCCCGAGCCGTTGGCGCCGGCGACGGCGGCGCTGCGGGCGGGGATGGTGCCCGTACGGCCGCGTGAGGTCGCCGACGCGGCGGCGAAGCTGGCCACCGAGCACGACCTGGTCCTCGTCGAGGGGGCCGGCGGGCTCCTGGTGCGGTTCGACGAGGCGGGCGGCACACTGGCCGACGCCGCGGAGATGCTGCGGGCGCCGGTGCTCGTGGTGGCGTCGGCGGGACTGGGCACGCTCAACACGACCGACCTGACAGCCCGTGAACTGCGCTCGCGTGGGCTGGAGTTGCTGGGTGTGGTGATCGGGTCCTGGCCCGACTCGCCCGATCTGGCGATGCGGTGCAATGTCACCGACCTGCCCGACATCGCCGGGGCCCCGCTGCTCGGCGCGCTGCCCGCCGGTTCGGGATCGCTCGCGCCCGCCGAGTTCCGTACGGCCGCGCCCGGCTGGCTCGCCTCACGGCTGGACGGGACGTGGGAGGCGGAGGCGTTCCGGAGCCGGACCGAGCCCGAGAGGTGGAGCGGGTCTCTCGGGCCGTACGGAAGCTAGTCGCCTCCCTCGGCCAGCAGTCGGACGAGTTCGATGCGGGAGCGGATGCCCAGGCGGTTGAAGACGCCGCGCAGGTGGTGGTCGATGGTGCGGGGGCTGAGGGCGAGGCGGACGGCGATCTCGCGGTTCGTCGCGCCCTCGGCGGCCATGAGGGCGACCCGTAGCTGCTGGGCGGTCAGGCTCGCCCGGGGGCTTTCGGGCGGGCGGCCGGTGGTGGCGGGGGCGCCGAGGGCGCGGAGTTCGGCGCGGGCCCGGTCCGCGCAGTGCGGGGCGCCGAAGGACTCGAACGCTTCCAGGGCGCTGTGCAGCTGTTCTCGGGCCTCGGTGCGGCGGCGCAGCCTGCGCAGGGCGCCGCCGAACAGCAGCTCGGTGCGGGCGCGTTCGACGGCGCGCGTGCCCTGCGCGTGGAGGTCGAGGGCGATGCGGTAGTGCTCGACGGTGTCGGCGCCGGGGGTGAGCAGGGCCCGGCAGCGGGCGCTGAGGGCCAGCTCGTCGGGGCTGCGGACGGCGTGGGCCCAGCGGTCGTAGGCGGCGTGCGCGGCGCGGGCCACGCGGGTGTCGCCGGTGTGGACGGCGGCTTCGACGTAGTGCGGGATGGCCAGATGGCGGATCGCGCGGTGCCCGTGGCCGGGGCCGGCTCCGGCGAGGGCGCGCAGGCGGGCCGCGGCGGCGTCGTGGCGGCCGTGGCCGAGGTCGAGGAAGGCGAGCGCCCACTGGGCGAGGGCGGCGGGCAGACCGAGGCCGTGCGCGAGGGCGTATCCGCGGGCGGCGGCGGCCCGTTCGCGGCACAGGTCGGTGTCGCCGGCCAGGGCCGCGAACATCGCCAGGGCGGCCTGCAGATGACAGGCGCCGCTGTCCTGGCCGGTGGCCTGCGCCTGGCGCAGCGCGTCCAGGGCGGCGGCCTCGGCTGCGCGGGGCCGGCCGGTCCAGAAGTCGGCGTAGGCGCGGAACTCCGCCGCCTGGGAGACGGGCGGCACGAGTCCCCGGGCGCGGGCCGCGGCGGCGGACCGGTGGGTGGCGGTGGCGGCGCGGGGATGGTCGCCGAGCAGCAGGGCGGCGATCCCGGCGTGCAGGAGGAGGGTGGGGTCGCCGCCGGGACCGCACCGTCCGGCGGTGGCCCCGAGCAGTTCGCGGGCGTCCGCGTAGCGCCCTTCGACGGCCGCGGCGAGTCCGCCGAGCACCCCCGGTGGGTCGATGCCGAGGCGTCCGGCGAGGCGGACGGCCTCGCGACAGCGGCTCAGGTCGCCGGTGTAGACGGCGGCTTCGGTGGCGCGGGCCAGGAGGTGTCCGGCGTGCTCCTCGGACCGCGCCGAGGGTCTTCCGCCCGCTGCCGTCTGGGTGGCGCCCGCGGTCAGGGCGTCGAACGCCTCCCCGGCGTGTCCGGTGCGCAGGGCGAGCACGCCGTGCAGGGCTTCGCCATGGGTGCGGGCGGCCAGGACGCGGGCCCGGTCGCCGTCGCCCGCGTCCCAGGCGTCGACGGCGGCCCGCGCCAGCAGGCCGGAGCGGTGACGGGGGTCCGGACTGAGGGCGGCGGCGCGTCCGGTGAGGGCACCGGACAGTGCGGGGTCGCCGGCGTCGCGGGCCCGGTCCGCCGCCGCTGTCAGCTCGGCCGCGAGCCGCCCGCTGGGGCCGAGGGCGCCGGCGCCCCGGTGCCAGGAGCGGCGGGCCGTCTCGCCCGAGCCGTGCAGGACGCGGGCGAGCAGCCGGTGCACGTCGCGCCGGTCGGCCGGGCCCGCCGATTCGTACGCGGCGATCCGGGTCCAGGGGTCGGCGAAGCGGACCCCGCCCGCCGCGGCGTGGGCGAGTCCGGCGGTCTCGGCGGACTCCAGGCAGCGGGTGTCCAGGCGGGTGGCGGCGACGGCACGCAGGAAGGCGTGGGTGGCGACCGGGTACTGGTCGGCGGCGGCGAGCAGGAGCAGCAGCCGGGTGTCGTCGGGCAGGGCCCGCAGCGCGCGGCGCCGGGCGCGCAGCAACTCGGGGGCGAGGTCGGCGGGTTCGACGGGCAGCGGGTCGAGGCCGGCGGCCTGCCGTTCGGTGAGGCGTGCGGCGAGGGAGGCGGCGGCGCGCGGATCGCCGTACACCAGGCGCAGGACCCTGGTCCGGACGCGTTCGGGGAGCGCGGAGGCCGGGCGCGGCCACGCGTCGGCGAGTGTCGGTGGCCAAGTGCGGTCAAGAGGTGGGGGGTTCACCGGAGTCACCACCCACATCACGTTACCGATGGGTTACTTGAACAGTAAAGACCGGCGATTACACCGATGCGGCGCGCGTAGACCCCGCCGGACACTCCTGACAACCCCACCCGTTTCAGGAGGCATCATGCAGCGCGGCAAGCGTCGCATCGCCGCGGTCCTCTCGGCCGCCCTCTCTTCGCTCCTTCTGGCACTCTCCTTCGCCGCTCCCCCCGCACACGCGGCGACGCACAATCCGGTCGTCCTCGTCCACGGCATCAGCAGTTCCGCGAGCAGTTGGAACGACTGGGTCGCGAACTTCACGGCGGACGGCTACACGGCCGCCGAGCTGGACGCCTGGTCGTACAGCTGGTCCCAGTCGAACGTGACCACCGCCCGGCAACTGGCGACCGAGATCCAGAACGTGCTCGCGCGCACCGGCGCGAGCAAGGTGGACCTCGTCGTGCACTCCATGGGCGCGCTCAGCTCGCGCTACTACCTGAAGAACCTCGGCGGTACGGCGTACGTGGACGACTTCGTCTCCGTCGCCGGCACCAACCACGGCACGTCCACCGCCTCGCTGTGCGCGTGGCTCTACACCTCGTGCGCGGAGATGCAGACCGGCAGCTCGTTCCTCACCGCGCTGAACTCCGGCGACGAGACGCCGGGCGCCGTGACCTACGCGAGCTACTGGTCGAACTGCGACGAGGCGATCAACCCGGACTCCTCGGCGCTGCTGAGCGGGGCGACCAACGTCGGCGTCGGATGCGTGTCCCACACGGACACCAACAACGACCCCGGCATCTACGAACAGGTGCATGCCTTCATCCAGTGACACCGATGTGCGTCAGCGGGGGTGCGGCGGGCCCGTACGGGGGAGAATCCTGGTAGGCCCGTCCTGCCCGGGAGGTCGCCATGCCGCTACGGTCCACCGGCTCCGGCAAGGTGCCCGGTGATCCCGTCCACCACCCGCTGTTCGCGCGCTGCTACGCCCGGATCAGCGTGACCGCGGAGACCCGCGGGGGCCTGGCCGCCCTGCGCGGCAGGCTGCTCGCGGGGCTCTCCGGCCGCGTCATCGAGATCGGCGCGGGCAACGGCCTGAACTTCGCGCACTACCCGCGTACGGTCTCCGAGGTCGTCGCGATCGAACCGGAACGGCTGCTGCGCACGCTCGCGGTGGAGGCCGCCCTGCGGGCCGAGGTGCCGGTCGATGTCGCGCCGGGCGCGGCCGAGGCCCTGCCGGTCAAGAGCGAGGCCTTCGACGCGGCGGTGCTCTCACTCGTCCTGTGCAGCGTCCGGGACCTGCCGCGGGCCCTCGCCGAGGTGCGGCGGGTGCTGCGGCCCGGTGGCGAGGTGCGGTTCCTGGAGCACGGCAGGGGCGGCGGCCCGGCGATGGTCCTCACCCAGCGTGCCCTGGACCGGACGGTGTGGCCGCTGGTCAGCGGCGGCTGCCATCTCTCCCGCGACCCGGTGGGCGCGCTGCGCGAGGCCGGGTTCGAACTCGGCCCCTACCGGCGGCTGCTGGTGCCGGAGAACGGGCCGGTCCTGCCGACGTCGTACTGCAGGCTGGGCACGGCCTGGCGGCCGGTCGCCGACGCGGCGCGGAGTCGGTGACTGTCGACGTCGAAGGCTGCCGGGGGGTTGCCGGTCACTGGCTCCAGCGGCGCAGTTCCTGCGTGATGTCGTACACCGACGCCTCGCCGCTCTTGACCAGCCGGGCCAGGTCGCGGACCTGCTCGGGTGAGGTCACGACCTTCGCTCCGCTCGCCACCAGGTACGCGTAGGCGACGGCGCAGGCGAAGAGGGCGTTCGAGCGCTCCAGCGCCGGGACGTGGAGGAGGAGTTGGAGGAGCGAGGCCGCGCGGGCGTGCGGCGAGTCGTACACCGGGACGTCGAAGATCTGGGCGTCATGGCGTGCCACCGCCGCCACCAGGGCTCCCCAGTCGGTGACCTGGGGGTCTCCGGGTGTCTTCTGTTCGGCGATCATCAGGAGCCATGCGAGATCGATCGTGAGGTCGCTCAAGGGGTCAGCGGCGACCTTCGTGGGTGCCGCCCTCGCGGGCCGCGCCGAACTCCTCCGCGAACACGTTCTCGTACTGCTTCATGAAGTCGGCGGCGGCCTCGACGAACGTGTGGCCCGTTTCGCCGGCGTCCTGCCTGACCAGCTCCTCGATGTAGCGGTTCACGCTCATGCCGCGCGCGGTGGCGCGCTCGCGGGCGGCCTTGGCCGTGCCCTCGTCGACGCGTACGTTCAGCTGGGTCTTCGCCATACCTCGAAGCTAGCGCCGAACCGCTAGCATCGGCAAGGGCGGACTCGCGGCGAAAAGAGATACCGAGTGTGCGCCCCGTCACACTACGCTCGGCCGGAACAACGACCCGGCACGTCCACGCGAGCGAGGAGGCAGCCTTGTCCACACCTGCTGCGCAGCACGCCCCCGGTCTGGCCTCGGCCGAGGACCTGGCGGCGCGCGCCCGGGGTCTGACGAAGGCGTACGGCTCCGGCGAGACGACCGTGCTCGCCCTGGACTCGGTGGACGTGGACATCGTCCGCGGACGCTTCACCGCGGTCATGGGGCCGTCGGGCTCCGGGAAGTCCACGCTCATGCACTGCCTGGCCGGACTCGACACCGTCTCCGCCGGACAGGTGTGGCTCGGCGACACCGAGATCACGGGCCTGAAGGAACGGGAGCTGACCCGGCTCCGGCGCGACCGGATCGGCTTCATGTTCCAGTCGTTCAATCTCATCCCGACGCTCAACGCGGTCGAGAACATCACCCTGCCGATGGACATCGCCGGCCAGAAGCCGGACCAGAAGTGGCTCGACCAGGTGATCGACACGCTCGGTCTGCGCGACCGCCTGAGGCACCGGCCGTCCCAGCTCTCCGGCGGGCAGCAGCAGCGCGTGGCCTGCGCCCGCGCACTCGCCTCCCGCCCGGAGCTGATCTTCGCCGACGAGCCGACCGGCAACCTGGACTCGCGCGCCGGTCTGGAGGTCCTCGCTTTCCTGCGCCAGGCGGTGGACGACCTGGGCCAGACCGTCGTCATGGTCACCCACGACCCCGGCGCCGCCACCCACTCCGACCTCGTGCTCTTCCTCGCGGACGGCCGGCTGGTGGACGAGATGGAACGGCCCACTGCCGAGGCGGTACTGGAGCGCATGAAGCGCTTCGACCTGATCCGCGCCCAGGCCGGCGCGGCCCCCGAGGAGGACTGAACAGGTGCTGAAGGCGACGCTGCGGAGCTTCCTCGCGCACAAGGGGCGGCTGCTGCTGTCCGCCCTCGCCGTCGTGCTGTCGGTGGCGTTCGTCGCGGGCAGCCTGATCTTCTCCGACACGGTCACGCGCACCTTCGACCGCCTGTTCGCGTCCACCTCGGCCGACGTGACCGTGGAACCCCGCGACGACCTCGACTCCTCCGTGCCGACCGGCGCCGTCCAGACCCTGCCCGCCGCACTCACCGGCCGGGTGGCCGCCGTCGACGGGGTGTCCTCGGCGCACGCCGACGTGAGCGTGCAGAACATCACCGTCGTCGACAGCGCGAACAAGTCCGTCGGACCGACCACCGGCGCGCCCACCATCGCCACCGACTGGTACCTCACCGACCGCAGCCCGGTGGAACTGACCTCCGGACACGTCCCGCGCGGCGCGGGCGAGGCCGTGCTCGACGCCGACACCGCCGACAAGAAGCATGTGGAGACGGGCGACACGCTGACCGTGATGGCCCAGCCGGGCTCGTTCCGGGTCGAGGTCGTCGGCATCGCCACCTTCAGGACCACCAACCCCGGCGCCGCCCTGGTCTTCCTCGACCCCGAGGTCGCCGCGACCCGGCTGCTGGGCTCGGCGGACCTGGCCACGAGCGTCTCCGTCGAGGCGTCGGACGGCGTCACCGACGCGGAGCTGAAGACGCGGATCGCCGCCGCGCTCGGCTCCGGGCCCTACGACGTGCGCACCGCCGACGAGCAGGCCAAATCGGCGGCGGAGAACCTCGGCGGGTTCCTCGATGTCATCAAGTACGTGATGCTCGGATTCGCCGGGATCGCCGTGCTGGTGGGCGTGTTCCTGATCGTCAACACGTTCTCGATGCTGATCGCGCAGCGCACGCGGGAACTGGGTCTGCTGCGCGCCCTGGGCGCCGACAGACGCCAGGTACGGCGCTCGGTCCTCACCGAGGCCCTGCTGCTCGGCCTGGTCGGCTCCACGGTGGGCCTCGCGGCCGGCATCGGCCTGGCGGCGGGCCTGATCCGCCTCATGAGCGCCTTCGGCATGAACCTCAACACCGCCGAGATGGCCATCGGCTGGGTCACCCCCGTCTCGGCGTACGCCGTCGGCGTCGGCGTCACCTTCGTGGCCGCCTACCTCCCGGCCCGCCGCGCGGCCACGGTGTCGCCGATGGCGGCCCTGGCGGACGCGGACGTCGCCGGGGTGGGACGGCCGCTGAGGGTGCGCGCGATGGTCGGGGCCGTCGTCGGCGCCCTGGGCGTGGCGGCCCTGACCGGGTGCGTCACCGCTTCGGAGACCGCGTCCGCGGCCTCGCTGCTGGGCCTCGGCGTCGTCCTCACCCTGATCGCGACGGTCGTCGCGGGCCCGCTGCTGGTCCGCCCGGTGATCCAGGTGCTCGGCGGGGCCTTCCCGGCCCTGTTCGGCCCGGTCGGCCGGATGAGCCAGCGCAACGCCCTGCGCAACCCCCGCCGCACCGGCGCCACCGCCGCCGCGCTGATGGTGGGCCTCGCCCTGGTGGGCGGCATGTCGGTGGCGAGCGCCTCCATGTCGAAGTCCTTCGACCAGCAGATCGACGACACGCTGGGCGCCGACTTCGTCATCCAGAACACCAACCTCACCCCCTTCTCGCAAGAGGTCACCGACCGGGTCCGCGCCACCGACGGCGTCGGCCTCGTCGTACGGCAGCGGTTCGCGCCGGTGGCCGTACGGCTGCCCGACGGCGAGCGTGTCAAGACGACGGCCGCCGGCTACGACAGCCAGGTCGACGAGGTCGCCCATGTGACGTACGCGCGTGGGGACACGGCCGCCGCGCTGGCCGACGGGGCGATCGCCATGGACGTCGACTTCGCCGAGGACCACGGCGTGCGGGTGGGCAGTGTCCTGCCCGTCGAGTTCCCCGGCGAGCGGACCGCCTCGTTCCGGGTGGGGGCGCTCACCGACCAGGACGCCGCCGAGGGATTCGGCATGCAGGGCGGCCTGTTCTTCGGCATCGCCACCGTCGAGAAGTACGTGCCGGGCGGGCAGGACTCCGTGCTGTACGTCAACGCGGCCGCCGGCACGGACGCGGACCGACTGAGGCCCCGGCTGGAGCGGACCCTCGACCCCTATCCGCAGGTGCAGGCGCGCGACCAGGCGGACTACAAGGAACTGGTGCACGACCAGATCGCCGTGCTCCTGTACCTCGTGTACGCACTGCTCGGCCTGGCGATCGTGATCGCGGTGCTCGGCGTGGTCAACACCCTCGCCCTGTCGGTGGTCGAGCGGACCCGGGAGATCGGGCTGCTGCGGGCGATCGGGCTGTCCCGGCGGCAGTTGCGCCGCATGATCCGGCTGGAGTCGGTGGTGATCGCGGTGTTCGGCGCGGTCCTGGGACTGGCGCTGGGACTGGTGTGGGGCGTGTGCACCCAGCAGGTGCTGGCCCTGCAAGGCATGAAGGCGCTGGCGATCCCGTGGACGACGATCGTCGCGGTCGTCGTCGGCTCGGCGGTGGTCGGCGTGGTGGCGGCCCTGCTGCCGGCGCTGCGGGCCTCGCGGATGAACGTGCTGACGGCCATCGCGCACGAGTGAGGAGCGCGCGGCCGGGCGCGGTCCCTCGGATCGGGCGCGGGTGACGGGCTCGGTCGCCCTTGCCTGGGTTCGCGTACGAGTGCGGGGGCATTCGGCCGACCGGGCTTCCGTCGTGTGGGCCGCGACGCCCCGGAGGCCCGGTCGGCCGTCCCGGTGCGCAGGGGGCGCCGGCCGTCCGGATGGTGGAATTCCGCGTCGCGGTGTGCCGGGCGTGATGGGATCGGCCCATGTCTGATCTGCGGATACGGGCCGCGACGCCCGACGACCTCGACACCGTGCTGGCCTTCTGGAAGACGGCCGCCGAGGGCACGAGTATCAGCGACGACCGCGACGGCGTGGAGCGGCTCGTCGCTCGCGACCCCGGCGCGCTGATCCTGGCGGAGCGCGGCGGTGAGCTGGTCGGTACGGTCATCGCCGGGTTCGACGGCTGGCGCTGTCACCTCTACCGGCTGGCGGCGCATCCGGCGTACCGCCGCCAGGGCATCGGCTCGGCGCTGCTCGCCGCGGCGGAGGAACGGTTCGTCCGGCTCGGCGGCCGGCGCGCCGACGCGATGGTGCTCACCCGGAACGAGACGGCCCACCATGCGTGGCGGGCGGCGGGGTACACGCCGGAGGAGAAGTGGCGGCGCTGGGTGAAGCCGCTGACCGACTGAACCGGGAGCGACCGGGCCCAGCCGGGGGGGCGAACCTGCCACCCTTTGCCGATCCTTTACCATGAGGGAGCCGAACGGACCATACGGTCCCCTCATCCGTACGGCGCCGTCATCGATGCGGTCCCTTCATGCATACGGTCCGTCATCGATTCACCGACTTCTCGAAAGGTGTGAGCGTCCGCCCATGGGCGAGCCTCCCAGTATCCGACACCGCGCGATCCCGCCTGCCCTGTCCGATCATGGGACGGAGGTGAACCGGTGATGGAACTGCTCCTGCTCTTGGTGGCGATCCTGCTGTCGCTCGCGTGCGGTGCCTTCGTCGCCGCGGAGTTCTCGCTGACCACAGTCGAACGCGGCGAACTGGAACGAGCCGTGGAGCGCGGCGAGCGCGGCGCGGCCGGCGCCCTCAAGGCCGTCCGCAACCTCACCTTCCAGCTCTCCGGCGCCCAGCTCGGCATCACCGTTACCAACCTGGTCGTCGGCATGCTCGCCGAACCCTCGATCGCCAAGCTGATCTCCGGCCCGCTGGAGTCCCTCGGCCTGTCGAGCACGGCGGCGAGTTCGGTCGCCCTGGTGCTGGGCACGGCGCTGTCGACGGTGTTCCTGATGGTGGTCGGCGAACTGGTGCCGAAGAACTGGGCGATCTCCAGCCCGCTGGCCGTGGCCAAGCGGGTGGGCAACGCGCAGCGTTGGTTCAGCGCCGCCTTCCGGCCCTTCATCAGCCACCTCAACAACACCGCCAACCGGGTCGTACGCCGGTTCGGGCTGGAGCCCGCCGAGGAGCTGGCCTCCGCCCGCGGCCCCCAGGAGCTGGCGGCGCTGGCCCGGCACTCGGCCCGGCAGGGCGCCCTGGAGGCGGACACCGCCGAGCTGTTCGTGCGCACCCTGAACCTGGCCGACCTGACCGCCGAGAACGTGATGACCCCGCGCGTGCAGGTGATCGCGCTCGACGCCCAGGCCACCTGCGAGGACGTGGCCAACGCGACCCGGGCGACGGGCCTGTCCCGCTTCCCCGTGTACCGCGGCGGCCTGGACACCGTCGTCGGCACCGCGCACATCAAGGACGTCCTGGCCGTGCCCGCGGAGCACCGCGCGCGCGTGCCCGTCGCCGAGCTGATGCGCGAACCCCTGCTGGTCCCCGAGTCCCTGACCGTGGACCGGCTCCTGGACCGCCTCTCCGGCAAACGGACGATGGCCGTGGTCATCGACGAGTACGGCGGCACCGCGGGCGTGGCGACCCTGGAGGACATCGTCGAGGAGGTCGTCGGCGAGGTCCGCGACGAGCACGACCCGCACGAGACCCCCGACCTGGCCCGCGCCGGCACCGACGACGAGGGCCGCCAGACCTATTCGGCCGACGGCGCCGCCCGCACCGACCAGCTCGCCCGCGTGGGGCTGCACGCCCCGGAGGGCCCCTACGAGACCCTCGCCGGCCTCGTCGCCACCGAGCTGGGCCGTATCCCGGCCGTCGGCGACAGCGTGGACGTGGCCGGCTGGCGCATGGACGTCGTCGACGCGTCCGGGCGCCGGGCCGCGCGCGTCCTGCTGCACGCCCCGCTCACCAAGAACCCCGCGGAAGGAGCGGACCGGTGACCGCCGTCCAGCTGCTCATCGGCCTGGCGACCCTGGTCGTCAACGCCTTCTTCGTCGGCGCCGAGTTCGCGCTGATCTCCGTCCGCCGCTCCCAGATCGAGCCGTACGCCGAACAGGGCGACCGGCGCGGCAAGAGCGTGCTGTGGGGACTGGAGCACGTGTCCGCGCTGCTGGCCGCCGCCCAGCTCGGCATCACGCTGTGCACCCTGGTCCTCGGTGTCGTCGCCGAACCGGCGATCGCGCACCTGCTGGAGCCGGTGTTCCACGCGGTCGGCGTCCCCGAAGGCGCGGGCCACGTGGTGTCGTTCGTGATCGCGCTGAGCCTGGCGACGTATCTGCACATGCTGCTCGGCGAG
>NZ_MUBA01000168.1 GCF_002154575.1 Streptomyces bobili
CGGCAGCACCATCCAGCCCAGCCGCAGCGCCGGCGACAGGCTCTTGCTGACCGAGCCGAGGTGGATCACGTGCTCGGGGTCCAGGCCCTGGAGCGCGCCCACGGGCCTGCGGTCGTAGCGGAACTCGCCGTCGTAGTCGTCCTCCAGCACCACCGTGCCACGCGCGCGTGCCCAGTCGATCACCGCGGCCCGGCGGGTGGCGTGCAGCGGACCGCCGGTCGGGAACTGATGCGCGGGCGTGAGCAGCACCCCCCGCTCGCGCCCCAGGAGGTCGACGCGCGCCCCGTCCCCGTCGAGCGGCAGCGCGACCGTCCGTACGCCCGCCGCGGCCAGCAGCTCCCGGTGGAACCCCAGCCCGTACGCCTCCACCGCCAGCGGACCGCGCAGCACGCCGCCCCCGCCCTGGCCGAACAGCAGCCGCAGCGCGTGCGCGAAGCCGGAGCAGATCACGATGCGGTCGGGTTCGGTGCGCACGCCACGCGCGCGTGCCAGGTACGCGGTGAGCGCCTCGCGCAACTCGCGGCGCCCGGCGGGGGCACCGGGCCCGAACACCTCGTTGGGCGCCTGCTGGAGCGCCCGCCGGTAGGACGCCAGCCAGGCCGCGCGCGGGAACGCCGACACGTCCGGGCTGCCCTGCCGGAGGTCGTGCAGGCGGCCATGCGCGCGTGGAGCTGCCTCAACGGGCCCTCGCGCGGTGTGTCGCAGGGGTTCCACGCGGTCGGCGACCCGCGTCCCGGACCCCTGGCGAGCCGTCAGCCAGCCCTCCGCCACCAGCTCCGCGTAGGCGTCGGCCACGGTGTTGCGCGCGACCCCGAGGTCGGCGGCGAGCGAACGGTACGGCGGCAGCCGGGTGCCCGGAGCGAGCCGCCCGCCGCGCACGGCGTCGCGCAGCGCCCGGATCAGCGCGGCCCGCCGCCCGCCAGGACCGGACAGTTCCAGATGCAGGTCGGCGCCGATCCGCTCAGCGGAATTGACCCATGATTCCTCCATGAGAATGCACCCTACAGAGGGTCTTTCCGGCCCGTAGATTGATCTGCATGACGACGACGAACACGATCGACACCCGGACGACCACGACCGAGACCCAGTCCCTGCCCACCGCCGCGATCGCCGCCGCCGAGGCCGGCCGGAGCCGTCTGGACCTCGCGAAGTCCGCCCGCAAGGCGTTCCGCGCGCTCGTCGGCTTCGACGCTGCCGCCCGCGAGGGACTCGACCCCGCCCTCGTCGAACTGATCCAGATCCGCGCCTCCCACCTCAACCACTGTGCCTACTGCCTCCACATGCACACCAACGACGCACGCAAGGCAGGCGAGAGCGAGGACCGCCTGCACCTGGTCGCCGTCTGGCGGGAGGCCCGGCACTTCTTCACCGAGAAGGAGCAGGCCGCCCTGGCCCTGACGGAGGCGGTCACGCTGGTGGCCGACGGCGGTGTCCCCGACGACGTCTACGCCGAGGCCGCGGCCCGTTTCGACGACGCCGAACTCGCCCAGGTGCTGGCCCTCATCTGCACGATCAACACCTGGAACCGGGTCGCCATCGCCACGGCCAAGGTCGCGGGCACGGACGAGCGGCGCTGAAACGACCGGCCGCCGGCCCGCGGTCGGTCATCGGCCGCGCGTCCTTCCTGCGGGCTCGTCCGCACGGTCATCGGCCCCGCGCCTTCCCTGCGGGCTCGCCCGCACGGTCACCGGCCCCGCGCCTTCCCTGCGCTCGTCTATACGCTCATCGGCCGGTCGTACGGTCCGATCGGCGCCGGCAACCGTGAGCTTCCCGTCAGCGCGCGGTCGACGGCCGCCGCGACCGCCCGTCCCTCCGCGATCGCCCACACGATCAGCGACTGCCCGCGCGCGGCGTCCCCGGCGGCGAACACGCCGGGAACGTTCGTCGCGAAGTCCGTGTCCCGCGCGATCGTGCCGCGCGGCTCCAGCGCCAGCCCCAGCTGTTCGATCAGCCCGTCGTCGCGGTCGGGCCCGGAGAAACCCAGGGCGAGCAGCACCAGATCGGCGGGGAGCGCGCGTGCGGTGCCCTCCACGGGCCGCCGTTTCTCGTCGACCTCGACGAGGTGCAGCGCCCGGACGTGCCCACTCTCGTCACCGGTGAAGCGGAGCGTGGACGCCGCGAAGAGGCGCGCGTCCGCGTCGGCGGCCGGCGCCGTGCCGAGATGGCGCGCCTCCTCGTGCGCCGCGGACAGCCGGTAGATCTTCGGGTACGTCGGCCAGGGATCGGCGTCCTCGTCGCGCTCCGCGCCCGGCTGGGCGTAGATGTCCAGCTGGGTCACCGACGCGGCGCCCTCCCGGATCGCCGTGCCCAGACAGTCGGCGCCCGTGTCGCCGCCGCCGACGATGACGACGTGCTTGCCTGCGGCGGACATCGGGGACCGCTCCAGGTCGCCCTCGCACACCCGGTTCGCCAGCGGCAGGTACTCCATGGCCTGCTGGATGCCGGTCAACTCCCGCCCCGGTACGTGCAGTTCCCGCCACTCGGTCGCTCCGGTGGCGATCACCACGGCGTCGTAGCGGGTCCGCAGATCGTCGGCCATGACGTCCCGCCCGATGGTCGTCGACGTACGGAACTTCGTGCCCTCCGCCCGCATCTGCTCGATCCGGCGCTCCAGGTGCCGCTTCCCCATCTTGAACTCGGGGATGCCGTACCGCATCAGCCCGCCGATGCGGTCGTCCTTCTCGTAGACGGCGACCGTGTGCCCGGCCCGCGTCAGCTGCTGCGCGGCGGCCAGCCCGGTGGGCCCGGAGCCGATCACCGCCACCGTCCGCCCGGACAGCCGGTCCGGCGGCCGGGGCGGGGTGAGTCCGTCCGCCCAGGCCCGGTCGGCGATGGCGACCTCGACGTTCTTGATGGTGACGGCGGGCTGGTTGATGGCCAGCACGCACCCCGCCTCGCACGGCGCCGGACACAACCGGCCGGTGAACTCGGGGAAGTTGTTCGTCGCGTGCAGCCGGTCGCTCGCCGCCCGCCAGTCCTCACGCGAGACCAGGTCGTTCCACTCGGGGATCAGGTTGCCGAGCGGGCAGGCCTCGTGGCAGAACGGGACACCGCAGTCCATGCAGCGGTCGGCCTGTTCGCTGATGATGGGGAGCAGCGCGCCGGGGACGTACACCTCGTCCCAGTCGCGGACCCGCTCCCCGGCCGGCCTGCGTGGCCAGTCCTGGCGGGGCGTGGTCATGAAACCCTTGGGATCGGCCATGGCCGTCTTCCTTGCGTGCGCGTGCGACGGGGCCGTGCGTCATCGGGCGGCACTCTTCCGGCCACGATACGTCCCCTCCCCGCCCCGCGCAGAGCGTCGGACAGCGCTTGCTGCGCGCGTGCCGGGCGCTCATGTCAGAGCCAGCACGTAGGTGAGCGCGGCGGCGGCCGAGGCGACCGTGCGGACGTGGTTCCACGCCGTCCACTCGCTCACGTACACCGGCCAGTAGGCGGTCGCCTCCGGGGTGTCCGGGGCCTGCGCGAGCAAGGTGTTGTTGCGGGGCACGTTCGCCAGCGCGGTCACCCCGAACGAGCCGAAGACATACAGCGCACTGCCCAGCAGCAGCTCCACCGCCCCCTCGTCCGGCCACCGCACGAACGTCACCACGGCGATCACCGCACACAGCACCGCCGAGCCGACGAACAGGAGCATGAACGCCGGCCTCACCGCCGCCACGTTGATCGCCTTCATCGCGGCGGCGCCCTGCGCGGGCGGCAGCGAGGCCAGTCCTTTCATCACGAAGGTCGAGAACCCGCAGAAGACCCCCGCCACCAGCCCGGTCCCCAGCGCCCCGAGCACCACCAGCACGAAATACGGTCCCTCGATCATGTCGTCCCTCCCACACCCTGCCGGGCACCCGCCCGCCTTCTGTCCGTCCGTCCCCACCAGTCAAGTCGCCCGCGTGAACAGCCACCATCGCCGAGAGCCTCGGCCCCATACGCGAACGTCCAGGGGCGGGGACCGCCCCGCTTCCCTCCTCGCCTCCGCCGCAGCTCAGCGACCGGCGCCTGCCTCCGTCTCCCACCCCCATTCCCGCAGCACCGTCTCCACGCCCGCCGCGATCCGCCGCCGCGCCTGCCGTCGCGGCACTCCGCCCATCAGCAGCCCGTCGTACGAGGTGTCCAGATGCCGTACGGACGCCACCACCGCCGAGACGACCGCCCCCTCGGACAACGCCCGCCCGGCGGCGCTGCGCCCGACCCTCCCGCTGCCCCGCACCGACGCGTGCGCGGCGATCTCCTCGGCCCGGTCCCGCGGGCAGCCGGGGAACAGCCGCAGGATCTCCACCGCGAACGCCTCCGCGAACCGCGCGTCCCGCGCCGCCCGCAACCGGGCGTCCCGCACCCGTCGCCGTCCCCGCGCCTCGGCGTCCGCCAGGCAGCGCGTCTCCGCCCGCGCCAGCCCCGCCTCCTCGACGAGGACGCCCTGCCGCTCATAGCGCCCTTTGCGGCGGTTGAACCGGACGACGACCACCGAGAGCCTGCTCTCCTCCCGCGCCCTGCGGGTGAGCGCCGTGTCACCGCGCGGCAGGAACACCAGATGCCCCAGGTCCGCGCAGCCGAGACAGTACGGTGCCCGGTCCTCGACGACGAGCATCGGCAGCGGCCCCCGCCCGCACCCGGCGCAGTGCCGCCGCCGCGACGGCTGGATCACGACAAGCCCGGCAGTGGGCGGGGGAGTTGAGACGTCCTGCATACCGGCTGCATTCCCCCTCCCCGGTCCGCGTATGACAACGGCCGCGCACCTCCGGCACGCCGGGCGCACATGGCGGGCCTCGGCGGGCCCCCGCACCTGCCTGCCGCCCGCGGCATCCGTGAGCGCGGCGCGTTCGGAACGGCATCTGTCGCATCATGGGCCATGTGCGACTCGAAGCGATCACCTGGGAACGGCTCGGCGACCTCCTCGCCGACCGCCTGCTCGACCTGAAGCCGGAGGACGGCAGCCCCTGGCCGCGCATCGCCTTCGACGGTGCCCCGGCGGCCCGCCCCGGCGACCTCGCCGAACGCGTCGCCGAAACGCTGCGGACACGAGGCCGCCCCTCCCGCGTCGTCGACACCCAGGGCTTCCTGCGCCCCGCCTCCGTCCGCCTGGAGTACGGCCGCCATGACGTCGAGGCCTACTACGACGGCTGGTTCGACACCGGTGCCCTGTGGCGTGAGGTGTTCGGCCCCCTCGAATCCGGTGGCGACGGGCGGATCCTTCCCGACCTGTGGGACCCGGTCACCGACCGCGCCACCCGCAGCCCCTACGTCCAACTCCCGCCCCGTGGTTTCCTGTTGCTGCACGGTCCCCTCCTGCTGCGTCACTGGTTCCCCTTCGACCTGACCGTTCATGTCCTCCTGTCGTCGCCCGCCCTGCTCCGCCGCACCCCCGAGGCCGAGCGGTGGACGCTGCCCGCCTTCGAGCGCTACGACCAGGAGACCGATCCGGCGGTGGCGGCCGACGTGCTGGTCCGCGCGGACGATCCCCGGCATCCGGCGTGGAACGGGTGACCAGGCGGACCATCCGGGGTGGTCCGATCCTTGGTCGGCTGGTCGGCTGGTCGGCTGGTCGGCTGGTCGGCTGGTCCGTGGCTGGTCCACCAACGGTCCGCGAGGCAGTGTTGCCGTAACCCCTATTAAATGCATGTGCATGCAACTAGGGTGCTGTCATGACGATCTCCTCCAGCGCCCCCGTGTCCCTCGACGCCTCGGTCCGTACCCTCCTCGACGGCAGGAACTTCGCCTCCGTCGCGACGCTCGGCCCTGACGGGGCTCCCCAGAACTCGGTGGTCTGGATCAAACGTGAGGGCGACACCGTCCTGTTCTCCTCCACCGACGGACGGCAGAAGGTGCGCAACCTCCGCCGTGACCCCCGCATCAGCCTCTCGGTCTTCGACCTCGCCAACCCCTACACCTCCGTCGAGATCCGCGGCACCGCCGAGATCCTCCCCGACGACGACAAGCGCCTCCCTCACGAGCTGTCCCACAAGTACCTCGGCATCGACCCGCCGGCCGAGAAGGACGACGAAGTGCGCCTGATCATCCGCGTCGTGCCGCGGAAGGTCGTCGGGTTCTCGGCCTGAACCCTGCCGAGGGTGCCGTGCCACGTGTCAGGTGGCGGCTTCTGCCTGCCGCCTTCTGCCTGACGTGCGGTCGGCGACCGGCCCGGCGAGAATGGGACGCCGGGACACGAGAGTGCAGGGCGCCGGGACGGTGGCGCACACCGCGTCGCGCCGGCCGTCCCGCACCGGGAGGTACACCATGACCACCGCCGGACAGATCATGCACCGGGGCGCCCAGTGGATCCCCGCCCACGAGACCCTCGACCGCGCCGCCCAGTTGATGCGCGAACTCAACGTCGGAGCCCTGCCCATCAGCGACGAGAACGAACGGCTCTGCGGCATCCTCACCGACCGCGACATCGTCGTGGGCTGTGTGGCCATGGGCCACGACCCCGCCAAGGTCACCGCCGGTCAGATGGCCAAGGGAACCCCGCGCTGGGTCGACGCCGACGCCGATGTCAGCGAGGTGCTCCAGGAGATGCAGGGTCACCAGATCAAGCGGCTGCCGGTGATCGAGAACAAGCGCCTGGTGGGCATGATCAGCGAGGCCGACCTCGCCCAGCACCTGAGTGACGACCAGATGGCCTCGTGGGCCGAGAGCGTCTACGCCAGGACCGGTACCGGCAGCGCCCGCACCTGACGCCGGCCCGCCGGCAACCGCCCCCTCAGAGCCAGCCGTTGCGCCGGAAGCCGCGGTACAGGGACAGACAGGCGACGGTTATCAGCCCGATCGCCATGCCGTAGCCGTACTTCCAGTGCAGCTCCGGCATGTGGTCGAAGTTCATGCCGTAGACCCCGCAGATCATCGTCGGCACGGCGACGATCGCGGCCCACGCGGTGATCTTCCGCATGTCCTCGTTCTGCGCCACCGTGACCTGGGCGAGGTGCGCCTGGAGGATCGAGTTGAGCAGTTCGTCGAAGGCTGAGATCTGTTCCGTGGCGCGCAGCAGATGGTCGGAGACATCCCGGAAGTAGGCCTGTATCTCCGGATCCACCACCCGCATCGGCCGGGCCGCCAGATCCTGGAGCGGCCGGCTCAGCGGAACCACCGCCCGCTTCAGCTCCAGGAGTTCGCGCTTGAGCTGGTAGATGCGCCCGGGGTCGGCCCGCGCGCCGTTCTCCGCGAAGACGTCCGTCTCGACCTGGTCGATGTCCGCGTGGACGGAGTCGATGACGTTGAGATATTCGTCGACCACGTGGTCCGCGACCGCGTGCAGCACCGCCGACGGTCCCTTGGCGAGCTGGCCGGGAGCGGACTCCAGTTCCTCGCGCAGCGGACCCAGCGATCCGTGCCGGCCGTGGCGCACGGTGACGACGAAGTCCTGGCCGACGAACACCATGATCTCGCCGGTGTTGACCACCTCGCTCGTCGACGTGAGCTGCTCGTGCTCGACGTAGCAGACGGTTTTGAACACGGCGAACAGCGTCTCGCCGTACCGCTCCACCTTCGGGCGCTGATGGGCCTCGACCGCGTCCTCGACGGCCAGTGGATGCAGGTCGAAGAGGTCGGCGATGCCCGCGAACTCCGCGTTCGTCGGCTCGTGGAGCCCGAGCCAGACGAAACCGTGCCCGCTCTTGCGCACCCGCTCCACGGTGTCGACCAGATCGCCGCCGACCGGGGCGCGGGTTCCCTCGCGGTACGTCACGCAGTTCACCACCGAGGAGCCCAGCGGGGAGCGCGCGGGGTGGCTCAGATCGACCCGCACACGTCGGCGGGCCAGGCGCGCCACCCTGCGCAGGCCGCCGACTCCGCCCAGGCCAGTGACCTTCCGCAGATTTCCCGCCATGGTCATCCGGACCTCCTCCTGTGGATCCCCCGTGCGTGTGCTCACGCCCTGGCATGTCAGTCTGCCAGGCGAGGGCAGACCCTGGGTAAGCCTGTGGAAAGGGGACGTTCCGCTTTGTTCCCGCCTGTGGAAAACCCGTAATAGTGCCTGACAGGGGCCTGAACGGGGCCCGATGGGGTCTGCCTCCGGGCGCGGACTCACCTCCCGTTTCCTCTCCGGGCCGGCCGCCCTCGGCCACCGCCTCGCGGTCGCGTCGCCCTCCAGGGAAACCAGGACAACTGGGATGATCAGCCGTATGACGCGAACCGGCCGATACCTCCTCGACAATCAGCGGACCGAGGCGGGGGAGCGCTTCGACGCCGTTGCCGCCCTCTTCGACCCCACGACGTTCCGGCACCTCGACGGCCTGGGCGTGGGCCCCGGCTGGCGTTGCTGGGAGGCCGGCGCGGGCGGCACCTCGGTGGTGTCCTGGCTGGCGAAGAAGGTCGGCCCCACCGGCAAGGTCGTCGCCACCGACATCGACATCTCACGACTGACCGGGGCCGCCCGCCCGCCGGTCGAGGTACGGGTGCACGACATCGGCGCCGAGCAGCCGCCCGCGGAGGGCTTCGACCTGGTCCACGCCCGGCTGGTCCTCGTCCACGTCCCGGAGCGGGAGCGGGCCCTGCGCTCCATGGTCCAGGCTCTGCGGCCGGGCGGCCGGCTCCTGCTGGAGGACGCGGACCCGGCCCTCCAGCCGCTGCCCTGCCCCGACGAGCACGGCCCCGAGCAGCAGTTGGCGAACCGCCTGCGCCACGGGTTCCGCACGCTCCTGGCGGACCGCGGCGCCGACCTCTCCTACGGCCGCAGGCTCCCGCGCCTGCTCCGGGAGGCTGGACTGCGCGGCGTGGAGGCCGACGCGCACTTCCCCCTCACCTCGCCCGCCTGCGCCGCCCTGGAATCCGCGACGGTCCGTCAGATCCGCGCCGACCTCGTGGCCGCGGGCCTCGCGACCGACGAGGACATCGACCGCCACCTCGCCAACGTCGCCTCCGGCGGCATGGACCTCGCGACGGCACCGATGATCTCGGCCTGGGGGAGAAAGGCATAGGCCGGACCGCCGACACCAGGCAGCCTCCGGTCCCGGCCGTCCCCTTCGTACGCCGACACCGGGCGCGGCGGTCCCGCGCCCCGTCGTACGCCGACACCCGCAGTCGCGTCCCCGCCACCCTCCCGGCGCCCGTGACCGGCGGTGCGGTGCTGTCACCGAGCAGGCGTCGTCTCCACCACCCCCGTGTGCGTCGGCGGTCTGCCGCCCACCCGCTCCACCGCCAGAGCGCCCGCCGCGCACCCCTCCACCGCGGCCTCGGCGGGCTCGGTCCCCGCGAGCAGGGCGGCGAGGAACGCGCCCGTGAAGGCGTCGCCCGCCCCCGTGGTGTCACGGGGTGCCGCCGGGACGGCCGGGACCCGCGCGACGACGGCGCCGTCCCGCGCCACCACAGCCCCGTCCGCTCCTTGTTTCGCCACCACCAGTGGCACCCGGCGGCTGAGTTCGGCAGCCGCCTCCGCCCCGTCGGCGGTCCCGGTCAGCAGACACGCCTCGTCCCTGCTGGGCAGCAGCACGTCCACGCCCCGCACCAGGGCGAGGAACCGGTCGGCGCCCAGTTCCCCCAGGAACCCCGTCGACGCCGGATCCAGGCTCACCGGCACTCCACGCGCGCGTGCGGAGGCCACCGCCGTCCGCACCAGCGCACGCCCCGACGCGGAGAACAGCAGATAGCCCGACAGATGCAGCCGGGCGACCCCGTCGAGCAGCATGTCCGACCAGTCGTCCGGTTCGAGCCGCAGGGAGGCGCCGCTGTCGGTGAGGAACGTCCGCTCGGCCGCGGCCCCCGTGTCGACCAGGCAGATCACCGTGCCCGTCGGCGCCTCGGGATCGACGACGAGCAAGGGCCGTACGCCGCCGGCGACCAGTTCCCGCTCGTGCCAGGCCGCCGCCTCCGCACCGACCCGGCCGAGCAGTCGTACGTCCGCACATCCCCAGTGGGCCGCCCAGCACGCCACGTTGGCGCCCGCCCCGCCCGGCAGGGTCCGGATCAGCGCGGCCGTGTCCGTCCCGGAGGCCAGCGGTCCCCGGTGACGCGCGACGACATCGGTGACGACGTCCCCCACGACCAGCAGCGCGCGCCGCGCGCGAGCGCTGCTCGGTCCCGGTCCCGGTCCCGGCCCCGAGCCGCCGGAGCCGTCATGCGGTGCGTCCGGACTCCCGGTCACGCCCCGGCCCACGCCGAGGCGATGCGCCCCGCCAGCCGTACGTTGCCGCGCACCGCCGCCAGGTTGGCGCTCAGCGACGCGCCCTCGGTGTGGCGGACCAGGTGGTCGAGCAGGTACGGCGTGACGGCCTGGCCCGTGACTCCCTCCGCCGCGCAGGCCTCCAGCGCGTCCGCGAGCACGCGCGCGTGCAGCGCGGGATCCAGCTGCTCCTCCTGGGGAACCGGATTCGCCACGATCAGAGCCGACTCCGGTACGCCCAGGGCGTCCTGAGCCCTCATCACGTC
The DNA here is from genome assembly GCF_002154575.1 of Streptomyces bobili. Taxonomy (GTDB): domain Bacteria; phylum Actinomycetota; class Actinomycetes; order Streptomycetales; family Streptomycetaceae; genus Streptomyces; species Streptomyces bobili. Next base: position 10,351 of record NZ_MUBA01000168.1, read on the forward strand.
CGCCACCTGGCCGGGACTCTCCAGCGTCCAGTCCACCGGATGCCCCGAATCGGACAGGTAGAAGCCGGGGAAGCGATCCGTGCCGTACCCGGCGACGGCGACCCCCAGCGTCTCCAGCCGCTGAAGCGTCGCCGGCACGTCCAGGATCGATTTCACCCCCGCGCACACCACCGTGATCCGGGTACGCGCCAGCAGGCCCAGGTCGGCCGACTCGTCCTGGGTGGCCGTCCACTCCCGGTGCACCCCGCCGAGCCCGCCCGTCGCGAACACGCGCACCCCGGCCAGCGCGGCCAGCAGCGCGGTCGCCGACACCGTGGTCGCCCCGCTCGCCCCCGAGGCGACCGCGAGCGGCAGGTCACGGTGGCCCAGCTTGCGGATCCCGTCCTCGTTGGCGATCCGCTCCAGCTGCTCCTTGTCGAGGCCGACATGGGGCCGCCCGTCCAGCACGGCGATCGTCGCCGGGACGGCGCCCTCCTCGCGCACCACCGCCTCCAGCTCCCGCGCCACCTGAAGGTTGCGCGGCCGTGGCAGCCCGTGGGCGATGATCGTGGACTCCAACGCCACCACGGGTCGACGCGCGTCGACCGCCTCCCGTACCTCTTCCGACACCACCAGCACCACGTGCCCGCCTCCTGTCCGTCGGTCTTCCCTCATCCCTGGCGGGCGGCGCGCCCGGTCAAACCCTTGCGGCCTGTGGGGGACGACACCAGCCTGGAAGGCATGACCGACAACCTGCCTCGCCTGGACCACGTCGTCCTGTGGGTCCGCGACCCGCTCGCCGCGGCCGACTTCTACGAGAACATCGTCGGCCTGGCGCCCGTCCGGCTCGACGCGTTCGCCGCGGGAGAGGAGCCCTTCCCCTCCGTCCGGGTCGACGACGGGACCCTCCTCGACCTCATGCCGCTGACCATGGTGACGCGCATGACGATGCTCCCCGGCGCGGCCGACAGTGCCGGACACCCCGTGAACCACATCTGCCTCGCCCTGCCCCGGACCGCCTTCGACGCCCTCCACACCCGCCTGACCGAGCACGCCGTCCCCGTCTCGGACGTCTCGCACGGCTCCTTCGGCGCCCGTGGCGAGGCCACCCGCAGCCTCTACTTCCGCGACCCGGACGGCAACGTCGTCGAGATCCGGCACTACGACTGACACACCGGTACGCCCGCCCCGCGCCGCCCCGCCCCCCTCAGAGGCCGCCTCGGCGCGGGGCCGGCCGCTCAGAACAGCGGCTCGGGCAGGACCCCCTCCAGGGCCAGCAGCCTGCGCTTGGCCTCCAGGCCGCCCCCGAAGCCGCCTATTCCGCCGTCGCTCTCCACGACCCGGTGGCAGGGCACGACGACCGGCAGGGGATTGGCGCCCATCGCCGCTCCCACCGCCTGCGCGGCACCCGGCTGCCCCACGCGCTTGGCGAGATCGCCATAGCCCACGACCGCGCCGTACGGGACGCCGGAGGCCAGCTCACGCAGGACCTGACGGTTGAAGCCGGAGATCAGCGACCAGTCCAGGGGCAGGGCGAAATCGCGTCGCTCGCCGGCGAAGTAGGCGCGGACCTGGCCTATCGCCTCGGACAGCAGTGGCGAGTCGGGTGACTCGACGGGTTCCGCACCCAGCCGGTCCGCGAGGCGGCCGAGCGCCTTCTCACGCACGGCTTCGTCGGCGTGGAACACGACGTTGACCAGGCCCTCGCGGGTCGCGGCCAGCAGCAGCGGACCGATGCCGGTGCCGACGACGGCCCACACGACCTGCTGCTCGTACTGCCCATGGCTGTCCATGCGCCCACGGTACGACCCACCACTGACAACGCCGGGGACCGGTCGCGGCATCAGTCCCAGTACAGGGCCCGCGCCACCACGTCCGGCCTGTTGGTGATGACGCCGTCGATGCCGTACCCGGCCATCCTCCGGGCCGTGGAGGCGTCGTCGACGGTCCAGACGAAGATCCTCAGCGGACTGCCGTGCGGTCCTGTGACCGCGTGCACGGCGGAGACGTACCCGGCGGTGAGGGACACGTACGAGGGGTTGATCAGATCGGCGAAGGCCGCGTACCCGGGCAGGTCCCGCACCGCCGGCTTGCCGAGCAGGCCCGTCGTCACCGACGGCTCGAGATCGTGGACGGCCCGCAGACTGCCGGCGCTGAAGCTCTGCACGATCAGCCGGCCCGCGAGGTGCTCCCCGTCCAGCCATCCCTCGTCGGCGAGCACCTTGAGGGTGTCCGCTTCGATGCCCGGGTACAGCTCGGGGTTCTTCACCTCCAGCAGCAGTTTCTGGTCGTGATGCTCGACCCGGCGGACGTACTCCCCGAGCGTCGGCACGCGCGCGCCCGCGTACGCGGGGCCGAACCAACTGCCCGCGTCGAGCCGCGCCACCTCCGCCGCGGTGAAGTCCTTCACCTTCCACGGGGCGCGCCCCGGAAAGACGTCCTCGACGTCCGTGGTCCGGCTGAGGCTGTCGTCATGGATCACCACGAGCGTGCCGTCCTTGGTGCGCTGGACGTCGTTCTCCACCCAGCGAACGCCCAGGTCGGCGGCTGCGTCGACGGCCGCCAGGGTGTTCTCGGGCGCCTGGGCGGAAGCACCCCGGTGGGCGATCACCGAGGGCTGTCCCACGATGCCCGCCCGTGCGTCATGGACGGGGAGCAGGAGGGCGACGACGCCCACCAGCGCGGTGGTCGTCGCGGCAACTGCGCGCGCGTGCATGCGTACTCCTCGCGTCGGCCGATCACCTACCGCTCCACTGTGGCAGCAGAGAGTCAACGGCGGGTGGGCGCGGGAGGACCACGGGATGAAGGTTGACGGCCGGGACCGCTTCACGGGTGCCGCACATTGGGGCAAGGCCGTGTTTCTTTGCCGGAAAATCGTTCGACCATTCCGGTGGCAGTCATACTGCTCTGCGTCGACCCCGACCGTCCGCGCGGTCGTGGGTGGGGGGGCGCGTTCCAGGCATTCCAGCAACAGGGCGGAAGGGCAACCGCGCATGCACGGCACGGTCGACGGATTCAGCTACGGACTCGTCACACCGCTGGTGGCCTATCTCATGGCCTGCCTCGGCGGTGCCCTAGGCCTGCGCTGCACGACCCGAGCGCTGCTCGTCGCCCACTCCTGGCGCCCCGGATGGCTCGCCCTGGGCGCCGCTGCGATCGGCTCCGGCATCTGGACCATGCATTTCGTCGCCATGATGGGCTTCTCGGTCGCGGGCGCCCCGATCCACTACGACAAACCCATGACCTACGCCAGCCTCGGTGTCGCCGTCGTCATGGTGGGCGTCGGGATCTTCATCGTCGGCTACAAGGGCGCCACCGGCACCGCGCTCTTCACCGGAGGCACGATCACCGGCCTCGGGATCGCGTCGATGCACTACCTGGGCATGGCCGGCATGCGCTTCGACGGCAAGTTCGAGTACAACACCCTCACCGTGGGTATCTCCGTGGCCATCGCGATGGCCGCCGCCACCGCCGCCCTGTGGGCCGCAGGGCAGGTCAGGGGCTTCCTGTGGAGCGTCGGCGCCAGCCTCGTCATGGGGCTGGCCGTCACCGGCATGCACTACACGGGCATGGCCGCCCTCAGCGTCGACCTGCACACCACGGGCACGCCGTCCGCCGGCGACTCGCCCGCCGCCCTTCTCGCGCCCATGCTGATCGGCCCGCTCGCCTTCCTCTGCCTCGCCGGCGTCGTGGTGATGTTCGACCCGCTCATGGTCATGGGCAAGCCCGACTGGACCCCCGCCGAGCACAAGCCCGGCGTCCCGGCCCACCCGCACACCGTCGGCCGGACCCGGCTCCGCACCCGCCGCAAGGTGGCTCTCCACGAGAGCCGGACCCCGCAGAACCGCTGATCGGACCGCATTGTCAGTGGTGGGTCGTACGGTGGATGGCATGCGGCCCGTTTCCCACATCGAACGCACGGTGGCGCCCTTCGAGGTCGTCAGCCCCTACCAGCCCAGCGGTGACCAGCCGGCGGCCATCGCCGAGCTGGCCAAGCGCGTCGAGGCCGGTGAGAAGGACGTCGTCCTCCTGGGCGCGACCGGCACCGGCAAGTCCGCCACGACCGCGTGGATGATCGAGAAGCTCCAGCGCCCCACCCTCGTGATGGCGCCGAACAAGACGCTGGCCGCCCAGCTGGCGAACGAGTTCCGAGAGCTCCTGCCGAACAACGCGGTGGAGTACTTCGTCTCGTACTACGACTACTACCAGCCCGAGGCGTACGTCCCGCAGTCGGACACCTACATCGAGAAGGACTCCTCGGTCAACGAGGAGGTCGAGCGCCTGCGCCACTCCGCGACCAACTCCCTCCTCACCCGCCGCGACGTCATCGTGGTCGCCTCGGTCTCCTGCATCTACGGCCTCGGTACGCCGCAGGAGTACGTGGACCGGATGGTCACCCTCAAGGTCGGCGAGGAGATCGACCGCGACCAGCTGCTGCGCCGCTTCGTGGACATCCAGTACACGCGCAACGACACGGCCTTCACCCGTGGCACCTTCCGGGTCCGCGGCGACACCATCGAGATCTTCCCGGTCTACGAGGAACTGGCCGTCCGCATCGAGATGTTCGGCGACGAGATCGAGGCGCTGTCCACCCTCCATCCGCTCACCGGCGAGATCATCAGCGACGACGAGCACCTGTACGTCTTCCCCGCCACCCACTACGTGGCAGGCCCGGAGCGCCTGGAGCGCGCCGTCAACGACATCGAGAAGGAGATGGGCGAGCGCCTCGCCGAACTGGAGAAGCAGGGCAAGCTCCTCGAGGCCCAGCGCCTGCGCATGCGCACCACGTACGACCTCGAGATGCTCCGCCAGATCGGCAGCTGCTCGGGCGTGGAGAACTACTCGATGCACTTCGACGGCCGTGAGCCCGGCTCCCCGCCGAACACCCTGATCGACTACTTCCCCGACGACTTCCTGCTCGTCATCGACGAGTCCCATGTCACCGTCCCGCAGATCGGCGCCATGTACGAGGGCGACGCCTCCCGCAAGCGCACCCTCGTCGACCACGGCTTCCGGCTGCCCTCCGCCCTGGACAACCGCCCGCTGAAGTGGGAGGAGTTCCAGAAGCGCATCGGACAGACCGTCTACCTGTCGGCGACGCCCGGCAAGTACGAACTCTCCCGCGGGGACGGGGTCGTCGAGCAGATCATCCGCCCCACCGGCCTCATCGACCCCGAGATCGTCGTCAAGCCCACCGAGGGCCAGATCGACGACCTGGTGCACGAGATCCGCACGCGCGTCGAGAGGGACGAACGCGTCCTGGTCACCACCCTCACCAAGAAGATGTCCGAGGACCTCACCGACTACTTCCTCGAACTCGGCATCCAGGTGCGCTATCTGCACAGCGACGTCGACACCCTGCGCCGCATCGAGCTGCTGCGCGAACTGCGGGCCGGCGAGTTCGACGTACTGGTCGGCATCAACCTCCTGAGGGAGGGCCTCGACCTGCCGGAGGTGTCTCTGGTGGCGATCCTCGACGCCGACAAGGAGGGCTTCCTGCGCTCCGGCACCTCGCTGATCCAGACCATCGGCCGCGCCGCGCGCAACGTCTCCGGCCAGGTCCACATGTACGCCGACAAGATCACTCCGGGCATGGAGCGGGCCATCGAGGAGACCAACCGCCGCCGCGAGAAGCAGATCGCCTACAACACGGCGCGCGGCATCGACCCGCAGCCGCTCCGCAAGAAGATCAACGACATCGTCGCGCAGATCGCGCGCGAGGAGGTCGACACCGAGCAGCTCCTGGGCTCCGGCTACCGCGCGAAGAAGGACGGCGGCGGTACCAAGGCGCCGGTCCCCTCCCTCGGCGGCAAGGCGGCCAAGGGCGCGACGTCGGCGAAGTCCGCGAAGGGGAAGGCCAAGGAGACGGTCCCGACCGACCGCCCCGCGGCCGAACTCGCCGGGCAGATCGAGGAGATGACGGCGCGGATGCGGGCGGCCGCCGCGGACCTCCAGTTCGAGGTCGCGGCCCGACTGCGCGACGAGGTCTCCGAGATGAAGAAGGAACTGCGCCAGATGAAGGAGGCCGGCCTTGCCTGACGGACCGGGCGGGCCCGGCCGCCGTACGCCCTGTGTTGCAAGAACGACACAAAGTGCGGTCCTGGGTACGGCACTGTCAGTGGCGTTGCGTAGGGTTTTCGTCAACCGCGGGGACCGCGGCAACAGGGGACAGTCCGAGAGGGGAATCAGCGCGTGACCGTCAACATGACCAAGGGTCAGGCCATCAGTCTGCAGAAGGCCGACGGAGGCAGCCTGACCGCGGTGCGCATGGGTCTCGGCTGGCAGGCTGCCCCGCGGCGCGGCCTGTTCGGCTCCCGCACCCGGGAGATCGACCTCGATGCCTCCGCGGTTCTCTTCGCGGACAAGCAGCCTGTCGACGTCGTCTTCTTCCGCCACCTGGTGAGCGACGACGGCTCAGTCCGTCACACCGGCGACAACCTGGTCGGCGGCGTGGGCCAGGGCGGCGACGACGAGGCGATCCTGGTCGACCTGTCCCGCGTCCCGGTCCACATCGACCAGATCGTCTTCACGGTGAACTCCTTCACCGGCCAGACCTTCCAGGAGGTGCAGAACGCCTTCTGCCGCCTGGTCGACGAGACCAACGGCCAGGAGCTGGCGCGCTACACGCTGGCGGGCGGCGGCGCCTACACGGCACAGATCATGGCCAAGGTGCACCGGGTGGGCGCGGGCTGGAACATGACCGCCCTCGGCGCTCCCGCCAACGGCCGTACGTTCCAGGACCTGATGCCGGCGATCCTGCCCGCGCTCTAGGGTTTTTCGTTCGGGTCAGGCCGGAGCAGGGAGCGGGGTCTGGTGCCGTGCGTCGCAAGGCGGAGGACGGAGTCAGGGCGGAGCCCTGGGGACCGACGACAACGCGGCGAGGTGCGGTGCCAGGGCCCGCGAGCCCGGTCTGACCCGAACGAGAGGCCCTAAGACCGGCCGGGCCGGGCGAGCGGCACACGACAACACGACACGCGACGCAGGGGGACCACAGGCGATGACGGCCGAGCTGGTGCGGGGCCAGAACCACCCGCTCTCCGAAGCCCGCCTAGAGATCAGGGTCTCGGCCGGCACCCCGGTCGTGGCGGCTGCCACCCTCAGCGACGAGAGCGGCAGGATCCACGGCGTGGAATGGGTGGCCCACCCGGGCGCACCCACTCTGCCCGGTGTCGAGGTCTCCCGGCAGGCGGCAGCCGACCATCGCCTCGCGGTGGACCTGGACGCCGTCGCGGAGACCGTGCACCGTGTCAGTGTCCTGCTCGCCCTGCCCACCGGTGTGGGCGGACCGGTCGACTTCGGCTCCCTCGCGGCTCCGGTCGTCGCCGTGACCGGCCTCGACGGCACCGAGGTGGCCGGCTTCACCCTGACCGGCCTCGGTCCCGAATCGGCCGTCGTCGCCCTGGAGCTGTACCGGCGCCAGGGCGCCTGGAAGGTCCGCGCGATCGGTCAGGGGTACGCGGGCGGCCTGGCCGACCTCCTCGCCGACCAGGGCCTTGCCCAGGCCCATCAGCTCGCGTCCGCCATCAACGAGGCCGTGGCCCAGGGCGTGGCCCGCTCGGTACCCGCCCCACCGTCGCGTACGGCCGACGGCGACCGCTCCCGCCAGACGACCGCCTCCGCCCTCGGCCCCGACCAGGCGGCATCCCCGTACGGCGGACAGGGCGCCCAGACTGCCTCCGACCCGTACCAGGGATCCCAGGGCAACCAGGTCCCGCAGGGTGCCGCAGACGCCGTGGCGAGCTATCCGACGGGACCCGCGGACCCCTCGGCCACCACCCAGCCGGGCACTCCCGCGGCGTCCGGCACCGGCGGCCCTGTCGACTACAGCCATCCGCGCCGGCGGAACACCGCCCCTGCGCCCCCGCCCGCCGCGCCGCCGGCCGAGCCCGGCCGGCCCGCGCAGCCGGTCGCCGGTGACGCCACCGGCTGGTCGATGGAGGAGCGGCTCTACAACCAGGTCTGGGGCATGTTCGAGGACCTGGCGCGCAGCACGGCCGCGTACCGCAGTGCCGTCGACTTCGCCGACACGCGGATGGACAGGGAACTCGACGAGGTCCTCTCCGACCCGCGCAGCCGGATCGGCGGTCAGGGCGACGCGGCCCGCGAGTCCGCTCGCGCCAAGCACGCCCAGCTCGTCGACCAGGCGCGGCAGGTCCTGGACCGGGACCTCGCCCAGCTCGCCGCCGAGGCCGACGTCGTCGAGCCGGCCCTGCCGCCGGCCTACGCGCGCTGGGACAACCCGACCTGGCACGCCTACCGCGTCCCCATGGAGATGCCCATGGCCCTGCGGCTGGGCGACCTCCACCTGCCCGAGAGCGACCGGCTGCGCATCCCCATGCTCATCCGGCTCCCGCTGGAGCGTGGTCTGTGGATCGACAGCGGGCGGACCGGGTCGCCCGACGGCTCGTTCCTCGACTCCCACGAGCTGCGCCGTCTCGCGCTCGACTCGGCCGTCGCGCACACGGCCCGGCTGCTGGCGGTCCATCCGGCCGACGAGTTCACGGTGCATGTCCTCGACCCGGCCGGTTCGGGTGCGCAGGCGTTCGCCCCGCTGGTGCACAGCGGCGTGCTCACGGCGCCGCCCGCCGTGGGCGCGGCCGGTGTGGCGGACATCCTGACCCGGCTCACCGAGCACGTCGACCTGGTGCAGATGGCGGTGCGTGGCGGTGCCGCCGACTCCCTCCCACCCGACTTCGACACGGCCCACCAGCTCTTGGTCGTCAACGACTTCCCGCACGGTTTCGACGACCGTGCCGTGACCCGGCTCCGCTACCTCGCGGACGAGGGCCCGGCCGTAGGCGTCCACCTGATGCTGGTCGCCGACCGTGAGGACGCCGCCGGTTACGGTCCGTTGCTGGACCCGCTGTGGCGCGGGCTGATGCGCCTCACTCCGGTGCCGGAGGACCACCTCGCCGATCCCTGGGTCGGGCACGCCTGGACCTACGAGCCGGCCCTGCTGCCGCCGGGCAGCCAGGTGCTCCAGCAGGTCCTCGCGCAGGTCGCCGAGGCTCGCCGCCTGTGGCGGAAGTGATCCGGTTCTGTCTTTCGCCAAGTAACCGTAAAGGTCCGCTGACCAGGTAACTTGACCTTTCTTTTGCCGATCACTTTACCTTTCCTTGGTGATTGGGTACTGTTTTCCCCACGGAGGGGAGTACTCCCTATCTGCTGCGGCGTACCCGTCAATACGGATCAGGCCTGATCCCGGGGCGTCGGCCCGTGTGGACCCGCGCGCATGCCGTGCGCCGGGACCCGGGGTGGAAGAGACCTCCGGCAGCGCGACGACGCTGATCACCTGCCGTTACGTACTGCCGGAGGCGCAGCAGTGGATGTTTCCCTGACCTTGTGGGTCCTGACCATCGTGGGCTTGAGTGCCCTGATCGCGATCGACTTCTTCATCGGCCGCAAGCCGCATGACGTGTCGATCAAGGAAGCCGGTATCTGGACCGTCGTCTGGATCGCCCTGGCCGGCCTGTTCGGGCTCGGCCTGTTCCTCTTCGGCGGGGGCGAGCCCGCCGGAGAGTTCTTCGCGGGCTTCATCACCGAGAAGTCGCTCAGTGTCGACAACCTCTTCGTCTTCGTCCTGATCATGGCGAAGTTCGCCGTCCCCTCGCAGTACCAGCAGCGGGTCCTGCTCGTCGGCGTGCTCATAGCCCTGGTCCTGAGGGCGATCTTCATCGCCGCGGGCGCCGCGATCCTGGCCAGCTTCGCCTGGGTGTTCTACCTGTTCGGCGCCTTCCTCATCTGGACCGCCTGGAAGCTCATCCAGGAGGCCAGGGCCGACCAGGAGGACGAGGAGTTCGAGGAGAACAAGCTGCTCAAGGCCGCCGAGCGCAGGTTCGGGGTCGCCGACCGCTACCACGGCACCAAGCTGTGGATCGAGCAGAACGGCAAGCGCGTCATGACGCCGATGCTGGTCGTGATGCTCGCGATCGGCTCCACCGACGTGCTCTTCGCCCTCGACTCGATCCCCGCGATCTTCGGCCTGACGCAGGATCCCTACATCGTGTTCACGGCCAACGCCTTCGCGCTGATGGGCCTCAGGCAGCTGTACTTCCTCATCGGCGGCCTGCTGAGGAAGCTGGTCCACCTCAGCTACGGCCTGTCGATCATCCTCGGCTTCATCGGCGTGAAGCTGGTGCTGCACGCGCTGCACGAGTCCGGGGTCCACGTCCCCGAGATCAGCATCCCGGTCTCGCTCGGTGTCATCTGCGCCGTCCTGATCGTCACCACGATCACCAGCCTGTGGGCCTCGAAGAGGCAGGCGGCGGCCGAGCAGGTGGCGGCCGAGAAGACGGGGGCCGAGAAGACCGGGACCGGCAGCGAAGGCTCTCCGAAGGACAGCATCGACGTCTGACCGCGGAGCACGCGGGGACGACAGACAGCTTGGAGCGGTGCCCGGCGATTCGCCGGGCACCGCTCCGGGCGCTCGCGCAGTCCGCTGGCGTAGTCCGCTGGCGTAGTCCCCTCTGGTCCACCCGCGTCGACCGAAATGCACGGTCCGTACCGCTCTGCGACGATCACTGCATGATCGCTCGGCTCAGGTCGCACACGATCCGCTGGACGTCCGTCGTGCCCGCGCTCGCCGTCGTCCTGCTGATCCTGACCTGGGGCCGTGACCTCGCTCCGGTGGTCGTCGCCGTGATCACGGTCATCCTGGCCGGAGCCGTCCTGGCGGCCGTGCACCATGCCGAGGTCGTCGCCCACCGCGTCGGCGAGCCCTTCGGCTCCCTGGTGCTCGCGGTGGCCGTGACGATCATCGAGGTGGCGCTGATCGTCACCCTGATGGCGGACGGCGGTGACAAGGGCTCGACCCTCGCCAGGGACACGGTCTTCGCGGCCGTGATGATCACCTGCAACGGCATCGTCGGCCTGTGCCTCCTGGTCGCCTCCCTGCGCCACGGCACGGCGATCTTCAACCCCGAGGGCACCGGCGCCGCCCTGGCGACCGTCGCGACGCTGGCCACCCTCAGCCTGGTCCTGCCGACCTTCACCACCAGCAAACCGGGACCGGAGTTCTCCACCGTCCAGCTCACCTTCGCCGCCCTGTCCTCACTGATCCTCTACGGCCTGTTCGTGGCGACCCAGACCGTCCGGCACCGCGACTACTTCCTGCCGGTCCCCCGCGAGGGTGACGTGATCATCGGGGACGACCACGCCGCCGTACCCTCCTCACGGACCGCGGTGATCAGCCTGAGCCTGCTCGGCCTTGCCCTGATCGGCGTGGTGGGGCTCGCCAAAGGGGTCTCGCCCACGATCGAGGATGGCGTGGAGGCCGCCGGGCTGCCCCATGCCGTCGTCGGAGTGATCATCGCGCTGCTCGTGCTGCTCCCCGAGACCATCGCTGCGCTGCGCTCCGCCCGCCGCGACCGGGTGCAGACCAGCCTCAACCTCGCGCACGGCTCCGCGATGGCCAGCATCGGCCTGACCATCCCGGCCGTCGCCCTGGCTTCGCTCTGGCTCTCCGGCCCACTCGTCCTAGGCCTCGGCCCCACCCACATGGTGCTGCTCGCGCTCACTGTCGTCGTCAGCTCCCTGACCGTCGTACCGGGACGGGCCACGCCTCTCCAGGGCGGCGTGCATCTGGTGCTGTTGGCGGCGTATCTGGAGCTGGCGATCAATCCGTAGCGGCCAGGCCCCCGGCCCCGGCTTCGGTACCCGCCGTCGGCGCCGGCCGCGCCGCCGGCCGGGTCTCCGGCAACAGGGCGAAGCAGCCGAGGCTGAGCAGCGCGATGCCCGTCAGATAGGCACCCACTCCCCAGGGGACGCGCCCCGAGTGCTCGGCGAGTGCCGTCGCCGCGAGGGGCGTGAGCGCGCCGCCGAGGACCCCGCCGAGGTTGTAGCCGACCGCCGCCCCCGTGCAGCGGATCCTCGGCTCGTACAGTTCCGGCAGGTAGGCGGCGATGACGGCGAACATGGTGACGAACGCGAGCATGGCACCGAGGAAGCCCAGGAACATCGGCAGCGGCTCGCCCGTGCCCAGGAGGGCGACCAGGGGGAACATCCACAGCGCGGCGGCGGCGCAGCCGGCCAGGCACAACGGCCGCCGCCCGTAACGGTCGCCGAGCAGAGCCGCCACGGGGGTCAGCGCGCCCTTCACCACCACCGCGGCCATGATGCACGTCAGCATGACGGTACGGCTCACCCCGAGCCGTTCCGTCGCGTAGGCCAGCGACCAGGTCGTCACGGCGTAGAAGATCGCGTACCCGACGGCGAGTCCGCCGGCGGTCAGCAGGACGAGCCGCCAGTGGGAGCGGACCACCTCGACGAGCGGCACGCGCGCGGGGGCCTCGATCTCCAGGAACCGCGGGCTCTCGGGCAGCGACGACCTCAGCCACAGCCCGAGCACCGCCAGCACCCCCGCCGCCCAGAAGGGCACCCGCCAGCCCCACTGCGTGAACTGTGCCTCGGTCAGCGTCGCGGACAGCGCCAGCACGACCCCGTTGGCGAGCAGGAAACCCACCGCCGGCCCGATCTGCGGAAAGCTCGACCACAGCCCGCGCCGCTCGGCGGGCGCGTGCTCCGCCGTCAGCAGCACCGCGCCGCCCCACTCCCCGCCGAGTCCCAGCCCTTGCAGGAACCGCAGCACGAGCAGCAGCACGGGAGCCGCCACCCCGATCGAGCCGTACGTCGGCACGCATCCGACCGCGACCGTCGAGGCGCCCGTCAGCAGCAGGGAGACGACGAGGACCGGCCGGCGTCCGCGCCGGTCCCCGATGTGACCGAAGAGCACCGACCCCAGCGGCCGGGCCACGAAGCCCACCCCGAACGTCGCGAAGGCCGCCAGCGTTCCCGCCAGGGGCGAGAACGTCGGGAAGAACAGCGGTCCCAGGACGAGCGCGGCGGCCGTCCCGTAGACGAAGAAGTCGTAGAACTCGATGGCCGTCCCGGCGAGCGAGGCGGCCGCGAGCCGCGGCATGGAGGGCGTCTGTGCGTTGCTTACGGTGTGTACGTCGTGCATGCCGCGTCAACTACCCACCGTGACCGGGCGTTACGGGGGCGCACGGTGTCGCGACGCGTGTCGCGGGGCTCAGTAGGTGACGGTGATGCGCCGTTCCGGGCCGTCGACGCGGATAGTCCCGCCGTAGGGGAGGACGAGTTGCGGGTCCGTGTGACCGAAGTCCACGTCGAAGACCGCGAGGGTGTCGGGCGCATAGGTCTCGAGCGCGCTCAGAACGGCCTCGCGCTGCTCGACGGCGTACCGGGCGGCGTCCGCGGCGCTGTTGGGCTGCTCGAAGGACCAGGTCTTGGCACGGCCCATCAGCAATGCGGAGAACCGCTGGAGGAGGCCGCGCTCGCCCATGCTGCGCAGGGTCCGGAAGACCTCCGTGCCGCTGGGCATTTCCTCCGAGGTCTCCAGGAACAGCACGCCGCCGTCGTACACCGACAGGTCGTGGGAGACCTCGCGGTCGGCCATCAGGAGCCCGGCGAGGATCTCCAGGCAGCCGCCCCAGCCGCGGCCCTCGGCCACCCGGTCGGCGTTGTGCCAGATCCAGCCGGTGCCCGGCCGGGTCTCCGGTTCCGAGGCGAAGGTCGCCGGTTCGGCCCAGTCGCGGTTGATGTCGTTCCAGCGCTCGGCGGGCCGTAGTTCGTAGGAGCCAGAGGTGAACAGGGCCGCCCGCAGGGACTCCGCGGTCAGCGGGTCCATGGCCACCGGCCGCCCGAGCTGGACCATCACGGTGGCGCCGTGATAGCCGACGATTCCGGTGCTGTACAAGAACGCGAGCAGGTTGGTGTTGTCGCTCATCCCGAAGAACGGCTTCGGGTTGGCCCGGATCAACTCGCGGTCCAGCAGCGGCAGGACGGTGATCTGGTCGTCGCCGCCGATCGACGCGATGACCGCCTTGACGTCGGGGTCGGCGAAGGCCGCGTGGATGTCGTCGGCCCGCTCCTGGGGCGTCGCGCCCATCTTGCGGGTCGTCGGGTACTCGACCGGCTCCAGGCCGAACTCCTCGCGCAGCCGTTCCAGGCCCAGCTCGTGGGGGACCGGGAAGAGGCCCGGGAGGCCGGCGCCCGGCGAGAGGACGGCGATGCGGTCACCGGGCGAGGGCTTGGGAGGATACGACGGAGTGATCATGTCAAGAGGCTAGGGCTTTAGGCCCCGCTGTTTCACCTGATAAAAACCGGCTCCGACGCGCCGTGATAGACCGGGTCCGAGCAGCGGTCCGACGGGCCGCCCCACGCCGAACGGACCGGAGGAAACCCCGTGCCCCGCACCCTGGCCAACGCCCCCATCATGATTCTCAACGGCCCCAATCTGAACCTGCTGGGGCAGCGCCAGCCGGAGATCTACGGCTCCGACACGCTCGCCGACGTCGAGGAGCTCTGCGCGAAGGCAGCGGCGGCGCACGGCGGCACGGTGGACTTCCGCCAGTCCAACCACGAGGGCGAGCTGGTGGACTGGATCCACGAGGCACGGCAGAACCACTGCGGTGTCGTGATCAACCCCGGCGCCTACTCGCACACGTCGATCGCGATTCTCGACGCGCTCAACACCTGCGACGGACTTCCGGTGCTGGAGGTCCATATCTCCAACATCCACCAGCGGGAGTCCTTCCGGCACCACTCGTACGTGTCCCTGCGCGCCGACGGTGTCATCGCGGGCTGCGGAGTGCAGGGTTACGTGTTCGCCGTGGAGCGCGTCGCCGCGCTGGCGGGGGCAGGCCAGGCGAGCACCTGAGCACGGGGCCACCCGTAAGCACCGGTCACGCGTAGGCACCGGTCACGGTAAGCACCGGCCTCCGGGCGGGCGCCCCTTACCGGTGTACTCAGAGGCGTCCCGCCTCCACGATCCGCCGCAGGAAGCGCCGGGTGCGCTCCTGCCGGGGATCGCCGAAGACCTGCTCGGGGGTGCCGTGCTCCAGCACCACGCCGCCGTCCAGGAAGCAGACCTGGTCGGCGACCTCGCGCGCGAAGCCCATCTCGTGCGTGGCCAGCACCATGGTCATGCCGTCGCCCTTCAAGTCCCGCACCACGTCGAGGACCTCGCCCACCAGCTCCGGGTCGAGTGCCGCGGTGATCTCGTCGAACAGCAGCAGCCGGGGACGTACGGCCAGGGCGCGCACGATGGCGACACGCTGCTGCTGGCCGCCGCTGAGCCGGTCCGGGTACGCGCCCGCCTTCCCGCCCAGTCCGAGCCGCTCCAGCAGCCCCCTGGCGTGTTCCTCGGCTTCCGCGCGGGCGACCCCGTGCACCCGGCGAGGAGCGAGCGTGATGTTCTCCAGCACCGTCATGTGCGGAAACAGGTTGTACGCCTGGAAGACCACGCCGATACGGCGCCGTACCGCGTCCGGGTCGGTACGCGGGTCGGTGATCTCCTCGCCGTCCAGCCAGATCGCCCCGTCGTCGATGTCCTCCAGCAGGTTGGCGCAGCGCAGCAGCGTGGACTTGCCGGAGCCGGAGGCACCGATCAGCGCGGTCACGGTGTGCGGGGCGACCTCCAGGTCGACGTCCCGCAGGACGACCGAGTCGCCGAAGGTCTTGCGGACGGCCTCCATCCGCAGCACGGGGGAGCCGTCGGGGGACGCGGGCGCGTCGCTCATGTCGTTCCTCCCTGGGCCCGCTGACGGTCCATCCGGGCCGTCACCCAGTCCGTGAACCGGGTCATCGGGATCGTCAGCGCCACGAAGACCAGCCCCGCGACGATGTACGGCGTGTAGTTCAGGCTGCGGCCCGCGATGATGTCCGCCGCGCGTACGGCGTCGATGGCGCCGCCGATCGACACCAGCCCGGTGTCCTTCTGGAGGGACACCAGGTCGTTCAGCAGCGGCGGCACCTGACGCCGCACGGCCTGGGGGAGCACGACGTACCGCAGGGCCTGCCGGTTGCTGAGGCCCAGCGAGCGGGCCGCGGCGCGCTGCGAGGGGTGGACGGACTCGATACCGGCCCGGAACACCTCGGCCACGTACGCCGAGTACGTCAGCGTCAGGGCCGTACCGCCGAGCAGGACGGGGTCGACGGTCACGCCCTGGAGGCGCAGGGCCGGCACGCCCAGCACCACGATCATCAGGTTGATGATCAGCGGCAGACCGCGGAAGAAGTCGGTGTAGGCCGCCGCGAGCACCCGCAGCGGGAAGAAGACGGGGCCGCGCAGGGTGCGGGCGACGGCGATGAGCATGCCGAGGACCAGGACGGCGGCTCCGCAGACGAGCAGCAGCCGGACGTTCAGCCACAGCCCTTCGAGCACCTTGGGGAACGCCTCGCGCGCGTACTGCCCGTCGAAGAACGTCTCCTTGGTGCGCTGCCAGCCGGGCGCGCTCACCACGACCAGGTAAAGGACGACGCCGGTCACCAGGGTGGAGGCCGCGGCGATCGCCGTCGCGCGGCGGGTACGCGCGCGTCGGTGGCGCTCGCGCTCCAGCCGCCGCGGCGAGGGCACGTACCCGTCGCCCGCGGGTTCCGTGCCGCCCTTGTCGTCGGCTCCCTCAGGCTCCGACTGCTCCTTGACGAGCGTCACTTGAGTACCGGCGCGTCGACGGCGTCGGAGAGCCACCGCTGCTCGATCCTCGCCAGGGTGCCGTTCTCGCGGAGGGCGTCCACGGCGTCCGTCACGCAGGGAGTGAGCGCGCTGCCCTTGTCGAGCACGAGCCCGAACTGCTCCGGCGTACCGCCCTTGTTCGCGAACTGTCCGACGATCCGGGCGTCCGTGACCTCGGCCGCGGTGATGTAGAAGGCGGTCGGGAGGTCGGTGACGATGGCGTCGACCTGGCCGTTCTTCAGCGCGGACTTGGCCTGGTCGTTCTTCGCGTAGACGGCCGCGGCCCCGGTCGGCTTCACCACGTCGTCGATGTACTCGAGGCTGGTGGTGCCGACCTGGGCGCCGAGCTTGAGGCCCTTGAGGTCGGCGATGCTCTTCGCGTTCGCGGCCTTGGAGCCCTTCAGCGCGATGACGGCCTGGCGCACGTCGTAGTAGCCGGACGAGAAGTCCACGGCCTTCCTGCGCTCGTCGCTGATCGACACCTGGTTGATGTCGAAGTCGAAGGTCTTCACCCCGGGCGCGAACGCCTTGTTGAACGGCACGCTCTGCCAGACGACGGCGCTCTTGTCGTATCCGAGCTGCTCGGCCACCGCGTACGCCACCGCCGACTCGAAGCCCTCACCGCTCTCGGGCTTGCCGTCCTTGAACCACGGCTCGTACGCGGGTTCGTCGGTGGCGATCGTCAGGGTGCCGGAGGTCTCGGTGGCCAACTTGCCCTTGGCGCAGGTGTCCGCGGTGGAACCGGACGGCGAGGCGGCCGCCTTCTCCTCCGGCTGCGGTGCGCAGCCGACGGCGGTGGCGAGGAGGGCGACGGTGAGGCCGGCGACAGCGCGGCGCAGACTACGAGAGGCAGGACGCATGGCGGGAGACTGGCAGTGAACGACGTGTTTGTCGAGGTCACAGGCGTGTCTTCCCGCATGGTGGGAACGGGTGTTGCGGGCGTGTGAACACGGGGGACCAGAACGCGCCGGGGCCGCCGGTCGAGGGCGGGGAACGAGACCGGCGGCCCGTCCGCGCCGGAGCCGTCGTCCCGCGCGGGGCTGCCACCAGTTGACCGCGCCGTCAGGCGCGCGGGGAGCGCGCGCGAGCTGTCGGCGCGTGCGCGGCTTTCACACGGGGCGCGCATGCCGACGGTTCGCGCCCCGAGTGCCGTGCAGACACCGACGCCGGTACGCACCGACGCACGTACCCGCGACGCCCGCACGCACCTGACGTCAGAGGTGGGCGGCGCGATTCACCACCCGCGCGCGTGCCACTCCGGCAGGTGCGGGCGCTGGTCGCCCAGGGTGGTGTCGTTGCCGTGTCCCGGATAGACCCAGGTCTCGTCCGGGAGCACGCCGAAGATCTTCGTCTCGACGTCGTGGATCAGCCGGGCGAACGCCTCGGGGTCCTTGCGGGTGTTACCCACACCACCCGGGAACACCACAGCACGCGCCAACACACGAGGTCACGGCGGCGCGTAAACCTACGGGCCGTGCCTCCGCGGCGTCGAAGTGGGCGCGACCGCATCAGATGCCTGTGCAATGAGGCCGGCCGTGCTCTTCTCAGCGGTGGCGCGGGCGAGGTAGCAAGGCGAACGCGCTCTCCGCAATCGAGGTCAGGCGGGCGGGACTGTGGCCGTACGCGCCGACGACATCGCTCCCGCGGATGATGGTCAGCAGAAGGTACGCAAGGTCGTCGGGATCCGCGTCGGGGTCGATGTCGCCGTTGCGCTGCGCCGCTCGCACACACTCGGCCACCGCCGTCGCGAGCACGGAGAAGCAGTCGTTGGCCAGGCGTTTCACCTCGGAGTCGGAGGCGCCGATCTCCAGGGCCATCTTGGCGGCGAAGCAGGCCGCCGCCGCCCGGTCAGGGGCGGGGGGTACGTCGGCGGCGAGTGGCACCCCGTGGACGGCGCGGAGCAAGTACGCGTGCAGTCGTTCCAGGGCACCCTCGTCCGGTCCGGCGAGCGCCTTCGGCGCAAACTGCCCCAGCCGGGCGAAGTAGCCGGCCATCGCCTGCAGCAGCACCCCGTGCTTGCCGTCGAACGCGGCGTAGAGGCTGCCGCGGCCCAGGCCGGTGGCGGCGCTGATGTCGTCGACGCTCGTGCCGTTGTAGCCCGAAGTGCGGAACTGCCGCTCGGCGGCGTGGAGGACGTGGTCGGGGTCGAAGCTTCGTGGTCTCGCCATACATCGAAGGTAAAGCCGACCCAACGTATTTGACAACCCAGTACAGAACTACCTAGGTTTCTGACTGTTCAGTACACAACGGT
This sequence comes from Streptomyces bobili, assembly GCF_002154575.1. GTDB lineage: Bacteria > Actinomycetota > Actinomycetes > Streptomycetales > Streptomycetaceae > Streptomyces > Streptomyces bobili. Next base: position 29,055 of record NZ_MUBA01000168.1, read on the forward strand.
CCTGAGCTCACCGGACAGGCTGCGTGCACGCCTGGCGCGATTGAGGGCAACCCATGCCTTTGAACTCCTCCGCGCCGCCCGGCGTTGCGACGCCTTCCAGGCCGGCAAGGCACGGTCTGACCCTCGCGATCCTGGCGACGGCGAGTTTCATCGCCGTACTGGATCTGTACATCACGAACGTCCCCAGCAAACCGGGGCCGAACTCTCTACAACAGCCCAAGACGGTCGCCGACCACATCTTCGGCTTTCTGAACAGCTGACCCCCCTCCCACCACCCAGAACTCGAAGGGTTGACCGAACCATGACTGACAAGGAAAGGCAGGAGGCCATGGCTGTGGCGACTCCTCCGTACGGGAGCGACGCACTGGCCGGGGGGACCGTCGACGCGGTGGTGATCGGCGGGGGCGCCGCGGGGCTGAACGGTGCACTGATCCTCGCCCGCTCCCGCCGCTCGGTCGTCGTGATCGACAGCGGTTCCCCGCGCAACGCGCCCGCGGAGGCCGTGCACGGCTTCATCGTCTTGGACGGCACCCCGCCGTCCGAGATCCTTCGACGGGGCCGGGAGCAGGTGCGCCAGTACGGCGGACGCGTCGTGTTCGGCGAGGTGGTCTCGGCCGAGTCCGCCGCCCCGTCGGCGGAAGGGGACCTGCGGTTCACCGTCACCCTGGCCGACGGCCGCAGCATCACCGCTCGCCGCATCCTGGTGGCCACCGGCCTCACGGATGTGTTGCCGGAGGTGCCCGGGCTCGCCGAGCACTGGGGGCACAGTGTGGTGCACTGCCCGTACTGCCACGGCTGGGAGGTGCGCGACGAGCCCATCGGCATCCTCGCCACCGGCCCGGCCTCCATCGGCCACGCGTTTCTGTTCCGTCAGCTGACCGAGGACCTGACCTACTTCACCCACGGCACTGACCTGGACGAGGACAGCCGCGCCCGCTTCGCCGCCCGCGGCATCCGCGTCATCGACACCCCGGTCACCGAGGTCGTCAACGACGAGGACGGTGCCCTCGCCGGGGTGCGCCTGGCCGACGGCCAGGTCGTGGCCCGCCGCGTCGTCGCGGTCGCCTCGCCTATGCAGGCCCGCACCCAGGGTCTGGAAGGTCTGGGCCTGCCGGTGCGGGACCTGCCGACGGGCCGCGGTTTCGCCTCCGGTATGGCCGGCACCACCGAGGTGCCAGGTGTGTGGGTGGCCGGCAACGCCACCGATCTGGTCGCCCAGGTCGGGGCCTCCGCAGCGGCCGGCGCACTGGCCGGCGCCGACATCAACAGGATGCTGGCCATCGCGGACACCGACGCGGCCCTCCAGAGGATCGCCGGGGGAAGCCCACAAGGGGCCACAGGATGATCTTGAAGCCCGAAGATCTCAGCCCGTCGCCCGCTCGCTTCACGGGCAATTAAGTGATTCCGCTCGTCCGCCCCGTCCCTCTCAGGAGCTACTGATGCCCTTCCTTGCAAACACCCCCGTGGAGAAGATGACCGGGCCGTACGCGCGGCGCTGGTGGGCGCTGCTCGTGCTGTGCCTGAGCCTGCTGATCACGGTGATGGCGAACACGTCGCTGATCGTCGCCGCCCCCGACATGACCACCGACCTGGGCCTGAGCAGCAGTGATCTGCAGTGGGTCGTCGACTCCTACACCGTTCCGTACGCGGCGCTGATGCTGGTGCTGGGCGCGATCGGCGACAAGTACAGCCGGCGCGGCGCGCTGGTGCTGGGTCTGCTGATCTTCGCCGGCGGTTCGGTGATGGGGAGCATGGTCGACGAGACCTCGCTGGTCATCGTGGCCCGCGCGATCATGGGTGTGGGTGCCGCGGTCGTGATGCCGGCCACGCTGTCCCTGGTGGTCGCGACCTTCCCCCGGAGTGAGCGGGCCAAGGCCATCACCGCCTGGGCCGCGACCTCCGGGGTGGCGGTAGCCGTCGGCCCGCTGGTCTCCGGCTGGCTGCTCGAGGACCACGCCTGGGGCTCGACCTTCCTGATCAACGTGCCGATCGCCGTCCTCGCCGTGTTCGGCGTGCTCACCCTGGTACCGCCGTCCAAGGCGGAGGGCATGGGCCGGATCGACTACGTCGGTGGTCTGCTGTCGATCGTCACCGTCGGCTCCCTGATCTACGCCGCCATCGAGGGCCCGCACTCCGGCTGGGGCGTCGGCCCCGTCACCGCCGCCGTGGTCGCCGGTGCCGGTCTGGTCGCCTTCGTCGCCTGGGAGCTGCGGCACCCGCAGCCGATGCTGGACGTCCGAAAGTTCGCGCTGCGGCCCTTCAGCGGCTCGATGCTCGCGGTGATGTTCTTCTTCTTCGGTATGTTCGCCGTGATCTACTACTCGACGCAGTTCCTGCAGTTCGTCCTCGGCTACGGCGCCCTGGACACGGGTGTACGGCTGCTGCCGCTGGGCGGCGCGGTGTTCCTCGGGTCCGCGCTGACCGGGATGCTCACCCCGAAGCTCGGGGTGAAGCCGATGGTCGTGACCGGCCTGGCCATCGGCACGGCGGGCATGTTCCTGCTCACCCAGATCGACAAGGGCTCGACGTACGGGGACCTCCTGGCGCCGCTGATGATGCTGGGCCTCGCGCTCGGACTGGCCATCTCCCCGGCGACCGACACGATCATGGGTTCCTTCCCCGAGTCCGAGCTGGGCGTCGGCGGCGGTGTCAACGACACCGCGCTGGAGCTGGGCGGGGCACTGGGCATCGCGGTGCTGGGCTCGCTGCTGGGCACGGCCTACCGGGACGAGCTGACCGACCTGGTGGGCAACCGGCTCCCGGCGGAGGCGATGGAGACCGCCAGGGATTCGGTCGGCGCCGGCCTGGCCGTCGCGGAGCGGGTCGCGCAGGATCCCGCCGCCGGGCCCCAGCAGGCCCAGGCCGCCGTGGACGCCGTCCACCAGGCCTTCGCCCACGGAGTCGCCCAGACCAGCCTCATCGGCGGGATCATCATGGCCGCCGGAACACTGATCGTCCTCGCGATCCTGCCGGGCCGGCGCGGCTTCGCGAAGCAGAGCGCCGAGCCGGGGGCCGGGACGACGGCGAACGAGACGGCGACTGCGCGGGAGCACACCGGGGCCACCCACTAGATCGTCGGCGGGGCGTCCACTACACCGCCGGGGACGCGTCCGCCGGGTCGCCTCCGCCGGATCGCCCGCCAGGCGCGTCGGCCAGGAGCCCGGCGGCGCGAGACGCGCAGGGCGCGGGCGTGGTCCACGGCCACGGCCACGCGGATCCTCTGCCGGAACACCTCACCTTCCTCGGCCTCCGGGCCGCCCCGGGCTCTCCTGCGGGGCGGCCCGGAGGCCAAGGGCCGTGAGGTGACAGCGGCGGTCGCAGCCCGCTTGAGCGCGGCCTCCAGCTGCGTGCGGGTGATTCGAGCCCGTAGTACGGCTGGGAGCCGAAGGGATGGATTGCGGAGAAGTGGGAGGTTCCGCTGCCTGCCAGGTGAACCCGGCCCGGCAGACCGCAGCCCATGCAACAGTCCCCCTGATCATGGCGGTCACCGCTGCCGGCGTCGGTGACGGTGCTCTGGAGGCCACCGTCCGTGGGGCATGACGCTCCCCGAGCGCGGTTACCAGCCTCGTGCGCGCCACTCCGCGAGGTGGGGCCGCTCCGTGCCGAGGGTGGTGTCGTTGCCGTGGCCGGGGTAGATCCATGTCTCGTCGGGCAGGACGTCGAACAGCTTGGTCTCCAGGCCGTTCATCAGGGAGTCGAACTCTGCGGCCTGTGTTGTCCGGCCAGGGCCCCCCGGGAAGAGACAGTCGCCCGTGAACACGTGCGGATGTCCGTGCGGGTCGTCGTACACGAGGGCGATCGAGCCCGGCGTGTGGCCGACGAGGTGGCGCGCGGTGAGCGGCACATCGCCGACCCGGATCACGTCGCCGTCGTCGACCAGGACGTCCGTCGGCACCGGAATGCCCTCGGCGTCCTCCCGGCCCGCGTACGTGCGCGCGCGGGTGGCCGCGACGACCTCGGCGAGCGCCTGCCAGTGATCTCCGTGCTGATGAGTGGTGACGACGGAGGCGATGCCGTCGTCACCGATCATGCCGAGCAGCGTGCGCGCGTCGTTCGCCGCGTCGATCAGCAGCTGCTCGTCCGTGGCCCGGCAACGCAGAAGGTAGGCGTTGTTGTCCATCGGGCCGACCGCGATCTTGGTGATCATCAGGTCCTTCAGCTCGTGCACGTCCGCCGAGCCGCCGACCCGCACCTCTCCGCTGTACGTCATGACCGCCAGCCTATAGCGGGGGCAGGACCGGGAGTGGACCGCCGTGGACGGTCAGCGGGGAGCCGTCGCGGCGCCCTGCGAGCCAGCCCAGGAGGTCGGCACCGGACCCGGTGACGGTCACCTCGGGGCTGTCCGCCTCGCGGCCGGTGCGCCACACGCGCGTGCCGTCCGTGAGCTGTGCAGCCGCCACGTCGGTGTGGCCGCCGAACCGCTCCGCCAGGAAGTCGATCTCCCGTACGGCGAAGTCCTCCGGCAGGTCCTCCAGCTCGTAGCCGATCCCGAGGTCCACGTGGTGCAGCTCCACCTCGATCCACCGCCGGAACGGCACCCTCGCCGCGGTGTCGGTGACGCCGTTGCGCAGCTCGACCGTGCGTGACCAGTCCGCGGGGACGGCGCCGGCCTCCTGGAAGCGGGCGGCGCTGTCCCGCAGGTCCGTGAGCTGGACGTCCAGGGGGCGGGGGGCGTCCCGCTCGATGTCGGCGTCCCGCGCGACGGCGTCCGCGTACATGGGGCGGCCCTGGAGGACGTTCACCAGGGCGTCGGCGTTCCGGGCGAGATGGGCGAGGACGTGGCTGCGGCTCCAGCCGGGCAGGCGTGACGACTGCGTCACGGACGCGTTGTCCAGCTTGGCGACTGCGGTGAGCAGCCGCTCCGTCGCGTCACGTACAGACTCCAGGTCATGAGCGTGATCAATCATGGTGCTGACCCTAGCTCCGCCACACCTTCGGGTGAAGGTGGCTGACAACCCCCGTGAATCGAATGTACGTGCTATAGGGTCGGTGACGGCGTCGGGCATGCTGGATGGCAGGGGATTGTTGTCAACCGTGAATCCGACCGGCGTTGTCAGTGGCTCCCCCTAGTCTGAGAAGGACGGGGGCCCCGCCCCTGTCACTTCTCTCAAGAAAGGTGCGGACCGGCGTGGCCGACCGTCTCATCGTCCGTGGCGCGCGCGAGCACAACCTCAAGAATGTCTCGCTCGACCTGCCGCGCGACTCGCTCATCGTCTTCACGGGCCTGTCGGGGTCGGGCAAGTCCTCGCTGGCCTTCGACACGATCTTCGCCGAGGGGCAGCGGCGCTACGTCGAGTCCCTCTCCTCCTACGCCCGCCAGTTCCTCGGCCAGATGGACAAGCCGGACGTCGACTTCATCGAGGGGCTCTCCCCGGCGGTCTCCATCGACCAGAAGTCGACCTCGCGCAACCCGCGCTCCACGGTCGGCACCATCACCGAGGTCTACGACTACCTGCGTCTGCTCTTCGCGCGCATCGGCAAGCCGCACTGTCCCGAGTGCGGACGCCCCATCTCGCGCCAGTCGCCGCAGGCCATCGTCGACAGGGTGCTGGAGCTGCCCGAGGGCAGCCGCTTCCAGGTCCTGTCGCCGCTGGTCCGCGAGCGCAAGGGCGAGTTCGTCGACCTGTTCGCCGATCTCCAGACCAAGGGTTACAGCCGCGCGCGGGTGGACGGTGAGACCGTCCAGCTCTCCACCCCGCCCACGCTGAAGAAGCAGGAGAAGCACACCATCGAGGTGGTCATCGACCGCCTCACGGTGAAGGAGTCCGCCAAGCGCCGGCTCACCGACTCCGTCGAGACCGCCCTCGGACTGTCCGGCGGCATGGTCGTGCTCGACTTCGTCGACCTCCCCGAGGACGACCCCGAGCGCGAGCGCATGTACTCCGAGCACCTGTACTGCGCCTACGACGACCTGTCCTTCGAGGAGATGGAGCCCCGCTCCTTCTCCTTCAACTCGCCCTTCGGCGCCTGCCCCGACTGCTCCGGCATCGGCACGCGCATGGAGGTCGACCCCGAGCTGATCGTCCCCGACGAGGACAAGTCCCTCGACGAGGGCGCCATCCACCCCTGGTCCCACGGGCACACCAAGGACTACTTCGGCCGCCTGATCGGGGCCCTCGCGGAGGCGCTCGGTTTCCGGACCGACATCCCCTTCGCGGGCCTGCCGCAGCGCGCCCGCAAGGCCCTCATGCACGGCCACAAGACGCAGATCGAGGTCCGCTACCGCAACCGGTACGGCCGCGAGCGTGTGTACACGACGCCGTTCGAGGGCGCCGTTCCCTTCGTGAAGCGCCGGCACAGCGAGGCCGAGAGCGACACCAGCCGTGAGCGCTTCGAGGGCTACATGCGCGAGGTGCCCTGCCCGACCTGCGAGGGAACGCGCCTCAAGCCGATCGTCCTCGCGGTCACGGTCATGGAGAAGTCCATCGCCGAGGTCGCCGCGATGTCGATCAGCGACTGCGCGGAGTTCCTGGGCGCGATGAAGCTCGACCCGCGCGACAAGAAGATCGCCGAGCGCGTCCTGAAGGAGGTCAACGAGCGACTCCGGTTCCTCGTCGACGTCGGCCTGGACTACCTCTCGCTCAACCGCGCCGCCGGCACGCTCTCCGGCGGCGAGGCCCAGCGCATCCGCCTGGCCACCCAGATCGGCTCCGGCCTCGTCGGCGTGCTGTACGTCCTCGACGAGCCGTCCATCGGTCTGCACCAGCGCGACAACCACCGGCTGATCGAGACCCTCGTCAGGCTGCGCGACATGGGCAACACGCTCATCGTCGTCGAGCACGACGAGGACACCATCAAGGTCGCCGACTGGATCGTCGACATCGGCCCCGGCGCCGGTGAGCACGGTGGCAAGGTCGTGCACAGCGGCTCCCTGAAGGAGCTGCTGGTCAACGACGAGTCGCAGACCGGGCAGTACCTGTCCGGCAGGAAGTCGATCCCGCTGCCCGGCATCCGCCGACCGCTCGACCCGTCCCGGCAGCTCACGGTGCGCGGCGCCCGCGAGAACAACCTGCGGGACATCGACGTCTCCTTCCCGCTGGGCGTCTTCACCGCGGTCACGGGCGTGTCCGGCTCCGGCAAGTCGACCCTGGTCAACGACATCCTGTACACGCACCTGGCCCGGGAACTGAACGGCGCGAGGAACGTGCCGGGACGCCACACGCGCGTGGACGGCGACGACCTCGTCGACAAGGTCGTCCACGTCGACCAGTCGCCCATCGGCCGCACCCCCCGGTCGAACCCGGCGACCTACACCGGCGTCTTCGACCACGTCCGCAAGCTGTTCGCCGAGACCACCGAGGCGAAGGTCCGCGGCTACATGCCCGGCCGCTTCTCCTTCAACGTCAAGGGCGGCCGCTGCGAGAACTGCGCGGGCGACGGCACCATCAAGATCGAGATGAACTTCCTCCCGGACGTCTACGTCCCGTGCGAGGTCTGCCACGGCGCCCGCTACAACCGGGAGACCCTGGAGGTCCACTACAAGGGCAAGTCCATCGCCGAGGTCCTGAACATGCCGATCGAGGAGGCGACCGAGTTCTTCGCGGCCGTCCCCGCGATCGCCCGTCACCTCAACACCCTCAAGGACGTCGGCCTCGGCTACGTCCGCCTCGGCCAGTCCGCGACCACCCTGTCCGGCGGTGAGGCACAGCGCGTCAAGCTCGCCAGCGAGCTGCAGCGCCGCTCCACCGGCCGCACGGTCTACGTCCTGGACGAACCGACCACGGGCCTGCACTTCGAGGACATCAGCAAGCTCCTCAAGGTCCTCTCCGGTCTCGTCGAGAAGGGCAACACGGTCATCGTCATCGAGCACAACCTCGATGTGATCAAGACCGCCGACTGGGTCGTCGACATGGGCCCCGAGGGCGGCGCGGGCGGCGGCATCGTCGTCGCCGAGGGCACGCCGGAGGAGGTGGCGGGGATCCCGGCCAGCCACACCGGCAAGTTCCTGCGCGAGGTCCTCGGCGACCGCGTCAGTGACGCGGAGCCGGTGAAGGCCCCGCGCCGGGCGGCGGCGAAGAAGGCGGTCGCGGCCAAGGCGACGGCGCGAAAGACGGCCACCGCAAGGGCGACCACCACGGCGACGACTCGGGCGACCGCCGACAGTCCGGCGGCGAAGAAGGCCGCCGGGGCCACGACGAAGACGGCTGCCGCGAAGAAGACAGCACAGAAGTAGGACGCCGCACAGGCGGGCGGGCGCCCCGCGGGAAACCTCCCGCGGGGCGCCCGCCGTTCACAGCTCGCCGAGCTCGCCGAGCTCGGCGGCGTACGGCGGTTCCGCGCCGGCCCGCGAGCAGGTGACCGCCGCCGCGCGGGCCGCGAAGCGCAGCAGCCGTTGCCAGCCGTCGTGGCCCAGGTCCGCGACGGCCGCCGGCGACAGCGCGTCCTGGACCGAAAGGGCGTGCAGCAGCGCCGCGTTCACGGTGTCGCCGGCACCGATGGTGTCCACGACGTCGACCTTCTCGCCGGGCACCGGGTACACGGAGCCGTCCTGGGTGAAGGCGGTCAGCCCGTCACCCCCGTGCGTGATCACCACGGCGGCGGGCCCGGCGGCCAGCCACTCGCGCGGGGTGCCGCCCAGCCAGAGGGCGTCCTCCTCGGAGAGCTTGAGCAGGGACACCGAGGGCAGCCAGCTCCTGAAGCGGGCTCGGTAGGCGTCGGCGTCGGGGATCAGACCGGGCCTGACGTTCGGGTCCAGGGTGGTGAACACGCCCTGCCCCGCCGAGGTTCGCAGCAGCTCCTCGTACGCGCTCGCGCCCGGCTCCAGGACGAGCGAGCAGGTGCCGAAGGACACCGCTCGGGTTCCGGCGGGCAGCCCGGCCGGGGCGGTGAACAGCCGGTCGGCGGTGCCCTCCACGTAGAAGGAGTAGGCGGCCGAGCCGTTCCCGTCGAGCGTGGCGACGGCGAGGGTGGTCGGCTCAGGGCCGCGCTGCACCGCCGACACGTCCACTCCCGAGTCCCGCAGCCTGTCGAGGAGCGCCTCGCCGAAGGCGTCGTAGGAGATACGTGAGCAGAAGGCGGTGGGGGAGCCGAGGCGGCCCAGGGCCACGGCCGTGTTGAACGGGCCGCCGCCCAGGGCCGGCCGCAGGGCCGCGAGGGCACCCGAGCCCTTCGGTACCAGGTCGATCAGGGCCTCACCGGCGACGACGATCACGGGGCGGTTCCTCTCTCCGGTGGCTCGGTGAGCCCACCGCTCGGCTGTCGGTGACCCAGGGTGCCATGGGCCTCGCGCGCCTCAGGGGCTTCTCGAAGTCGCCGAGGCGGCCCTTCACGTCCGCACAACCCTGCGCGCTCCTTCGCAACCTCCGGCACAACCCGCCGCATTCCGTGGCAACCCGACGCCGTCTGTCCTGATCCCTGCCGGTATCGTGCGCCGGGCGGCGACCCGCGCATGCCGCCGGCGCCGTACGGCCGCCCCACGGCCCGCCCGTCCCCCCTCCCGAC
>NZ_MUBA01000169.1 GCF_002154575.1 Streptomyces bobili
GCCGGCGTCGTTCCCGGTGCAAGTGGTGCACCGGGAACGACGCCGGCGCGGAGGCGGCGTACGGAGAACTCCCGATACCCCCGAGGGTACGTCAACGCGGACTTCCAGGGCCGGAGCATCGAACGAAGGTTCGATAAGCGGGCGCCGGGCACCGGCTGGAGTACCGTGAAGGAGCCGGGAGTATCTCGTGCACCGGCCGCCCGCCGCTGCCGTTCCCGGTGACCGACGACGCCGGACCGGATCCGTCCGTGCCCGGAGCAGGGCTCGCCCCATGACCGTGAACGTGCCCGGCCGGCCGACGACCCCGGAGCCCGCGCGGCCCGGTGACCACCGGTGGCCCTCCGAACCCCCACCCGACCGCAGGCCGGGCTCGACACAGCGGGACCAGGACCCGTCCCCCTGGGAGGCCGACCGCGTCCGCGCGCTGAGCCGGAGTCAGGTCGAGGACCGGCTCCAGGAGCTGGGCGATCTCTACGCGGACACCTCCGGCGGCAAGCCGTGGGCGAGGGAGCGGGACCGGGACGCGTTTCTGCGAGGGCTCGCCTGCGACGTACGACGGCCCGGGTTCGCGCTGCTGATAGCCGAGACCACGGTGCTCACCGCCTGCGCCTACGGCTTCGCGGTGGACGACCACGGAGCCTGGTGGCGGAGCCTGAGCCCGCACGGGCACGTGCCGGCGGATCTGCGCCGCATCGCCGCCTCCGGGCGCCTCTTCGCCGTCTCCCGGATCGTCGTCCAGCCCGTCGTGCGCACCCGCCACCAGGGCCGCGACTGGAACCTCGCCCGGCGGCTCCAGCGGCGGCTGCTCGCCGACCACGACGCGAGCGCCGGGGTCGCGCTGGTGAGCCGTACCGACGCCGAGACGCTGAAGGCGATGCTGGCCTGGGGATGGCGGTACGTCGAGGGGGACGCCGGCGACGAGCCGCTGCCCGCGGCACCCTGGCATGTGCTGATCCTCGAACCCTGATCGGACGCCGAGGAGCGGCGCTCAGACCTCGTCCGTGTGCGTGGGCCCCTCCGGGGAGGATTCGCTGGTCGACAGCCAGGACCGGGCGGGCCCGGCGGCCTGTGCGGTGTCGATGGTGAGGTGCAGCCGGGTGCCGCCCTCGGCCCCGGCCGGATAACTGCGCTGCTCGGCCGAGGCGAAGCAGCGGCGCAGCACCTCGGCGACCCGGCGCGCGGTGTCCGGCGTCGCCGCGACGATACGGACCTCGGCGAACCCCTCCGAGGGCAACGGTTCCTGATCCACCCGGACCTCCCGTACGTGTGTGCCGGCGCGCTTGATCACGTACGGCTCGCTTCTCGAAGCCTATGCCGCGGCCCGCTCTCCTCGCCGCCTCACGCACCGTGGCGGGTACCGGTCTCCCGGAGCCGGAACTCGCTGGGGCTGACGCCGTGTTGCCGCTTGAACGCGGCGCTGAGGGCGAAGGCGCCCGCGAAGCCGACGCGGTCCGCCACCACCGCGAGGGTCGGTTCGGGGTCGCGCAGCAGGTCGGCGGCGAGCGCGAGGCGGCGTTCGCGCAGGTAGGTCATCGGCGGCTGCCCGACGAGGGCCGTGAAGCGCCGGGCCAGGCTCGCCCGGGACACGCCGGTCCCGCCAGGGCCGGCAGGGTCCAAGGGTGGCCGGGCTCGGCGTCCAGCAGGCGCAGGGCCGCGCCGACCACGGGATCGCCGTGCGCCCGGTACCAGGCGGGGAGCCGAGCGCCGGGGCGGGTGAACCAGGCGCGCAGGGCGGTGATGAGCATCAGGTCCATCGTCCGGTCCAGCAGGACCCGCTGCCCCGCCTCCTCGCGGGTGATCTCCCGGAAGGTCGCATCGCTGACCGGGCAGGTGCCGACGCCCGCCTCGACGACGGCCAGCGGCGGCAGCGTGGCGAGCAGCCGGGCGGGCGTGCCGCTGTCCAGGCTGTACAGACAGCTCACCATGAGGGCGCCGACCGTGTCCTCGGCCCCGTCGGTCCCGTCGTCGTATCCGGTGTCCCAGGAGCCGTCCATGGTCGGGGCGGCCAGTTCCTCGCCCGCCACGGTCGTGCAGCGGCCTCCGGCGCGGATCACGACGTCCGGTTCGGTGCCGGGCTCGTTCCCCATCGGACTCATCACCCTCGTCTACGGCATCACCCGCGGCGGCGAGCACGGCTGGACCGACGGCCTCGCCCTGATCTCCTTCGCGGTGGCCGCCGTACTCCTGTCGGCGTTCCTGGCGATCCAGTCGCGGGCCAAGGACCCGACGATGCCGCTGCGCCTGCTCAAGGACCGCAACCGGTCCGGCAGTTACGCCACGATGCTGTTCATCGGCGCCGGCATGTTCGCCACCTTCTACTTCCTCACCCTCTACATGCAGCTCATCCTGGGCTACAGCGCGGTCCGCACCGGCTTCGCCTACCTGCCGTTCAGCGTGGGCATGGGGGCCGCCGCGGCCATCAGCTCCAAGCTGGTATCCCATCTGCCGACCCGCCTGATCGCCGGGCCCGGCCTGCTCGTCGCGGCGGGCGGCATGCTCTGGTTCTCCACCCTGGGAACCGACTCCTCCTACGCCGCCCACCTGATGCCCGCGATGTTCGTCACGGCGCTCGGCCTGGGCATGAGCTTCGTCCCGATGACCCTGGGCGCGGTCAGCGGTGTCGCCCACCAGGACACCGGAATGGCCTCGGCCCTGCTGAACACCGCCCAGCAGGTCGGCGGCGCCCTCGGCCTCGCGGCCCTGTCGACGATCTCCACCTCGGCGGCCGACGACAGGCTTCCCGATGCCGCCGCCAACCTCTACCGGGCCATGGGAACCAAGGACTTCCCGCAGCTGGCGAAGGCGGGCGAGGCCCTGACCCACGGCTACACGATGGCGTTCGTCGCGGCGGCGGTCATGTTCCTGGCCGGCCTGGTGGTCACCTTCGTGGCGGTCGACGCGGTCAAGCAGCAGCACACGGAGGGAGCGGCGCCCGTCCACCTGGGCTGACGGTCACCTCATGGTCCGGGAGAGTTAGGATCCGGACCATGGCCCTGACCGTGAACGACGTGGATCGGTTCGAGGCCTCCAGGCGCCGCCTGGAGGTCATCGCCTATCGGCTCCTCGGCTCGGCGAGCGAGGCCGAGGACGCCGTACAGGAGACGTTCCTGCGCTGGCAGGCCACCGACGTCGACCGCATCGAGGTTCCCGAGGCCTGGCTGACGAAGGTCCTCACCAACCTGTGCCTCAACCAGCTGACCTCGGCCCGCGCCCGGCGCGAGACCTACGTCGGCGAGTGGCTCCCCGAGCCGCTGCTGGACGGGGACCCGATGCTCGGCCCCGCCGACACCGCCGAACAGCGCGAGTCCGTGTCGTACGCGGTCCTCACCCTGCTGGAGCGCCTCTCCCCCAACGAGCGGGCGGTGTACGTGCTGAAGGAGGCGTTCGACTACCCGCACCGGGAGATCGCCGAGATCCTCGACATCACCGAGTCCGCCAGCCAGCAGCTGTTCCACCGGGCCAAGAAGCACGTCGCGCAGGGCAGGGCCCGTACCGAGATCGACGAGGCCGCCGCCCGGCGGATCGTCGACGAGTTCCTCGCCGCCGCGACCAGCGGACGGACCGAGCCGCTCGTGCGGCTCCTCACCCAGGACGCGGTCGCGGTCGGCGACGGCGGCGGGAAGGTCCCGGCGCGCGCCAAGGCGTTCGAGGGCGCGCTCGCGGTCGCGAAGTTCATGCGCGGTCTGTTCAAGCCCAGCAAGGCCAAGCGCGACCTGGTCGGTGGCTCGCCCGGCATGTACGTCACGGCCTCCAACGGCGAACCCGCCCTCGTGGCCGTCCTCGACGGCCGCGTCATCGGCGTCACCTGCCTGGAGATCACCCCCGAGGGCATCGCCGCGTTCCGCAGCCAGGTCAACCCCGACAAGCTCGAACGCGCGACGCGGGTGTGGGCGGCCACCGACCACGGCGAGCCGCTCCTCACCCCGTTCTGACGCCGGTCACGTCGGTGTGAGCTGCTTCACATCGCATTCCTGTCAGGAAACGCGGGGCCGCCCGGTTCAAGTGGCGAAACCGTCCAAGACAGGAGCATGGAGATGCAGCAGCGCATCATCGTCCTCGGAGCCGGATACGCCGGAGCCATCGCCGCCGGGCGCCTCGCCAAGCGGCTGCACCGCGAAGACGTCACCATCACCCTCGTCAACGCCGAGCCCGACTTCGTCGAGCGCGTGCGGATGCACCAGCTCGCGGTCGGCCAGGACCTCAAGCCCCGTCCCTTCAGCGAGATGTTCGCGGGCACCGGCGTACGGCTGAAGCTCGCCAAGGTCACCGCCGTGGACGTCGACCGCAGGACGGTGTCCGTCACCGGCACCGACGCCGGCCCCAGCGGCGTGGAGGAACTGGAGTACGACACCCTCGTGTACGCCCTCGGCAGCGGCTGGAACCCCCAGGGCGTTCCCGGCACCGCCGAACACGCCCACGACATCGCCGGTCGCCCCGGAGCGCTCCGGCTGCGCGAGCGCCTGGCCCGCCTGACCGCCGGACAGCCCGTGGTCGTGGTCGGCGGCGGCCTCACCGGCCTGGAGGCCGCGACCGAGATCGCCGAGTCCCGCCCCGACCTCGACGTGGCCCTCGCCGCCCGCGGCGACCTCGGCGACTGGCTGTCGCCCAAGGGCCGCGGACACCTGCGGAAGGTCGTCGACGGCCTCGGCATCACCGTGCACGAGCACACCGCCGTCACCGGCGTCGCCGCCGACCACGTCACTACCGCGGACGGCGCCACCGTCCCGGCCGCGGTCACTGTGTGGACCACCGGCTTCGCCGTCCACCCCATCGCGCGGGCCACCTCCCTGGAGGTCACCGACACCGGTCAGATCGTCGTCGACCGGACCATGCGCTCGGTCTCCCACCCGGACGTGTACGCCATCGGTGACGCGGCGAGCGTGACGGGCCCCGCCGACAAGCCCCTGCGCATGTCCTGCGCCTCGGGCGTCCCCACCGCCTGGCAGGCCGCCGACGCCATCGCGGCCCGCCTGACCGGCGGCAAGATCCCCGAGGTGGCGCTGCGCTACTTCAACCAGTGCATCTCCCTGGGCCGCAAGCAGGGCCTGATCCAGTACGTCACCGCCGACGACCGGGCCGTCCGGGCGGCCCTGACCGGACGCACCGCCGCCCTCTACAAGGAAGTCATCTGCAAGGGCGCGGCCTGGGGCGTAGCCAACCCGACCATGCGGATGCCGACCCGCCGTCGCCGCGTCACGGCGGAGCGGCCCGAGGCGTCGTCGGCGGCGACCACGGCGGAGGCGGCGGCCTGAGCCGGTGCGTCCCGCGAGTGCGTCCCGCGAGTCCGTCCGCGAGTGCGTCCCGCGAGTCCGTTCCACCGAGCCCGTTCCCCTGACCCGAGGCCGTGACTGCTCCTACACTCACCGTCACACGCCGTGCCGACGCGAAGAGGGGGGCCGGATGGCGCTGAACGTCATGGCCGGGCCGGGGGACGACGCCGTACGAGGGCCGACGCTGGAGAGACTGCTGTCGGTCATGGGGGCCGGCGCGCTGGAGCTGTGCGTGGCTCCGGGCGGCCTCGCGGCCGTCGTCGAAGGGGTCACGGTCCTGGACCCGCTGGAGCCGGGGCGGTCGCGGGGGCAGCTCCTGCTGGCGGTGGGCGTCGACCCGCAGTCGGCCGCCGCCCTCGACGTCGTGGCCGAGGCAGCTCGGGAGGGTGCCGCCGCCGTGGTCTTCGGGCAGGGCAGGTCCGGGCGGCCCACGGACGCCCTGCGGACGGCCGCAGAGGCCGCCGGCACGGCCCTGCTCTTCCGTACGGCGTGGCTGGGCTGGACGGAACTGGTCGGCGCACTGCGGGCGGGCCTGGTCCTGGCCGGGGTCCCCGCCGATCCGGCTGCCTCCGCCGTACCGCTGGGCGACCTGAACGGCCTGGCCGACGCGGTCGCCGTCCTGGTCGGCGGCGCGGTGACGATCGAGGATCTGGAGTCCCGGGTCCTCGCGTACTCGTCCACCAAGGAGGACGTGGACGAACTGCGCCGCCTGACGATCCTCGGCCGCAGGGTGCCGGAGTGGCGGGTCGCCGCCATGCGGGAAGCCGGATTCTTCCGCGCCCTGTGGGGTTCGGGGGACGTCATCCACCGGCCGGCCCACGGGGAGAATCCCGAACGCCTGGTGGTGGCCGTCCGTGCGGGCGGCGAGGTCCTGGGATCGATCTGGGTCGCGGCGGCCGGCTCCGACCTCCCGCCGCACGCCTCCGACACCCTGCGGTCGGCGGCCCGCGTGGCCGCCGGACACCTGCTGCACCACCGGTCCCACCGCACGGACGCCCGGCTGACCGAGGACGCGGCCCGTGCCCTCCTCGACGGACGGGGCTCCGCCGCCGTACTGACCGAACGCACCGGGATACCGGCCCACGGGCACTGTGCCGTCCTGGCGGTCCGCCCCGGAGCCGCCCGAGCCGCCCGAGCCGCCCGAGCCTCCCGCGAGGACGAATCCTCCAAGGGGGAATCCGGCAAGGGGGACCTCGGCGCGGGGGAAACGGCCGGGAGGCTGTGCGCCCTGCTGGCGGTGTGCTGTGGCGCGTACGACGTCACCCCGGTCGTCCTGCCGGTCGACCGGGGCGCCCTGATCCTGCTCGGCGGGCTGCACAAGGACCCGCGACGGGCCGAGGAACAGGTCTTCCAGGTGGGGACGTCACTGGTCCGACAGGTGGCCGACACGTTCGGGCCCGACGCGCGGATCGGCCTGGGCACCGTGGTCGACACCCTGACCGGCCTGCCCGCGTCCCGCCGGTCGGCGGACCTGGCACTGAGGGCACTCCTCTCGCCGGGCGAACAGCGTGCCGTCGCCTCCGCGAGCGAGGTGGCCGAGACGATCGCCCTGAACGAGATGCTGGACACGCTGACAGGGGCGGCACAGGCGGCGGGGCCAGGGCCGGGGACGGCACTGGACACGCCCGTGGCGCGACTCGTGGCGTACGACGCCGGGCACGGCGGGGGCACGATGGTCGAGACCCTGCGCGCCTACCTCGACCACTTCGGTCATGTGCCGGACACCGCACGGGCGTTGGGCGTACACGCGAACAGCCTGCGGCACCGGATCAGCCGGCTCACCGAGGTCTCCGGCCTCGATCTGCGCAGCCCGGACGCCCGCCTCCTCGCCCAGCTCCAACTGCGCCTGCTGGAGCGCGGTGCCGACAGGAAGCAGTGAGCCGCCGGGCGGCGTGAGAGCCGGGCCGGCCTGAGCGGCCGGGAGGCGTGAGCCTTCGGGTGCCGCCACGATGAAGGGGAGGTTCCTTCGTGCCCGCGCACGACGGCGACCGCCCCACCCGGCGGTTTCTCTCCTCGGCGAGAACCGCGGGCCGGAACACCGGAACTCCCGACGAAGACGTCCGCCCCGCCCCGGAGGGAGCCTGGTGGTCCGCCGCACGACAACCGTGCGCGGTCGAGGCTCAAGGCTCCGGGAAGGTG
Organism: Streptomyces bobili; assembly: GCF_002154575.1. Lineage (GTDB taxonomy): Bacteria > Actinomycetota > Actinomycetes > Streptomycetales > Streptomycetaceae > Streptomyces > Streptomyces bobili. Next base: position 7,410 of record NZ_MUBA01000169.1, read on the forward strand.
CGCGATGAGTGTTTCCAGGCAGACCACGCAGGCCAGGCAGACCACGCAGGCCAGGCAGACCACGCAGGCCGAGGACAAGGCCGGCCGGCGTGAGCGGATACTGCGGGCGGCCGTACGGCAGGGACTCCTGGACCCGGAGTCGGCGCTGCTCGCCGCCTTCGTCGACCTCGACGGCGTCGACGAGACCGTCGCCTCCCTGCGGGCCGCGTTCCCCGCCTCCCTCCAGGTCCTGCACGCCTTCGCCGCCAAGGCGAACTGCCTGGTCCCCGTCCTCGAAGAGCTGCGCCGGGGCGGCATGGGCTGCGAGGTCGCCAGCGCCGGCGAGCTGGCCCAGGCGCTGGAGGCCGGCTTCGACCCGGCGGACATCGTCTTCGACTCCCCGGCCAAGACGCGGGCGGAACTCGTCCAGGCCCTCAGCCTCGGCGTCACCGTCAACGCGGACAGCTTCGAGGAACTCGAACGGATCGACGACATCCTGGCCGCCCGCCCCTCCGGCTCGCGGATCGGCGTACGCGTCAACCCCCAGGTCGGCGGCGGCTCGATCAGCGCCATGAGCACGGCGACGGCGACCTCGAAGTTCGGCGTCCCGCTGGAGGACGAGGGCAACCGTGAGCGCCTGTTCCGGGCGTACCGGGACCGTCCCTGGCTCACCTGGGTGCACACACACGTCGGCTCGCAGGGCTGCCCGCTGGACCTGATCGCCGGGGGCATCGCGAAGGCGGTCGCGTTCGCCGAGGAGATCAACACCCGCCTCGGCCGCAGGCAGGTCACCGGCATCGACATCGGCGGCGGCCTGCCGGTCAACTTCGCCGACGACGAGACGACCCCCGGCTTCGACACCTACGTCGACCGTCTGCGCGAGCACGCGCCCGCCCTGTTCTCCGGCGACTACGAGATCGTCACCGAGTTCGGCCGCTCCGTCCTCGCCAAGAACGGCTTCATGGCCGCGTACGTCGAGTACACCAAGACCGTCGGCGGCCGGCCCATCGCGATCACCCACGCCGGCGCCCAGGTCGCCACCCGGACCGTGTTCGCCCCCGACGCCTGGCCCCTGCGGATCGAGGCCTACGACCCCGGCGGCAACGCCAAGACCAGCCCGCCCGTGGCCCAGGACATCGCCGGCCCCTGCTGCTTCGCCGGTGACCTGCTGGCCCGCGACCGCACGCTGCCCCGTCTCGACACCGGCGACCTCGTCGTCGTACCGGACACCGGGGCGTACTACTTCTCCACGCCCTTCCACTACAACAGCCTGCCCGAGCCGGCCGTGCACGGCGCCCGCGTCGACGCCGACGGCAAGGTCACCTTCCGCCCGCTCCGCCCCGCACAGGCCGCCCACCCTCTCGCCCCGGCCCTCGCCGCACGGTGATCCCCTCGCCGAAGAAAGGCAGGTGCAGCAGCCATGAGGTTACGGCGCGCCCGGTCGGGGTGCCCCCTGGAACCGCCCCGGCGGGAGGCCGTCGGACGGCGGCTGTCCGCCACGGCCGCACGCTGCCGACGGGCGCTGTGCGACATCACACGGTGGCTCTCGCGCCGCCGGCGCGTCGCGGCCGACCAGTTCCTCCGCGGCGCGTGCTACGGCGCCGGCACGGCGGTGGTCGGCCTGCTGGCACTCTGGCTGCAGACCCGCTGACGACCACCGGACGACGGGATGAGCGCCGGACAAGACGACGGGATGAGCGCCGGACGGCCGGACGACCGTCTCAGCCCGTCATCCGACCGGACGGCCGTCTCAGTCCGTCATCCGACCGGCCGCCGCCCGGCTCGGGCCGGTTCCAGCGCGCCGAGGATGCGGGCCAGGTCGGCCGGCGAGGCCGCGAGGCGCACCGGACTGCCCCCGTCGTCGAGTTCGGCGATGTGCCAGCTCCGGGGGAGGGAGACGGTGTCCTCGTCCCCTCCGCGCAGACGCCGTACGTCCTTGACCGTGAGCCGCTCCACCGGGATCCGTTTCGCCGCGAACCGTCCCGGACCGGGGTGGGGCGTGACGGCGGGCGGGCCGCCGCCGAGGACGATGTGCGTGCCGAACCCGTGCGGGTTGTAGTCGGTGGACTCCAGGAAACGGGCGGCCAGGAACACGTCCTCGTCGGCAGGCTCCGCCTCGGCTGCCGCCGCTCGGGGCACCCGGATACGGGTTGCGCGCCACGCCCACGCGAAGAGGCCAAGCGAACCGAGCGAGCCCGTGACCGCCCAGGCGACGGTGACGGGCGAGGCCGGCAGGGTCGTGGGGTGGAGGTAGCAGAGCGGCAGCAGCCACAGGGCCGTGCCGACGAGCACGCCCGCGAACGGGAGCGCCGACGGCAGGACCTCGTCGTCGGGCAACCGGCGCCCACGCCGGTGCAGCAGCATCCGGGAGCCGGGATACCCCGCCGCGAGGCCGAGCGCGGCCGCGAGGACGGCCGGCTCACCGGCGGTGGCGAAGTGCTCGCGCCACACCTGGTGTTGTCCGACGACCTCTCTCACCTGATGCCGCCAGACGGTGAGTTCGACGCGCTCGCCCGGCTGGAAACCCTCGGCGGCCTCCTGCGAGACCGCGAGCCGCTCCACCGGCCGGCCGCCCGCGAAGTACAGCCAACTCGTCCGCTTCCCCCGGCCGGCCTCCGTCCGTGCGATCACGGCCGGCGAGCTGGTCAGGCAGTCCCCGCGTTCCGTCGCGGGCGTCCCGGCGGCGCAGGAGACGGCCGAGGTCCACGCCCGCCGCTCCGACGCGACACTCGGCACGAACCATGCGGCCAGACCCGCGCCCGCGAGCAGCAGCACGCACAGGACGAGTGACACGGCCGAGCCGCGCCCGGCGGTGCGGTAGGAGATGACGGGAACATGGTCCGACTCCGGTCCTCCGTGGCGGCGGTGCAGCGCGCGCAGGGCGTCGAGCTTCGCGTCGAAGTCCGGCCGGTCGTCGCCGGACGCGCTGAACGGCAGGGGCAGCCGCCGGGTGCGCCCGTCGCGCAGCACCACGCAGACACGACGGATCACCTCCCCGTGACGCCCGTACTGCAGGTACACGCGCACGTCGGCGATGTCGCCCCACGGCAGACTGCGGCGGCGCAGCAACGTCCGGGAGCGGATCCCGTACGCGTCGGCGCTCACCAGGACCCCGGCCGCGTACAGGCCCAGGACGGCTATTGGCGCCACGAGCAGCCCTCCGAACACCCACGGGTCCACCAGCCGCCCCCAGAAGAGCGAGCGCACCAGGGCCACGCCCGCTCCGGCCGCCCCCAGCCCCACGAGAGCCCACAGGGGCCGCGTCCGGAGGGGACCGCAGATCACTTCCTGGCCATCGCTCATGCCCGGATCGTCCCAGCGGCGGTGCCGCCCTGGCTTGTCCCGAGTCCGGCAGCACTCCGGCCTTCTACGCTGCCGGGTCGCGTTCGCGCGCGGTGTCAGCGGCGTTCAGGGCCACCGGAGTCCGCCGCCCGCCCCGCCCGACCGCTCCCGCGCGGCCGTTTCGCCCGGCTGCTCCGGCGCTCACCCGTTCGCCCCGACCGGGTCCGCTCCCGTCCCGGTCAGGAAGTCCCGCATCGCTTCGGCGAGTTGTTCCGGCTGGTCCTCGGGTACGAGGGTGGAGGAGCCGGCGATCTCGATCAGCCGTCCCTTCGGGTACAACTCGGCCAGCCGGGGCCCATGTTCACGTGGCATCAACCGGTCCTCGGTGGCCCAGACGACCAGTACGGGGCGGTCGTAGTCACGGAGGCGCTCGCTCCAGGCCAGCAAGGTCCGGCGATCGGGCGCCGAGGTGGCGAACTTGGCGAAGTCCCGGCGGACGGCCCTGCTCCGGGTCGCGGGACCGAACCAGTCCTCCATGATCTCGGCCGGAATTCCGCGCAGGCTCATCCCGCCGTACCCGTTGCGGTTGTCGCGGAACACGGGGACGCGCATCAGCCGCGTCAGGAGCCGTACGCCGCCGGGGATCCTGCACACGGCCGCTGCCGCCTTCGCCGGTCCCGGCGGGAAGTTGTCGAACGCCTCGCAGGCCACGAGCACCATCCGCCCGACCCTGTGGCCCTGCTCCTCCGTCACCAGGAACTGGCCCCCGCCCCAGTCGTTGAGGACGAGGGTCACGTCGTCCAGGCCGAGCCGTTCGATGAACTCGCCCAGCAGCCGTGCGACACCCCGGTGGGACAGGTCGGCGTCCGGGTTCATCGGCCGGCGGTGACCGCCGAGGGGCAGTGTGGGCAGGACGCAGCGGTACCCGTCCAGCAGCGGTACGACCTTGCGCCACTGTGTCTCGTTCATCGGCAGCCCGTGCCCGAACACCAGCACCGGCCCGCCACCGCCGGTGTCCTGGTAGTCGATCGTCCCGGCCGACAGTTCGATCTCCGGCATGGCGCCCCCGTTCGATGAGTCATGGATGGTTCGACGAGTCACGAATCCATGTGCCCCTACCCATGGATCTCTGGAGGGGAACTCTCCCCCCATGTCGGCCGGTACGACAGGTTCCGGTACGCGTTCCGCCTATTTCGCCCGCGAACACCTGTTCCCATGTCATGCTCGCGTGGCTGAGATTGATCACCCGGTGAACCACCCGAGCCGTGCTGTCGCGGGTGGTGCGCCGGGCCTGAGGAAGGATGACGCCCCAGATGGGCAGACCCGTTCCCCCGCGGCCCCGTTCCAGGGCGCCGCACCGGCTGTTGTGGCCGGTCACCGCCGCTGCCGGAGCCGCGCTCGTCGCCGGTACCGTGCAGCCCCCACCCTCCGCGCAGACCCGGCCGGACGCCGCGCCGGTCGCCTCCGTGACCTGCTCCACCGGGGTGTGGAAGGCCGACTACTACCCCAACACCACACTCACCGGCACACCTCGCAAGTCACTGTGCGACACCTCGGTCAACGAGAGCTGGGGCAGGGGCCATCCGGCCGGAATATCCCTGCCCAACGACCGCTTCGGCGTCCGCTGGACGCTGCGCCGCAACTTCGGCGGCGGCGGGCCCTTCCTGCTGAACACCGCGGCCCAGGACGGCGTCCGGGTCTGGATCGACGGCAAGCTCCACGTCAACCTGTGGCGCGACTACGCCTCCACCCAGCGCGCGAGCGTCAAGGTGACCGTGCCCGCCGGGACGCACACCGTCCGGGTCGACTACGCGGCTGTCACCGGCTCGGCCAACGTCGCCGTCAGCCTTTCCCCGACCACTCCGGACCGGACCGCCCCGCTGCCTCCCGCAGCCGTGAAGGCGGTACGCGGTGATGGCCGGGCCACCGTCAGCTGGGCCCGCAACGTCGAGGCCGACCTGGCCGGTTACCGGGTCTACCGCTCCACCACCACCCCCGTCGCGATCGACACCGCCCACCGGATCAGCGGCTCCGCCGCGCTGACCGGCAGCGCGTTCACCTCGACGGGGCTGCGCAACGGCACCAAGTACTGGTTCGCCGTCACCGCCGTGGACCGCGCCGGCAACCAGTCCCGCGCCTCCGCCAACGTCTCGGCCGTACCGGCCGACACCACCCCGCCGAAGGCCCCGGACATCCTGGGAGCCGACGGCTACGGCGACATCGACCTCAACGACAACGGCGTGGCCGACCCCGAGGACGATCTGGGCGAGAACCACCTGAGCTGGGGCCCGAGCTGGGACGACGACTACACCGCCCAGGACGCCTTCGCCGGCTATCACGTCTACCGCGCCACCGCCCCCGCCGGCCCCTGGACCAGAATCAGGAGCGCCGACGCCCGAGTCGTCCAGGACAACTCCTACGCCGACAAGGAAGCGCCGATCGGCGTCACGGCGTACTACAGGGTGACGGCCGTCGACACCGCGGGCAACGAGTCGGCCCCCGCCACCACCGAACCCGGTGAGTACGCCGGGACCGTCGCCTCCGCGCTGCGGCCCGACACCGGGCTGTACCCGCCGCGGCAGCCCACCGGCCTCACGGGCGAGCTGACCTCCGGCAACGCCGTCCTCGACTGGGCCGACAACCCGGTCGGCAGCCCCACACACGGCCTGACCGCCGGCTACGAGGTGCAGTCCGCCGCTTCGGCGTCCGGCCCCTGGACCACGCGCACCGGCGACGACGCACCCCTCACCGCCTCGCGGTTCACCGACACGGCCCTCCCCGAGGGCGGCACCCGGCACTACCGGGTGCGCGCCGTCGGCCAGGCCGTCGACACCGGCACACCGCGCGTCTCCTCGGCCTGGACCGAACCGGTAGCCGTCAGCCGCCCCCTGCCGCCGGACACCACCGGACCCGCCGCGCCCGGCACCCCCGAGGTCACCGCACCCGACGGCGGCACCACCGCCACCCTGACCTGGACCACCAACGGCTGGCCCGGCTACGACCAGGACTTCGCCGGCTACCAGATCACCCGCGGCGACAGCCCCGACGGCCCGTTCACCGACTCCGGAAGCCTCCGCACACCCCAGTGCGCCGCCGTGCCCGGCACCGAGGAGCAGGTCCGCTGCACCCTCACCGACGCTCCGATCGCCGCAGACGCCACCCCGTACTACCGGGTCGTCGCGGTCGACCAGCTGGGCAACCGCTCCTCCGGCACCGTGGTCCAGCTCAAGCGGCTGCCCCCGCCGGCGCCCAAGCCGTCCACGCCCACCGGACTGACCGCCACCCGCGTCGAGGGCGGCATCCTCCTCGACTGGGACGACTCGCCGGCGTCCGAGGTCTACCTCTACTACCTGCACCGCACGACCTACGGCGGCACGTGCGCGAGCGTCGACACCTTCCACACGGCCAGCTCCTCCTACCTGGACACCAGCCCGTACCGCATGGCCCGCTACTGCCTGACGGTGCGCAACTTCGTGGGCGGCTACAGCGACCCCATATGGGTCGACGTCTCCAACGAGCCCGTCCCCGCTCCGCAGACGCCCGACATGCCGTCCGCGACGGGCAGCACCGACGGCATCCGGCTGACCTGGCCGGTCAACGACCCCGTTGCGGTCCGTTACGAGGTCTGGCGCCGCACCGAGACGGACGCCGAGTACATCAAGACCGGCGCCGACGTTCCCGCGACGGGCTCCCCGGAGTGGACCGACACCGGCGCACCGGCCGGAGTTCCCGCCTGCTACCGGACCGTCGCCGTCAACGTGGCCGGGGACCGCTCGGGCCTCTCCGAGGACACCTGCGCCCTGCGCCCGTACCCGGAGGGCACCGAGCGCCCCGACCGGCCCGCGGGACTGGCCGCCCGGCAGGACGGCGAGAACGCGGTGCTGTCCTGGCAGCCGGTGCCCGGCGCGACCGGCTACCTGGTCTACCGGTACTGGGGCGACGCCGCCCACCCGGGCATCCGGGTCCAGGACCAGCCCGTGACGGGCACCACCCTCACGGACACCGCCGCCCCCTCCCCCTCCTCCAACGGCTATTACGCGGTCGTCGCCGTGGACGCCACCGGCCTGCGCTCCGAGGCCGCGGTGCTGCCGTGGATGGGCGACGGCTACGCCGGCTCCATGACCCTGTCCGCGAGCGGCGCCACCGACGGCGTACGCCTCACCTGGAAGTGGTCCTGCCAGAACGAGTGGTGCCCGGCACCTTCCTCGGTCGCGATCCAGCGCTGGAACCCGGCCACCCAGGTCTGGGACGAGCTGACCTCGACCCTGCCCGGCACGGCCGTGTCCTACCTGGACACCACCGCACCTCCCGGGACCACCTCCTACTACCAGGTGCAGGTCTACGGCCAGGACGGCGACCTCCCGGGCCAGATGGGCTACGGCGCGGTCCCCGGCACCCGCCCGTCGGGGTGACGGGT
>NZ_MUBA01000017.1 GCF_002154575.1 Streptomyces bobili
CGCCGGGGGCGTAGGGAGGGGCGGCAAGCGCCTGGTCGGGTCCCTCGTACGTCGACCGCTCCCCCGCCGCCCCCGCGTCCCCGCTGTGGCCGACGGATCCCGGTCAGGCGTCCCGGCCCGGCCGGTCCTCGTCCAGCAGTCCCGCGTCGTACGCCAGGAGGGCGATCTGCACGCGGTTGTTGAGGTCCAGCTTGGCCAGGACGCGGGAGACATGGGTCTTGACGGTGGCGACGCTCATGAAGAGCGCGGCGGCGATCTCGGCGTTGGACAGGCCGCGCCCGACCGCGACGGTGACCTCGCGTTCCCGTTCGCCCAGGACGGCGACGCGGGCACGCGCGCGTGCCCGGCGGTCGTCGGCCGCGGTGCCGGCCGCGTGGGCCATCAACTGGCGGGTGACGGTGGGCGACAGGACGGGGTCGCCGGCCGCGACCCGGCGTACCGCGTCGACGATCTGGGCGGGCGGGGTGTCCTTGAGGACGAACCCGGCGGCGCCCGCGCGCAGGGCGCGCAGCACCTGCTCGTCGGCGTGGAAGGTGGTGAGGACGACGACCTGAGGGGCGTCCTCGCGGGCTCGCAGCCGCCGGGTGGCGGTCAGGCCGTCCACCGACGGCATCCGGATGTCCATCAGGACGACGTCGGGGCGGGTGCGGTCGACCAGCGCCTCGACCTCGCCGCCGTCGGCGGCCTCACCGACGATCTCGATGTCCCGGGCGCCGCCCATCATGAGGGACAGACCGGCTCGCACCAGGGGGTCGTCGTCGACGAGGAGGAGTCTGATCGCAGTCATGGTCCCTACGTAATCACGGCGGAAGCCGGGGAGTTGGCCCCCGGTGACGGGAGGCAGGGGACGGCCGGCCGGCGTCACGCGGGGGCGGGCCACGGCAGCCACGCGCGCACCTCGAAGCCGCCGTCCGCCCACGGTCCGTGCTCCAGGCGGCCCCCGGTGAGGGTCGCCCGTTCGGTCAGGCCGATCAGGCCCTGGCCGGAACCGGGGACGGGCGGGACATCGCCCTCCGGGGCGGGATTGCGGACGGTCACCGTGAGTCCCTCTCCGGGGGCGCCCGCGACCACGACGGCGGCCTCCGCGCCCGGCGCGTGCTTGCGGGTGTTGGTGAGGCACTCCTGGGTGATGCGGTAGGCGGTGCGGCCGACGGAGGCGGGCACGGCGGCCGGGTCGGTGACGCGCTGGTCGAGGGTGACCTTCATGCCCGCCTCGCGGGACTCGGCGACCAGCGCGTCCAGGGCGGCCAGGGTCGGCTGCGGCCGGCCCGCGTCGTCGTGTTCCCCTTCACCGGCCCGCAGTACGCCGATGATCTCCCGCAGGTCCTGGAGGGCCTCGTGGGCGCTCTCCCGGATGACCCCGGCCGCGCGCACGATCTCCTCGCGGGGCGCGTCCGGCCGGAACTCCAGCGCGCCCGCGTGCACGCTGAGCAGGGTCAGCCGGTGGGCGAGCACGTCGTGCATCTCGCGGGCGATGGCCTCGCGGGCCAGCCGCTGCGCCTGCTCGGCCCGCAGCCGGGCCTCCGTCTCCGCGCGCCGGGCCCGGTCGCGCAGGCTCAGCATGAGCTGCCGCTTGGACCGCACGAGCATGCCCCAGCCGATGACCGCCACGGTGATCAGCACGGTCCACACGACGGCCGGCCCGTACTCCAGGTCGGGGTCCGGGCGGGCCCACAGCAGCAGCGGGATCACGGCGAGCTGGAGACCGCCGACCCAGGCGACGTACCGGAAGGGCCGGTGCACGGCGAGGGTGAACAGGGCGATCGTGCAGGCGCCGGCCGAGGTAGTGGAGAGGAAGGCGAAGGGGATCGTGGCGGCGGCGAGGCCGAAGGGCCAGCGGCGGCGCAGCCACACGGCGGCGCAGGCGAGCGCGCCCAGCATCTGGTCGGCGACGACGAGGGAGTGCGGGAGGTTCTCCTGCTCGGTGAGCGTGTCGGCCACCACCAGGCCGAGGACGACGGCGATCACGAAACAGGTGAAGTCGACGAGCCAGTCGCGCGCGGTGCGCCGGGGCCGCCTGCCGGACCGTCCGGCGTCCGGGTCGAGTTCCGTGGCCACGGCGGACGGCAGCAGCCATCGCCGCGTCGGGAAGATCGCTGCCTGCGGTACCGGCACCGGCCGGTCGTCACCCCTCATGGTCGACAAATCTACGCAGCCGGGGGCAGCCGCACCCCTCCTCGGCCGGGATCGGCGACCTGCGCCGCCCGGACACCGCCGAAAGTCGCACCGGTACCGACCGAGGGTGTACCGCGACCCGCCGACGAGAGCCTTCCGTCACGAGCGTCTCGCCCCGCGGCCGATGTGTGTGGGGGGACCGCGGGGCGAGGGTCTGGGGCATGAAGCAGCTTCTGGAGCTACTCGGATTCTTCGCCCTGGTGCAGGGCGTCGCCGGCCTGGTGCACGAGTTCACCGACCTCGACTGGGGACTCGTGCAGCGGTTCGGCGTCCTCGACGGCTACGAGGTCTACGCGAGCGTCGCGCTGCTGGTGCTCGCGTTGGCCCTGTTCGCCGCCGCGGAGAGCCGGAAGCCCGGCTGAACGCGGGCCGGGCCTCCGGCCGGTGGCACCGTTCCTCGACGACCCGCCACGCAGCGGTCCGTTCCCCTACGACGGTCGAGTACGACTGCTGAGCCGGCCCGGCTCAGCAGTCGTGGTCGACCAGGTCGAAGCTGGCGTAGTGGTCGGCGGTGTAGTAGTCCTCCTCGGTCTGCTGCCCGGTCACGATGCGACGCGCGCCGCGCGTGGAGGAGCCCGGCGTCTTGACCGTGTACTCGTGGTAGTAGCCCGAGGACTTCGAGGGCAGGATGCCTTCCCGGTTCTGGAAGACGGATCCGTCCTGCGCGTACGGGAACGGGCCGCCCTGGTCGATCAGCCGCAGCGTGGTGTACGCCTGCGAGGGCAGGTCGCTGTAGCAGATGCTGCCGACCGCGGTCGCCGCCGCGGTCGCCGGCCCGGCGGAGACGGTGCCGCAGACGAGGAGGGCGGACAGGAGGGCGGCGGCGCCGCCGATGCGTGTGATTCGTGGGGGGAATCTCATGGCTCCATGATGACGCGCGTAGATGATGGCATGTCAATGACAACTCACGAGAATTTCCCGTCAAGCGGCATGAGTTTTCCGGGAGTTAACCTGCCACGGACGGACCGATGAGAAACCGTCGCCCTGACGGTCTCCCCTCCGTTGCCGACAGCACAGGAGGAACACATGACGCAGTTGCTGAGGGTCCAGAACTTCAACATCTCGAGCGACGGCATCGGTGCCGGTGAGGACCAGAGCCTCGAGCGGCCGTTCGGCCACGTCGACCCCGGAAGGCTGTTCGCCTGGGCCGGCGCCACGGCGAGCTGGCCCATGCGCACCGACCCCGGAGGCAGCCGGGGCCTCGACGACCTCTTCACGCGGGACTACGCCCGCAACATCGGCGCCGAGATCATGGGCCGCAACAAGTTCGGGCCGGTGCGCGGGCCCTGGCAGGACGACGAGTGGCGCGGCTGGTGGGGTGAGGAGCCCCCGTTCCACACCCCCGTGTTCGTCATGACGCACCACGAGCGGCCCTCGCTCACGCTCTCCGACACCACGTTCCACTTCGTCGCCGGCGACCCGGCCGCGATCCTCGAACAGGCGCGCGAAGCGGCGCGGGGCAAGGACGTCCGCCTCGGCGGCGGGGTCAGCACGATCCGGCAGTTCCTCGACGCCGGCCTCGTCGACACCCTGCACGTGGTGGTCTCGCCGGTGAAGCTCGGCTCCGGACTGAAGCTGTGGGAGTCGCCCGACGAGCTGCTCGACCGCTACCACCTGGACGTCGTGCCCAGCCCGAGCGGCGTGACGCACCACCTGTTCTGGCGGACGTAGAGAGCCTGCCGAGGACGGTCGGGTGAGAGCGGCCCGGTGAGGGAGGTCGGCGTCCGTTCGCCGCCAGCACGGCGGGGCGCCCGGCGCTGGAATGAACGCATGACGACTTCGGAGAAGAACCTGAACGGCAAGGTGGCCCTGGTGACCGGCGGCAGCCGCGGCATCGGTGCGGCGACGGCGGTACGGCTGGCGCGGGAGGGCGCGGACGTGGCCCTGACGTACGTGAACGGCAAGGAAGCGGCCGACGACGTCGTCCGGGCCGTCGAGGCCCTGGGACGGCGTGCGGTGGCCCTGCGAGCGGACTCCGCGGACGCCGGGGAGGCGGCGGGTGCGGTCGGCGCGGCGGTGGACGCGCTGGGCGGGCTCGACGTGCTGGTGAACAACGCGGGGATCGGGGTGCTCGGCCCGCTGGAGGACCTGTCGCTCGCGGACGTGGACCGGGTGCTCGCGGTGAACGTGCGGGGCGTCTTCCTCACGTCCCGGTCGGCCGCCGGGCGGATGGGCGCCGGCGGCCGGATCATCACGATCGGGAGCTGCATGGCCAAGCGGGTGCCGGGCCCCGGCGGGACACTGTACGCGCTGAGCAAGTCGGCGCTGGTCGGGCTGACGAAGGGGCTCGCGAGGGAGTTGGGGCCGCGGGGGATCACGGCCAACCTCGTCCATCCCGGTCCGATCGACACGGACATGAATCCGGCGGACGGACCGTACGCGGGCGGTCAGGCGGCGCTGACCGCGCTGGGCCGGTTCGGCACGGCCGGTGAGGTGGCGTCGACGGTGGCGTACCTGGCGGGCGCGACCTATGTGACGGGGGCGGAGTTCGCGGTGGACGGCGGCCACGCGGCGTGAGGTGAGGGCTCCGCTGCGGGGCGGGTCCGGGGGCTGCGCCCCCGGACCCGCTTTTGGCCCGCCTTTCATCTCACCGAGTCGGGTGGTGGGTGGGCATAGGCCGGGGGTTTGGGGGCGGAGCCCCCAGGGCCAGGAGCGGAACTCGGCTCAGCCACCCAGTTCCTGGTGCCTCGCCCGCAGGGCGCCCGCGCCGGCCTCCGTCAGGGAGCCGATGAGCCGCAGCCGCGAGATGCCCCCGTCCGGGTAGATGTCCACGCGCGCGTGGGTGCCCACCGCCGGGGCGGGCAGCACGAAGCGATGGCTGGTGTCCGGCTGGAGGCGGGTGCGCGGCAGGATCTCCCGCCACTCCCCCTCCTCGCCGTCCCGCACGGACACGGCCGCCCACCCTGCGCTGTTGCCCTTCAGGTACGCCGTGTCGATCTCCAGCGCCCTGATCTCGGCCTGGGCCGCCAGCCGGTACCGGATCCAGTCGTTGCCCAGGTCCCGGCGGCGGCGGGTCTCCCAGCCGTCGTCCATCTTGCGGGAGCGTCCCGGCCGGATGGTGTTGGTGGCCGGCGAGTAGAAGAGGTTCGAGGCGTCCTCGGCCTGCCCGCCGTTCTCCAGGGCGACGACATCGAAGGTGCCGAGGACGGCCAGCCACTCGGGGTCCGGGACGACCTCGCCGTACACGCGGAGCCGGGCGATGCCGCCGTCGGGGTGCTGGTTGACCCGCAGGTGGGTGAAGCGCTGTTCGACGGAGACGGCGAAGCCGTTCGCCGCGTGGCCGCCGACGGGGGTGCGCGGGACGAGCGTCGTCCACTTCACGTCGTCCCCGAGGAGGGTCTCGGGCGAGGGCGAGCCCGCCACCGAGGTGGCCTCGACCGACACCGCCTGCGGGTAGTTGCCGCGGAAGTGGGCCGTGTCGACGACGATGCCGCGGATCACGCCGGGCGCGCCGAGCCGGACGAGGGCCCAGTCGTGGTCGTCGGCCGTCGGCCACGGGTGGTCGGCGGAGACTCCCCGGCGGCGGCGGGTCTCCCAGCCGTCCATGATCTTGCCCTTGTGCCCGAAGTGCTCGGGGTCGAACTCGGCGGGTCCGGGCAGCAGCAGGTTCTCCCGCTGGGCGAAGAACTCGTCGTTGGCGGCGATGACGGCGGCGCCGAGCTGCCGGTCGGCGAGGTTGGCGTGGGAGGTGAAGGGGAGGTCCGCGGTGCGGTAGTCCGCGTACGGGTCGCCTCCGCCGTAGGGGTTCGCGTCGCCGGTGAAACCGGCCGACAGGGGTTGCTGCTGCGCCGTCACGGTGATCAGGGGTTCCTTTCGGGGGTCGGCCGCGTGCGGGCGGGTGCGGGGTTCGCGTCAGTGGTCGCGGGTGAGGAGCCGGCCCTTGGGGGCGGTGAACTCGCCGTCGGCGACGATGCGTTCGCCGCGCAGCCAGGTGGACTTCACGACGCCGTGCAGGGTTTTGCCGGCGTAGGCGGTGACCCGGTTGCGGTGCTGGAGGGCGGCCGGGTCGACGGTGAAGGTCTCGTCGGGTGCGAGGACCGCGAAGTCGGCGTCGCGGCCCGCTTCGATGGCGCCCTTGCGGTCGAGGCCGACGAGGGCCGCCGTGCGCGTCGACATCCAGCGGACGACGTCCTCCAGGCCGTGGCCGCGCCTGCGGGCCTCCGTCCAGACGGCGGAGAGGCTGAGTTGCAGGCCGGAGATGCCGCCCCAGGCGGTGGCGAAGTCGCCGGTCTTGAGATCGGCGGTGGACGGGGAGTGGTCGGTGACCACGCAGTCGATGGTGCCGTCGGCCAGTGCCTGCCAGAGGAGGTCCTGGTTGGCGGCCTCCCGGATGGGCGGGCAGCACTTGAACTCGCTGGCGCCGTCGGGCACTTCCTCGGCGGTGAGGGTGAGGTAGTGCGGGCAGGTCTCGGCCGTGACGCGTACGCCGTCGGCCTTGGCGGCGGCGATCAGCGGGAGCGCGTCGCTGGAGGAGAGGTGCAGGACGTGCACGCGTGCGTGCAGGCGTCTCGCCTGGGCGATCAGGCCGGCGACGGCGGTGTCCTCGGCGTCGCGCGGGCGGCTGGCGAGGAAGTCGGCGTACCTGGGTCCGCCCTGCTGGGGGGCGGACGCGAGGTGGTGCGGGTCCTCGGCGTGCACGATGAGCAGGCCGTCGAATCCGGCGATCTCGGCCAGGGACCGGGCGAGACGGTCCTGGTCGAGGTGGGGGAACTCGTCCACGCCGGACGGGGAGAGGAAGGCCTTGAAGCCGAAGACGCCCGCTTCGTGCAGGGGGCGCAGATCCTTGACGTTGTCGGGCAGGGCGCCGCCCCAGAAGCCGACGTCGATGTGCGCCTTGTCGGCGGCCACCCGCCGCTTGACGCTCAGGTTTTCGGCCGTCGTGGTCGGCGGGAGGGAGTTGAGCGGCATGTCGACGAGGGTGGTGATGCCGCCGGCCGCCGCCGCGCGCGTGGCGGTCCAGAAGCCCTCCCACTCGGTGCGGCCGGGGTCGTTGACGTGCACGTGCGTGTCGACGAGGCCGGGCAGCAGGACGTCGTCGCCGAGGTCCTCCAGGCGGGCGCCGGACGGTACGGCGGCGTCGTGCGGGAGTACGGCCGTGATCGTGCCGGCGGACACCGCGACCGAGGCGGCGCGTGTCCCTTCCGGAGTGATGACGCGCGTGGAGCGCAGCACCAGTTCAGCGTCGGACACCCGAACCCCTCTCTGCCGCCGTTCACTTCCGCGAAACGCGGGGCGGCCCGGGGCGCGCTTGCGGGCGCACTCCGCGCAACCTCCGCGTAACGGAATTCAACGTTCTGTTGAAGGAGTCTTCACTCCCGGCCACCACGCCGTCAAGGGCACACTCCTCCACAGTGCACCCGGCGCGGCCACTCTGGACGTTTCCACAAAACGGAATTACCCTTCCGGCAAGCAGAACGTAGCTACGCACCAGCGGGGAGTCAACCGACCGCCGGGTAGGCTTCAGCCCTTCCCGCAGGTTTCGAAAGGAACGCGCCCGTGCCGACGTCCAGCGCCAGCACCACCGACTCCGCCAAGTCCAGCAGCGGCGGGGTCCAGTCCCTCGAGCGCGCCTTCGACCTGCTGGAGCGGATGGCGGACGCGGGCGGGGAGGTCGGCCTCAGCGAACTCTCCGCGAGCAGCGGGCTCCCGCTGCCGACGATCCACCGCCTGATGCGCACCCTGGTCGCGTGCGGGTACGTCCGCCAGCAGTCCAACCGCCGCTACGCGCTCGGTCCGCGGCTGATCCGCCTCGGCGAGTCCTCGGCCCGGCTGCTCGGCACGTGGGCCCGCCCGTATCTGGCCCGGCTGGTCGAGGAGACCGGCGAGACGGCGAACATGGCGCTCCTTGACGGCGACGAGATCGTGTATGTGGCGCAGGTGCCGTCGAAGCACTCGATGCGCATGTTCACCGAGGTCGGCCGTCGGGTCCTGCCGCACTCCACGGGCGTGGGCAAGGCCCTCCTCGCGGCCTTCCCGGACGCCGAGGTGCGCGCGCTGCTCGCCCGCACCGGCATGCCGGCCGCGACGGACAGGACGATCACCACCCCGGAGGGTTTCCTGGCGGCCCTGGCGGAGGTCCGCACCGCCGGTTACGCGGTGGACGACAACGAGCAGGAGATCGGCGTGCGCTGCCTCGCGGTCCCGGTGCCCGACTCCCCCACCGCGGCGGCCATCTCGATCTCCGGGCCGGCGGGCCGCGTCACCGAGTCCGCCACCGGGAAGATCGTGCCGGTACTCCAGCAGGTGGCAGCGGAACTGTCCGAGGTGCTGTCGAACCCGGGCGGCACGACCGTCTGAACGGGACCGCTTCGACGGCACCGATTCCCCGGCGCGCCGATCCCACGGGACCTATGCAAGCGGGCCGCCGCAACCGGACCGCTGCCGTGCGCCGCTGACGGTCCGTCACCTTCGCGGCGGCTCCCCGAACAGGTCCACCGCGCTGCGCACCTGCGACAACCCCCGCGCCAGCGCGCTCACCGAGCCGATCGCGCCCGCGATCAGCAGCAGGGAGCGGCGCAGCCGCGGAATCTCCGGGGTGCCGTGGGCAGCCATCGCGGCGAGCGCGGCGAGTTCGTCCTCGGCGATGACCCGGTCCGGGAACTCGGCCGGGTGCGCGGCGAGTTCGCGGCGCAGCCGGGACACCGCGGTCCGCAGTTCCGCCACCCTCGGGTCCTCGTCGCTGCCGGTCACTGGCCTCTGTCCCAAGCTCCGCAACACAGCTCTCCCCCTCGCACATCCCTCGTGCGTACGTACGTACGTAGCGTCCTGGTGACGGTGGTCAGACGCCGTGAGGACGCGGGTCAGTAAACGCCACCCGGCACCCGCTCCGCCACACCGGGGACCGAAATTCAGCCCTGCGACACCGCCCGGCCGCCGCCTCTTCAGGTATGCAGAACGCATGACGCACACGGAACACCAGGTCGCCGGGCAGGTCGCCGGACTGCTCCTCGCCGCGGGCGGGGGGCGGCGCCTCGGCGGACGCCCCAAGGCTCTGTTGACGCACCGGGGGCGCCCGCTCGTCGAACACGCGGTGCGGGCGCTGCGCGCGGCGGGCTGCACGCGCGTGCACGTGGTCCTGGGGGCCGCCGCCGACGCCGTACAGGAGCGGGCGCGGCTCGACGGGTGCGTGCCGGTGGTGAATCCGCAGTGGGAGCGGGGCATGGGCGGCTCACTGCGGGCCGGTCTGGACTCGCTGGCCGGGACGGGGGCGACGGCCGCGCTCGTCTCGCTGGTCGACCAGCCCGGCATCGGGGAGGAGGCACTGGCGCGGGTGCTCGCCGGATACGAGGGCGAGTCGTCGTTGGTGTCCGCCGCCTACGACGGGAAGCGCGGGCACCCGGTGCTGCTCGGGGCCGCCCACTGGGCCGGTGTCGCGGAGGCCGCGACGGGCGACCGGGGGGCACGCGGCTACCTGACGGCGCACGAGCCGGAGATCCGGCTGGTGGAGTGCGGGGACGTGGCCCGGCCGTACGACATCGACACGGTGGACGATCTGATCCACCTTGAGTGAACGGGGTGGCACGCAGAGCCACCTTCCCTCGACCCGGAGAATCTCGACATCAACAAACCATTGAACTTCCACGATGAGGAAACTAGAATCCACTGCTCAGAAGCGTTCGGTCGCTCTCCGCACGCTCCCCGCCCCACCCGGGTCGTCCGGCACCCGGTGCCACGCTCGCTGAAGGAAGTGACAGCTCATGTCCGCATCCGTGCCGTCCCCGGCGGCCGTCGTCGACGCCGAGCCCCTGCCCCGGCAGGACGAGGTCCTCACCGGCGCGGCCCTCGCCTTCGTGGCCGAGCTGCACCGCCGGTTCACGCCGCGCCGTGACGAACTCCTCGCGCTGCGCGCGGAGCGCCGGGCCGAGATCGCCCGCACGTGCACGCTCGACTTCCTCCCGGAGACCGCCGCGATCCGCGCCGACGACTCCTGGAAGGTCGCCCCCGCGCCCGCCGCGCTCGACGACCGCCGGGTGGAGATCACCGGCCCCACCGACCGCAAGATGACCGTCAACGCCCTCAACTCGGGCGCACGGGTCTGGCTCGCCGACTTCGAGGACGCCTCCGCGCCGACCTGGGAGAACGTCGTCCTCGGCCAGCTCAACCTGATCGACGCGTACCGCGGGAACATCGACTTCACCGATCCGGTGTCCGGCAAGTCGTACGCCCTGCGCCCCGCGCAGGAGCTGGCGACCGTCGTCATGCGTCCGCGCGGCTGGCACCTGGACGAGCGGCACCTGAAGGTCGACGGCCGGGCCGTCCCCGGCGCCCTCGTCGACTTCGGCCTGTACTTCTTCCACAACGCCCGCCGGCTGCTCGACCTCGGCAAGGGACCGTACTTCTACCTCCCGAAGACCGAGTCGCACCTCGAAGCCCGTCTGTGGAACGACGTGTTCGTGTTCGCGCAGGACCACATCGGCGTCCCGCAGGGCAGTGTGCGCGCGACCGTCCTCATCGAGACGATCACCGCCGCGTACGAGATGGAGGAGATCCTCTACGAACTCCGCGACCACGCCTCGGGGTTGAACGCGGGCCGCTGGGACTACCTGTTCTCCATCGTGAAGAACTTCCGTGACGGCGGGCCGAGGTTCGTGCTGCCGGACCGCAACGCGGTCACGATGACCGCCCCGTTCATGCGCGCGTACACCGAACTCCTCGTGCGCACCTGCCACAAGCGCGGCGCCCACGCCATCGGCGGCATGGCGGCCTTCATCCCCTCGCGCCGCGACGCCGAGGTCAACAAGGTCGCCTTCGAGAAGGTGCGGGCCGACAAGGACCGGGAGGCCGGCGACGGCTTCGACGGGTCCTGGGTCGCCCACCCCGACCTGGTGCCGATCGCCATGGAGTCCTTCGACCGGGTCCTCGGCGACCGGCCCCACCAGAAGGACCGGCTGCGCGAGGACGTCGACGTCAAGGCGGCCGACCTGCTCGCCGTCGACTCGCTCCAGGCGCGGCCGACGTACGCCGGTCTCGTCAACGCCGTGCAGGTGGGCATCCGTTACATCGAGGCGTGGCTGCGCGGGCTGGGCGCGGTCGCCATCTTCAACCTGATGGAGGACGCGGCGACGGCCGAGATCTCGCGCTCGCAGATCTGGCAGTGGATCAACGCGGGCGTCGAGGTCGAACGCGACGGTACGACGGTGAGGGTGACGCCGGAGCTGGCCCGCGAGGTCGCCGCCGCCGAACTGGCCGCCGTCCGCGCCGAGATCGGCGAGGAGGCCTTCGCGGCCGGCCACTGGCAGCAGGCCCACGACCTGCTGCTGACGGTCGCCCTCGACGAGGACTACGCCGACTTCCTCACCCTGCCGGCCTACGAGCAGCTCACAGGCTGACCCCGGCGACAGTTCACTGCGGTTCTCACTCCGGTTTGTCCGAGTGGCCCAGGGACTTCCCCGGGGCCACTCGGTCGCGGACGAGCCGCTTGACCGCGGTCGGCTCCGGGAAGCCCTGCTCGCGGCGGTCCCAGACGACCTCGTCGTTCACCCGGACCACGAAGACGCCGCCCTTGCCCGGCTTGAGGGCCAGCTCGGTCAGCTCCGCCTCGAAGGTGGTGAGCAGTTCCTGTGCCAGCCAGGCGGCGCGGGGCAGCCAGCGGCACTGGGTGCAGTACTCGATCTCGACCCGCCGGCCGTCCGATGGTTCCGTCATCCGAGGTGTACCGACCAATCCTGTTCCGCGGCCGGCTTGCCGTGCAGGTCGGGGACCCGCTTGAGCCAGTCCGGCCGTCCTTGCCTGGTCTTCGCGGCCCGCCGGGCCTCTTCGGCGGCGAGTTCGTCGCGGGTGGGGAAGTCCGTGGGCAGCCAGGCCGCGGAGGCAGCCGCGCGGGCGTGGAGATGGTTCACGTACGCCGTCCTGGCCTCGTCCGCGGTCGTGAAGGCGGGTTCGTCCAGGAGCCAGGCGTCCGGCACCTCGGCGACGATCTCCCGCAGCAGCTCCTCGGTGACCCTGGGCGCCAGTTCGGCGTCGGCGGCCCGTACGTCGGGGGCGTGGCGGCCCAGGGCGTGGTGGCGGAAGTCGTACCTCTTCGCCGGGTCGGAGCCGTCCCAGCGGTGGTGGAAGACGAGGGCGGCGCCGTGGTCGATGAGCCACAGGCGCGGGGGCACGGTGCCGAGCGTGGGCCACACCATCAGGTTGGAACTGTGGACGGTCCGGTCGACGTTGACGGTGAGGGCGTCGAGCCAGACGATCCGGCCGGCCTCCAGGGGGTCCACGGGGAACACCTCGGCGATGTCCGGGGTGAAGTCCCGCGCGCCCGGCAGATGGTCCATGCCGAGGTTGACGCCGTGGCTGGCGGCGTGCAGGTCGCGGACCTCCTGGTGGGGCTCGTCGTCGGCGATCGCCGGGTCGAAGTGGACCAGGACCAGCTCGGGGAAGCGCAGGCCCAGGGCCCGCGCCAGTTCGCCCACGATCACCTCGGCGACCAGCGCCTTGCGACCCTGCGCGGAGCCGGTGAACTTCACGACGTACGTCCCCAGGTCGTCGGCCTCGACGACCGCGGGCACGGAGCCGCCGGAGCGCAGGGGTTCGACGTAGCGGGTTGCGGCGACCTCTCTCAGCACACGATCGCCTCCCCTTCTCTCCAGCGGTCCGTCGAGCGCGGTGCGACCCTCGCCTGCGGCCTCCGGCATGAAGTGAGCATAGTGGTCAATCCTGACAGCCGGAGAGGAGGGCGGAGACGGCCCGGTCCGGACGTCCGTCACCT
This sequence comes from Streptomyces bobili, assembly GCF_002154575.1. Taxonomy (GTDB): domain Bacteria; phylum Actinomycetota; class Actinomycetes; order Streptomycetales; family Streptomycetaceae; genus Streptomyces; species Streptomyces bobili. Next base: position 12,875 of record NZ_MUBA01000017.1, read on the forward strand.
GGTGAGGACGTCCAGTGCGGCGGCGTGCACGCCCGGCGCGGCGGCGAGGTAGCTCGTGGTGGCCGGCTCCCACGGCTTGCCCTCGAGGTCGGTCACGACGCCTCCGGCCTCCTGGACCAGCAGCACACCGGCGGTGTGGGAGCGGACGTTGTCGAACTGCCAGTGCACGTCCATCCGGCCGGCGGCGACCTGGGCGAGCTGGCCGGTGACCGGCACGGAGACCTGCACGCACAGGGCGGAGTTCAGCATCGCGGTGAGGGCGGAGCCGGTGCGCTCGGCGAGGTCGGGGTCGTGTCCGGGCTGGGCCTGCCCGGTCCCGGCCAGCACGGCATCCAGCGACGTCTTGGCCGAAACCCGCAGCCGTACGCCGTTGAGGAACGCCCCGCCGCCCTCGGTGGCGGTGAACATCTCGTCGAGGACCGGGGCGTGGACCACCGCCAGGACCGGGCGGCCGTCGCGGACGAGGCTCACGCCGATGTTCCAGTCGGGCATGCCGTGCACGGCGTTGACGTTGCCGCCGACCGGGTCGATGAGCCACCACTCGCCCGCGGCCATCGATCCCGACCCGTGCTCGTCGTTCAGCCAGCCCGCACTCGGCAGGGCCGCGGTCAGCGCCGGGCGCAGGATGTCGACGACGGCCGCGTCATTGGCCCGCAGACTCGCGAGCAGTTCGGGAAGGCCCGGCTGACGGGACTCCGTGGAATAGCGCGTCATCATCCGGGATCCGGCGTGGCGGACGGCGGCGACGGTCGCGGACAGCAGTTCCTGGGTCACGGGACGCTCCTGAAGTTGATTGAAGTGGATTTATGTCTGGCTAGGATTTACTTCCATGCAATTGGACTTGAATCTGCTGACCGTGCTGGACGCCCTGCTCGAAGAGGGCAGCGTGGGGGGCGCGGCCCAGCGGCTGCACCTGTCCTCGCCCGCGGTCAGCCGCACCCTGGGCCGGCTGCGGGCCGTCACCGGGGACGACATCCTGGTGCGCACCGGCCACTCCATGGCCCCCACCCCGTACGCGGTCTCGGTACGGGAGGAGGTGCACCGGCTGGTCCGGCAGGCGCACGAAGTGCTGTCCCCGGTCCGCGAGTTGGACCTTGCCGGACTCGATCGCACCTTCACGGTCCAGTGTCACGACGCGGTGGCCGTGTCGCTGGCACCGGTCCTGGTCGGCAGGATCCAGGAGCGGGCTCCCGGCGTGCGGTTGCGGGTGCTGGCGGAGAACCCCGTCGACGCCGACGACCTGCGTCACGGCCGCGTCGATCTGGAACTCGGTGGCGGCCGGCCGACCCTGCCCGAGTTCCGGTCCGAGCCGCTCGGCGAGGACCGGCTCGTCGTGGCGATGCGTGCCGGCCACCCTTGCGCCGCCGGTCTGGACCTGGCCTCCTACGCGGCGCATCCGCATGTGGTGATCTCCCGGCGTGGCCGCCTCACCGCACCGGTCGACGACGTGCTGGCCGCCGCAGGGCTGCGGCGGCCAGCACGTCGT